>DATIDF010000145.1:0-8907 GCA_035456445.1 Anaeromyxobacter sp.
TGACGGCATCGGGCCGGAGGTGACCGCGGAGGCGATCCGCGTGCTCGAGGCGGTGGCGAGGAAGGGCGGCCACACGTTCGAGCTCCCCGAGCACCTCATGGGCGGATGCTCCATCGATCGGCACGGGACTGCGCTCACGCCGGAGGTGCTCGCCGCCTGCCAGGCATCGAGCGCGGTGCTCCTCGGCGCGGTCGGCGGGCCGAAGTGGGACGACCCCGCGGCGAAGGTCCGGCCGGAGCAGGGGCTGCTCGCGTTGCGCAAGGGGCTCGGCGTCTTCGCGAACCTGCGCCCGGTGCGCGTGCACCCGGCGCTCGTGGACGCCTCGCCGCTCAAGCCCGATCGGCTCGCCGGCGTCGACCTGCTCGTCATCCGCGAGCTCACCGGCGGCCTCTACTTCGGCCAGCCGAAGGGGCGCGACGAGAAGGACGGCCACGTCCGCGCGTTCGACACGCTCGAGTACTACGACTTCGAGGTGCGCCGGGTCGTCGAGCTCGCGTTCAAGCTCGCGCGCGGCCGCCGCCGCAAGGTCACGTCCGTCGACAAGGCGAACGTGCTCGAGTCCTCCCGGCTGTGGCGGCAGGTCACGACCGCGATCGGCGCCGCGAACCCGGACGTCGCGCTAGACCACATGCTCGTCGACACCGCGGCGATGCGGCTCGTCACGGCCCCTGCCTCGCTCGACGTCGTCGTCACCGAGAACATGTTCGGCGACATCCTCACGGACGAGGCCTCGGTGCTCGCCGGCTCGATGGGGATGCTCCCGTCCGCGTCCATCGGGGCGGGCGGCCCTGGCCTCTACGAGCCGATCCACGGCTCCGCGCCGGACATCGCCGGGAAGGGGATCGCGAACCCGCTCGGCACCATCCTCTCGGCCGCGATGATGCTCCGTCACTCCCTCGGCCTCGAGGCCGAGGCGGCCGCGATCGAGAAGGCCGCCGACGCGGCGGTCACCGAGGGTGCGCGCACACGCGATCTCGGCGGGTCGCTGTCGACACGCGCGATGGCGGACGAGGTCCTCCGGCGCCTCGCGGCGTGAGGAAAGGACCGCCGCGCCGCCTCCCTCGGGTCCGTCCGGACGAGGGCGCGGCGCGGCTCAGGAACGGTCCGTAAAATGAATGCGGGGCGTCCCCGCACGTGATCATGCCCGGGGCCGTCGCCGTCCGCCCCCGAGGAGACCTCATGATCCGTCGGTCCGCTTACGCCCGCCTGCTCTCCGTCCTCCCGCTCGTCGCGCTCGCGCTCGCCGCCTGCGCGCGCAACCCGGTCACCGGAAAGCGCGAGCTCGCGCTCGTCTCCAAGGACCAGGAGATCGCGCTCGGGAAGGAGAGCGCCGAGCAGGTGAAGGCTCAGATGGGCGTCTACCCGGACGAGAAGGTCCAGGCATACGTGCGCGAGATCGGCATGAGGATGGCCAAGGCGTCGGAGCGGCCCGATCTCCCCTGGCAGTTCAACGTGCTCGACGACGCGACGGTAAACGCCTTCGCGCTGCCGGGGGGGCCGGTGTTCATCACGCGCGGCATCCTCACGCACTTCAACTCGGAGGCCGAGCTCGCGAGCGTCCTCGGCCACGAGATCGGTCACATCACGGCGCGCCACTCGGTCGAGCAGCTCTCGAAGCAGCAGCTCGCGCAGCTCGGGCTCGGCGTCGGGATGATCGTCTCGCCGGAGCTCGCGCAGCTCGGCCAGGCGGCCTCCGCGGGGCTGCAGCTGCTCTTCCTCAAGTACGGACGGGACGCGGAGCGGCAGGCCGATCAGCTCGGGTTCAAGTACATGGGGGCGCAGGGCTACGACGTCCGCGAGATGGCGAAGGTGTTCGTGACCCTGCAGCGCTCGAGCGAGCAGCAGGGGGCGGGGCGGATCCCGGAGTGGCAGTCCACGCACCCGGATCCCGGCAACCGCGCGGAGACGGCACGCGAGCGGGCCGCGAAGGCGACGATCCCGCCGGGCGCGAAGGTCGAGCACGATCGGTATCTCTCCATGATCGGCGGGATGGTGTTCGGCGACGACCCGCGGCAGGGGTTCTTCAAGGGCGACACGTTCGTCCACCCGGGGATGAAGTTCCAGATGAAGTTCCCGCAGGGCTGGAAGGCGCAGAACACGCCGAGCGCGGTCGTCGCGGTGAGCCCGAAGCAGGACGCGCTGGTCCAGCTCGCCGGGGCCGGGAAGCTCTCGCCGGAGGAGGCGACGAAGAAGTTCTTCCAGCAGGAGGGCGTGAAGCCGCTGCAGGCGCCGCAGGCCGGCACGATCGGCGGCCAGCCGGCGAGCGCGTCCTACTTCCAGGCGCAGACGGAGCAGGGCGTCCTGAACGGCATCGTGTCCTTCATCTCGCACGGCGGCGTCACGTTCCAGATCCTCGGCTACTCGCCGGCCCAGGCGTTCTCCGCGAACGACGCAGCGTTCAAGCAGGCCATCTCGAGCTTCGGCCCGCTCACGGACAAGGCCGCGGAGGGAGTCCAGCCCGCCAGGATCGAGCTCGTCCGCGTACCGCGCGACATGACGATCTCCGAGTTCAACGCGCAGTTCCCGTCCACGGTGCCAGTGGACGTCGTCGCGATCGTGAACGGCGTCGCCAAGGACGGCCAGCTCAAGGGAGGGCAGACGGCGAAGCGGATCACGGGCGGCGTGCCCGCGAACCTGCTGCAGCAGCAGGCGCCGCGCTCCTGACCCCACGCTCGTCGCCGGAGGAGACTCCGCGTGAGCCCCGAGCCCTCGCACGCCGATCGGATCCTCCGCCTCGCCGTGGGCACCGCCGCGATCGGCCGGCCCGCGTACATCACGCTGGGTCGCGACGAGGACCTCGGCGCCGAGCGCACTCCGGAAGCGCTCGAGCGCCGCGCTCACGCGATCCTCGACGCTGCCTGGGCGGCTGGGATCCGCCGGATCGACACCGCCCGCTCCTACGGGCACGCCGAGCGGTTCGTGCGCTCCTGGCTCGACGCCCGCGGCCGCGCGCCGGGCGACGTCGTCGTCTCGTCGAAGTGGGGCTACCGGTACGTCGGCGGCTTCCGCCTCGACGCCGAGCGGCACGAGGTGAAGGACCACTCGCTCGCCGCCCTCGAGGCCCAGCTCGCCGAGACACGCGCCATCCTCGGGCCGCACCTCGCGCTGTACCAGGTCCACTCCGCCACGCTGGAGAGCGGCGTGCTCGACGACGCGGGCGTGCTCGACGCGCTGGCGCGCCTGCGCGACGGGGGAGTCCGCGTCGGCGTCACGGTGAGCGGCGCTCGCCAGGCCGAGACCGTCCGGCACGCGCTCGCGCTGACACGCGCGGGTGCGCCGCTGTTCGCGAGCGTGCAGGCGACGTGGAACGTGCTCGAGCGAGCGTGCGAGGACGCCCTACGGGAAGCGCACGCCGGCGGGCGGACGGTCATGGTGAAGGAGGCGCTCGCGAACGGCCGGCTCACGGCCCGGGGCGACGCCGGTGCGTCGGGGCCGCTCGCGGAGCTCGCGCGCGCCCGCGGCGCGACGCCCGATGCCGTCGCGATCGCCGCCGCGCTCGCGCAGCCCTGGGCGGACGTCGTGCTGCTCGGCCCGGCGACCGTCGCGCAGCTCCGCTCGAACGTCGCGGCTTCGGACCTCGCGCTCTCGCCTGCCGAGCTCGCCGCGCTCTCGCCGCTCCTCGAGCCCGCCGAGGCGTACTGGGGACGACGGGCACGGCTCGGGTGGATCTGAGTCTCGTCTCTCATGGGTCGCTGCCGCTCGTTGCGCGTCCTCCGAAGGCGGGTCGCGGACCGAAGAAGTCCATATTGACCACATCGGTCCACGTTCGCGAGAGACGCCAGGAACCCGCGCAGCGAGTCCGTGCCGACGCTTGATGTACGTCAAAAGACGTCCTACAACTCCGCGAATTGATTGGCGGTCCCGACAGATCGCCGCATTGCGTCGGGCCTCTGGAACCCGTATCTGAGAACGCAGCGGTTCAGGGAGGCGGCAATGAACGACTCCGAGTCCGAAGCGTTTGAGACCAAAGCGCTGTCAATCGCGGCAGAGGTCGCTGCAGCTGCCCCCGCGCCGATCACGGTGTGGCGGCGCATCCAGTCCACCGCTGACTTCATCTCGCATGCCGTCGCGGTGGCGTTCTTCGTCGCGATTGGCGCGGTGACGGCGCTCGCCGTCGCCGTCATCGTGACGCTCCTCGCGCCGCTGTTCCTCGGGCTCTTCGCCCATGCGCTGCGGCAGCAGGACCGGAGTCGGCTCGCGCGCGCGATGGTCTGACGGGATTGCATCGCCGCCCCAGCGGCGGAGCCGCTGGGGCCCCCGGACCCTGCAGCGGGTTTGGTGAGCGCCACGCTCATCGAAAGCGTAGCGTCCGCGGTCAACTCACCGCGTCGAAGCGGTCGAACCGCATCGTGAACACCGCCCGGCCCTGTGTGAGCGAGCGGAGCTCGGTCGCGTAGCCGAACATGCGTCGCAGCGGCGCCTCGCTCTGGACCGCCTTCGCCGCCGCGCCGCGATCGGCGACCTCCAGGATCGTCCCCTTGCGCTGATCGAGGCTGCCGATGAGCGCCCCGAGGTACTCGCCCGGCGCGACGATCTCCACGCGCATGACCGGCTCGAGGAGCACCGGCCCGGCGCGAGCGGCGGCGTCGCGCACCGCGTCCGCCGCGGCGACCTTGTACGCCATCGGCTTCGAGCTCCCCTCCCGCCAGGTGGCGCCGGTGAGCACCACCTCCACGTCCTGCAGCGGGTAGCCCTCGAGCACGCCGGCCTCGGCCGCCTCCCGCGCGCCCTGCTCGATCGCGCTTCGTACCTCGGCCTTGAGGAACGGGAGCGCCGCCGCGGCCGGATCTACGCCGAAGCGGAACCCGCCGCCCCGGGGGAGCGGGCCCACGCGGACCGCCACCTCGCCGAAGAGGTCGAGCTCGTCCGTCTTCCGCTCGAACACGGCGCTCCCCTCCGCGGTGGCGGTGAGCGTCTCGCGCATCAGCACCTGCGGCTGCCCGGTGCGCACCGCGAGCCCGAACTCGCGCCGCAGCCGCTCGGCGACGACCTCGAGGTGCAGCTCTCCCATGCCCGACACGAGGAGCTGGCCCGTGTCCGGGTCCTCTCCGTAGCGGAAGCTCGGATCCTCGTCGGCGACGCGCCCGAGCGCCTCGAGCAGCGCGTCGCGGTCCGACAGCGACGCCGCCTCGATCGCCTGCGAGATGACCGGCTCGTACGCGGAGAGCCGCTCGAGGACGACCGGATGGCCCGGATCGGAGAGCGTGTCGCCGGTGCGGGCCTCCTTGAGCCCCGTGACCGCGAAGATCTGGCCCGCGCCGAGCGAGGGCACGCTCTTCTTCTGGGCAGCATGCATGAGGAGCACGCGCGAGACCTTCTCGTGCTTGCGCAGGTTCGCGTTCCAGACCGTGTCGCCCTCGGCGATGCGGCCCGAGTACACCCGGAGGAAGACGTGGCGGCGCCGCTCGTCGAGCTGCGACACCTTGAACGCGAGCGCCACGACGGGCGCGCTCTCGTCCGCCGCGCGCACCACCTCCTCGCCGGTGCGCGGGTCCTCTCCGCGGACCGGCGGGACGTCGAGCGGGGAGGGGAGGTAGTCGCAGACGGCGTCGAGCACCTGCGGGACGCCCTTGTTGCGGAGCGCGGAGCCGCACAGGACGGGCACGAACCGGCCTGTCAGCGTCGCGCGGCGGATCGCCGCCCGGAGCGCCGCCTCGTCCACCTCGGCGTCGCCGAGGAGCGCGTCCGCCATGGCGTCGTCGACGTCCGCGAGCCGCTCGACGAGCGCCTGTCGCTCTGCCTCGCCCTCCCGCGAGATCCCGCCGGACTCCGTGTACGCGCGGGGATCATCCGAGCCCGCGAAGCGCACGGTGCGGCGGGCGACGAGATCCTCGAAGCCGTGGAACTCGGCCTCCGCGCCGATCGGGCGCTGCACCGGCGCGATCACCTGGTCCGGGAACCGGCGCCGCATCGACGCGATCGTCATCGCGAGATCGGCACCTACCCGGTCCATCTTGTTCGCGAAGGCGATTCGGGGAACGCGGTAGTGATCCGCCTGCCGCCACACCGTCTCGCTCTGCGGCTCGACGCCGTGCGCCGCGTCGAACACCGCGACGGCGCCGTCGAGCACGCGCAGGCTCCGCTCCACCTCGATGGTGAAGTCCACGTGGCCGGGCGTGTCGATGAGGTGCACCTCGTGACCGCGCCACTCGAAGCTCGTCACGGCGGAGGTGATGGTGATCCCGCGCTCGCGCTCGAGATCCATCCAGTCCATCACCGCGAGGCCGTCGTGCACCTCGCCCATCTTGTGCGTCCGCCCGGCGACGAACAGGAGCCGCTCGGTGAGCGTCGTCTTCCCCGCGTCGATGTGCGCCATGATCCCGATGTTCCGGATCGCGCGGATGCGGCGCTCGCCCGCCGAAGGTCTCGCGACCTCGCTCGTCATGCTTCCCCCGGCGCCGCGTGCGTGCCGCGGCGTGCGCGAGAGTATATGGCGCGCCGCGAGCCCGTGAAGGGCCTCGACGGATCGTTTCGCTGCAAGAGGCGGGCTTTTCGCGTTAAGGAAGGCCGTCATCGCGGCTCGCGGGACGGCGGCGGGCCGGACGGGAGGACACATGAGAGCTCGCGGTTCGCTCGCGGCGGCGCTCGCCCTCGCGCTCCTCTCCGGCGGCGCGCTGGCGAAGGACGTGCCCCGCGCCGTCGCGACCGAGGCGTCCGCCGCCCAGGCCCTCCGGGTCGGGGGGCTCCTCGGGTTCGACCTCACGGATGGCGAGTCCGGCCTCGGCCTGCGCGTGGACGGCGAGCTGCCGATCCAGAGGATCGGGCCCAGGATCGACCTCAGCGCCGTGGGCTCGCTCGGGTTCACGCGGTTCTCGGACTCGACCACGACCGCGATCGGGAAGTACTCGCAGTCCACGAACATCGTGAAGCTCGTCCCGGCCGCCCGCTTCACGATACCGCTCGCGCCACAGCTCGGCGTCTACGGCGACGCCGGCCTCGGCCTCTACTGGGCGCGCACGTCGATCGGGACGCCGCTCGAGGACACGAGCAGCAACGGGGTCGGGGTCACGATGCGCTTCGCGGTGGGCGGGCGCTACGACGTGACCGAGCGTCTCGGCCTCGGTGGAGAGCTCGGCTGGAACCCGTTCCTCGGCGACTACTCCGACGACACGGTCTCGGTCCTCGCTTCGGTCGTGTACAGGCTGTAGCGACCCAGCGGCCGCGGGAAGAGCGAGCTACGCTTCGAGTGAAGCTCACCCCACGCGGCGGGTGCTCTCCACGGCCTCTTCGGCCGCGGGCGCGGCCGCGAGATCGCCCTCGCCGAACGCGCGCGCGACGAGCGAGGCCTCGGGCGCGCGGGTGAAGAGGCTCACCCCGGGCAGGACCACGAGCGGCAGGAGCGTAGCGATCGCACCCGCGAGCGGGACGCCGTCTCCGCCCCATACGGGGAAGAGCACGAACGCGGCGGCGAGGCCGGCGGCGATGGCGGCCCACGCTCCCGCGCGCGTGGCGCGCCGCCAGAAGAGCCCGTAAACGAACGGCGCGAGGAACACCGCCGACAGCGTGCCCCAGCTCATCACCATGAGGTTCACGATCACGGCCGGCTTCGCGAGCGCGATCGCGAGCGAGAGGCCGACGAAGATCGCGCAGAGCGCGCGCAGCACCGCCATCTGGCGGCGCGGCGTGCGCTCGCGTCCGGCGATGGCCCCGTAGAGATCGATGCCGATCGCGGAGCTCGAGACGAGCACGAGCGAGGAGAGGCTCGACATCGAGGCCGAGAAGACCATGAGCACGATCACCAGGACGAGCGCCTCGGGCAGCCCGGAGGTGGTGATGAAGTGCGGCATGATCTTGTCCCAGATCGGCCCCGAGGGCCCGACGAGCTCGGGCGGGAGCCGCGCGCCGTAGCGGAGGTGGGTGAGCGCGCCGCTGTAGTACGCGCCGAAGGACATGAACAGCGCGAAGACGCCGGCGATGAGGAGCGCGCGGTTCACGTCGGCGCGCGACCGGATCGAGTAGAACTTCTGGACCATCTGCGGGAGCGCCCAGGGCCCGAGGCTCGTGATGAGGACGAGCGCCGCGAGCGTGAGCCAGCCGGGCACCGCCAGCCCGAGCGCCGTCCCCGCCCCGACCTGCTTCACCGCCACGAGGCCGGGTGCCATCGCGGCGGGATCGCCGAGCAGCCGCCGCGTCGCCTCGACGAAGCCGCCCGCCTCGGGCCGGTGCGCGAGCAGCCACACCATGAGCATCACGCCCGCGAACTCGACGATGCCGCGGAGGAAGTCGCTCACCGCCACCGCGAAGTAGCCGCCCATCACCAGGTACACGGCGGTGATGGCGGTGAGGAGGTAGAGCGCGGTCTCGTAGCGGATGTGGAGGGTCATCTCGAACAGGTACGAGAGCCCCATCAGCACGGACGCGGAGTAGGGGACGAGGAACACGAACACGACGAGCCCCGACACGACCTGGAGCGCGCGCGAGCCGTACCGGGCGGCGAGGAACTGCGGCATCGTGATCGCGTCGAGACGGGCGGTCATCTCGCGCGTGCGGCCGGCGAGGAGCTTCCAGGCGAGGATCGTCCCGACGACGGTGTTGCCGACGACGATCCAGAGCGTGTGGACCCCGAACGCCCACCCGAGCTTCCCCGCGTATCCGATGAAGAGGACCGCCGAGAAGTACGTCGTACCGTACGCGAACGCGCTCATCCACGGGCCGAGGCTTCGTCCGCCGATGAAGAAGTCGTGCACGTCGCGGGTCCGGCGCATGGCGAGCCAGCCGACCCCGAGCATGACGAGCACGTAAGCGACGACGATCCCGACGTAGACCCACGAAGTCATGGCCGGCATGCTACCCCGCCAGCACACCCCCGCGGGAGGTCTCGGAATGTCGCGCACCGTCATCGAGCCGTTCCGGATCAAGTCCGTCGAGCCCATCCGCATGACCAGCAAGGAGGAGCGGGCACGGCTG
>DATIDF010000146.1:0-2897 GCA_035456445.1 Anaeromyxobacter sp.
GCGGAACCCGGGTGTCGTCGTCAGCGGGGCCAAGGACGAGAGTCCTTGGCCCCGTTCTTCATCTGCGCCCCCTGCGGCAGGCGCCCGAGGCCGTCGCAGGCAGGCATCGTGCGCCGCGCTTACGCCCGCTCCCGCTCCCCCACCGGCACCGGCGGCAGGTCCTTCGACGCCATGTAGACCACGTTCCGGTTGGAGCGCTTGCCGCGGTACATCGCGCGGTCGGCGAGGTCGAGCAGCTCGGCCTTGGCGCTCGCGTGCTCGGGGAAGCTGGCGAGGCCGATGGAGGCGGTGACGCGCACGCGCTGGCCCTCGCGCGAGAGGAAGCGGTGATCCTCGATCGCGCGGCGGATCCGCTCGGCCACCTTGAGCGCGCCGCCCGAGTCGATGCCGGCGAGGATGACGACGTACTCGTCGCCGCCGTAGCGGACGATGACGTCCTCCTCGCGCACGCACGCCCGCAGGACGCGCCCGACCTCGACGAGCAGGCGCGAGCCGGAGAGGTGTCCGTGCTGGTCGTTCACGGCCTTGAAGTGGTCGAGGTCCATGAACAGGACCGAGAACGGGCGGCCGCCGCCGAGCTCGCGCTGCAGCGCCACCTCGAGGTAGCGCGTGTTGTAGAGGTGCGTGAGGTCGTCGAGGTAGGCGAGGTGCTCGACCTTGCGCAGCCGGCCGAGGTTCGTGAGCGCGAGGCCGAGGTGGCGCACGAGGAAGGCGGCGCCCTCGGCGCAGTCCTCGGAGAGAGGGCCGGGCACGAGCACGGCCGCCGCGCCGAGCACCTCGCCGTCGTCCGCGACCGGCAGGCAGACCACCCGGTCGTGCCCGTCGGGCCCGATGCCGGCCGGGGCGCGCGCCTCGATGGAGCGCTCGCGGCCGAGACCGGCGAGCGCGGGACGCACCGCCTCGAGCACCGCCTCGGCCTCGCCGCGATCGAGCCCGTGCGCGCCCGCGACGCAGAAGCCGCCCGCGGCCGGCTCGAGGAGCACGCACGCGGGCGTCACGCACTGCGCGGAGAGCGCGGCGAGCGCCATCGGCACGAGCCGCTCGCGGTCGAGCGTCCCGGCGATCCGCTGGCCGGTCTCGAACAGGCGCAGGTGCTCGCGCAGCGAGCGGTTCTCGGCGAGCACCTCGCGCATGGAGAGGCAGCGCTGGACCGCCGCCTGGAGCTGCTCGGGGGTGACCGGCTTCACGAGGTAGTCGCTCGCGCCGGCGCGCATCGCGCGGACGGCGGGATCGACCTCGTCGAGCGCGGTGATGACGATGACGCCGATCCCCGGATCGAGCTGCTTCGCGGCGTCCAGCAGCTCGAGCCCGTCCTTCTCGCCCGCGAGGATGACGTCGGTGAGGAGGACGTCGAAGCGGCGGCGCGCGAGCTGCGCGAGCGCGGGTTCCGCGCCGTCGGCGATCTCGACCTCGTAGCCCGAGCCGCGGAGGTAATCCGCGTACACGGTGCGCGCGAACCGCTCGTCGTCGACGAGGAGGACGGCGTGTCCCATGGCCCTTCATCGTATCATGTCGCCCGTGGGCTCCCTCGCGTCCGACCGCAAGGCGCTGCTCTTCTCCGTCGGCGGAGTGCGGCTCGCGCTGCGGCTCTCGCACGTGCGCGAGATCCTCGCCGTGGCGCCGGACTCGGGCGAGGTGTGCGTCCGCGGCGAGCCGGTGCCGACCGCGTTCGTCTCGACCGTCCTCGGGCTCCCCGCGTCGGGCGCCGGATACGCGCTCGTGACCGAGGACCCCGCGCGCGCCGCGCTGCGCGTCGAGGCGCTGCACGGGATCGTCGATCTCGCGGAGGCAGAGGTGTTCCAGCTCCCCGCGCGCACGCTCCTGCCGCAGCCGGCCCCGTTCGCCGGCGCGATCGCCTGGCGCGGGGAGCTCGCGCTCGAGCTCGCGGTCTCGACGCTCGGCTTCGCGCCGCTCGAGCCGGCCGAGGAGCTCCCGGAGCCGCCGCCCGACGTGAGCCAGGGCGCCGAGCGGGAGCTGCGCTTCGCCCGCGGAGGCCGCGCCTACGCGGTCCCGCTCTCCCTGCTGGTCCAGATCCTCGAGGCGCCGCGCGTCGCGGCGGTCCCGCTCACGCCGCCCTCGCACCGCGGCCTCCTCCACCACGCGCGGGCGCTCCACCCGGTCCTCGACGTCGGTGTGCTCTACGGCGACCCGCCCGCGGCGGAGGGGAGGACCGTGCTCCTCGTCGACGCCGGCGGTACGGGGGTGTGCGTCGTCGCCGATCGCGTGCTCGGCGTCGCGGAGGGCGGCGCGGACGTCACCCGGCCGCCCTGGGACGCGGTGTTCGGCATGTAGCCGCCGTGGATCCCGGGGCGCGGGTGTGCGCCTCGCGATCACCGCCAGGCGCCCGTAAAGCCTCGCGAATGTTGACATTCGGAGGATCGCGGCGTTACTGGTTACGGTCTTTTCTCCCCTAAGCTCCCCGGAACCGCCGATGCCCAAGAACCTGCTCCTCGCGGATGACTCGATCACGATCCAGAAGGTCGTGGGCATCACCTTCGCGAACGAGGACTACCAGGTCGTCGCCGTGGACAACGGGGAGGAGGCGCTCGCCCGGGCGCGCGAGCTTCGGCCGGACGTCATCCTCGCCGACGTCGTCATGCCGAAGCGTAACGGCTACGAGCTCTGCGAGGCGCTGAAGGCCGACCCCTCGCTCGCGCACATCCCCGTGGTCCTCCTCGCAGGCACGTTCGAGGCGTTCGACGAGGCGCGAGCCCGCAGCGCGCGCGCCGACGGGCACATCGCGAAGCCTTTCGAGAGCCAGGCGCTCATCAACAAGGTGCGCGAGCTCGTCGAGGGCAAGGCGGCGGTCGCCGCGGCGCCCTCGGCGCCGCGTCAGGTCATGACCGCCGCGCCCGCGCCTCGGCCCGCCGCTCCGTTCCCCGGCGCGATGCCGCCCG
>DATIDF010000147.1:0-16259 GCA_035456445.1 Anaeromyxobacter sp.
GCCCACGTCGACCTTGCCGTCGAGATGGAGCTTCGTGGAGCGATTCAGCTCGCCCGTCGCGAGCACGGTGCCCGGGTGGCAGGTCGCGCAGTCCTGCAGCGACATCGTCGTCTCGTGCGGCGCGGACGACGGCGGGAGGCCGTGGCAGCTCGTGCAGTCGAGCGTCGGGTTGGACGTCCACGTCGGGGAGGAGGCCGCACCGTGGCACGCCGTGGTGCAGGTTCCGCCCGTGTACGACGGCGTGACGCCCCGTGCGCTCGCGAGGGGGCCCCATGCGAACTCGACGCGCTGGTTCACGTGCGTCGTGGAGGCGGGGACCGGGTGGCACTCCGAGCAGGCGATCGGGTCCCGGAAGCTGTCTCCCTGCAGGTGGGCCAGGTGGGCTCCGGTCGCGGGGGCGGCCCGCACGAGCGGTGAGTCCGCGACTCGGCTCGAGTCGCCGTGGCAGGTCGTGCAGCCGTCCCCGCCGGTGGAGGGGTCACCCGCGATGGTTCGCGCGGTGCCGTCGCAGCCGGCGGCGGCGAGCGCGGCGAGCGCGAGGTAGAGGAGCGGTCTGTGGGTGGCGGCCATCGGGTCTCCAAGTGAGCGGCGCCAGCGTGGGAATGGGGCGCGGGGGGCCCATGCAGAGCAACCGTCATGCCCTCTCTGGGTGAGATCGTGTGCGCAGGCGCGGTGGGCGAATGTCGCAGGTCAGTCGAAACAGGCACGTACCGCCCGTCTCGATCGAGCGATGCGCCCGGGCCGTGCGAGCGAGCGAGCGCCGTCGCGCAGTTCCCGCGCGACGGAGGGCAGATCCGCAACGGATGCGCATGATCGAGTAGTTTCTGCGGGTGGTCTGCACGGCTGCGTTCCCCGGCCCGGCGCCGCTGGCGTACACTCGCTCCTCACTTTCTCGGAGGCACGCCGTGACTCAGACGGAACGGCTGGCCCGCCGCGACGAGCTGCGGGCCGAGATCGCCAAGCACGAGAGCCAGCTCGCCGCGCTACGTGCGGAGGAAGCCAAGCTGCTCGACGAGTGCGATCACAACTACGCGGACGGCCGGCATGCCACGACCGGCGCGCGCGTGAAGATCTGCGCGATCTGCGGCCGCGTGCTGCCGACGCGCGACGACAAGCTGTGGGGGTAGGCACACGGTGATCCGAGCGGCGGGGCCCGCGTTCTGCTAGAACGACCGGCCCGCCGGAGGATCCGCATGGCCACCCTCACGCCGTTCCGCGCGCTTCGCCCCCCCGCCGACCTCGCCGCCCACGTCGCCTCGCCCCCGTACGACGTCGTCTCGACGCGCGAGGCGCGCGCGCTCGCGAAGGGCAACCCCGACAGCTTCCTGCGCGTGTCACGCCCGGAGATCGACCTGCCCGAGGGCACGGACGAGCACGCGGACGCAGTGTACGCGAAGGGCGCCGAGAACCTGGCGGAGCTGGTCCGGCGCGGCGTGCTGCGCGAGGACCCCGAGCCGCGCTTCTACGTCTACGCGCAGCGGATGGGCGCGCACCGGCAGACAGGGCTCGTCGCGTGCGCGTCGGTCGAGGAGTACGACCGCGACGTCATCAAGAAGCACGAGAAGACGCGCGCGGACAAGGAGGACGACCGGGTTCGCCACATCGACACGCTCTCGGCGCACGACGAGCCGGTGTTCCTCACCTACCGCGCCGCGCCGGAGATAGACCGCGCGATCGAGGAGGTGAAGCGCGCCGCGCCGGAGGTGGATCTCGTGACCCCGGACGGCGTCGCCCACCAGCTCTGGATCGTGCCTGCCGCGATTGGAGTGCGCATCGAGGCGCTGTTCGCGGGCGTGCCCGCGCTCTACGTCGCGGACGGCCACCACCGCTCCGCCGCCGCCTCCCGCGTTCACGCGAAGCGCGCCGGCCGCCCCGGCGAGCACGGCGCCTTCCTCGCGGTCGTATTCCCCCACGACCAGATGCAGATCCTCGCGTACAACCGGCTCGTACGCGATCCGCGCGGCCGGCGTTCGGGCGAGCTGCTCGGCGAGATCGGCAAGGTGATGGACGTCTCGCCGGCGAGCGAGCCGCGGCCGCCCGGCCCGCTCGCGTTCGGCGTCTTCGCCGGCGATCGCTGGTACCACGCGCGGGTGCGGCCAGGCTCGTTCCCGGCGCACGATCCGGTCGCGTCACTCGACTGCGCGATCGCGCAGGACCAGCTCCTCGCGCCGATCTTCGGCATCGCCGACCCGCGCACCTCGAAGGACGTCGACTTCGTGGGCGGGATCCGCGGCCACGCCGAGCTCGAGCGGCGCGTGCGCGAGGAGGGGTGGTCGCTCGCGCTCCACCTCTTCCCGACGCGCATCGAGCAGCTCATCGCGGTCTCCGACGCGGGGAAGCTCATGCCCCCGAAGAGCACGTGGTTCGAGCCCAAGCTGCGCTCGGGCCTGTTCGTTCATCCGTTCTGAGCGCGTCCCGGGCGTTCCGGCCGTAGCTCGGCGGGCTCGTCGAACCGTCGTTCAGGGTCTTCCAGCGGCCGGAGCTCTCCGTCGGCGCGTAGCTCGCGGCGCGCCACGTCGAGCTCGTAGCTCCCGTACGCCAGCGCATGGATGCTCCGAAGCCGGTGTAGCGGCGGTGGCGCCCGCTCGCCGCGAGCGGGTCGGGGCGGCGGCGCCGTCGGTCACGGTTCGCTTCATCTCGGAGGGAACCGCCCACCGCACGGTCGAGCGTTCGCCTTCGCGCCGCACGCGCTCGGGGCTACCCGGGCATGCTCGTCCGGGGGCGCGCCGGAGGAGGACAATGTCGATGGAGGTGGATCATGCGCGCCGCTTCGGATCGAGTCGAGCTGGAGAAGAAGCTGGACACGGGCGGGTGGGGCCTGTTCTTCGGCTGGATCGGGATCGCCATGTTCGCGAACGTGGGCTGGGGCGTGGGCCTCGTCGGGGTGGGCCTCGTCACGCTGGGTGCTCAGCTCGCGCGGAAGGTCCTCGGTGTCACCATGGACTCCTTCTCGCTCGTGGTCGGCGCCCTGTTCGTCGTCGGCGGGATCTGGAAGATCCTGGACGTGACGGTCGAGCTCGTGCCGATCCTCTGCGTCGGGGCCGGGCTCGCGCTCCTTGCGTCGGCGCTGAGGGCGAGTCCGCGCGCCCCGCGGCCGGGGCGTAGCATCGGACCGCAGGCACCCGCGCACCCGCCGGCGTGACGCGCGTGGCGCGCCACCGATGAGGTGCCCGCCCCGGCGTAACCCTCCATGCAACCTCGCCAGCGCATCCGGTTCTCGTAGCGTTGTGGCGAACCCGCTGCGCGCACGCGGAAGGGGGAGCGCGTCATGACGGAGGGTCAGTCGAAGGCCGTCTTCTGGGTCGGCACGCTCACGTCCGCCGTCCTGTTCATTGCACTGACGGTAGACACGCACCGACAGTTCGATCGCCTCACGAACGCCGCCGCGCTCGACGAGCAGGTCGTCGCTGGCAAGCGCGCGTTCGAAAGGCGCAACTGCAATGACTGCCACACGATCCTCGGGTTCGGCGCCTACTACGCGCCGGACCTCACCCGCGCCCAGGCGCGCATCGGTGAGGAGGGCATCCGGCGGCGGCTCGCGCATCCCGAGCAGGTGTTCCGCGCGTCGTACCGGAAGATGCCACAGCAACGGCTGCCCGCGGCCGAGATCGACGCGATGGTCGCGTTCCTGCGCTGGGTCGATGGCATCGAGAACAACGACTGGCCGCCGCAGGACTCCGCGCGCGCCTGGAAGCGCTCCACGGAGCGACTCCTCGCGGGCGGGCTCCTCTCGCCCGCGGCCGCGCTCCTGAAGCAGGAGAACTGCCTGCAGTGCCACGCGCTCGGCGCCGAGGGCGAGCGCGTCGGGCCGCGGCTCGAGTGGATCGGCGGCCGGCGCGACGCGGCGTACGTCGCGAAGTTCCTGGAGGACCCGCAGCGCCTTCAGCCGGGCACGACGATGCCCGCCTACGATCACCTCCCGGAGGGGCAGCGGCAGATGATCGGCGAGCTGGTGGTGAGCCTCGCCGCGCGGGGGAGGGTGCCATGACGTACCAGAGCCAGCGGGTGGCGTATCCGTACTTCGTCGTCGCGGTCCTGCTCTTCGTCGCGCAGGTACTCCTCGGCCTCTTCCTCGCCTTCAGCTACTTCTTCACGCTGCCGCAGGGCTTCGTGGACGTGCTCCCGTTCTCGACGGCGCGGGCGATCCACACCAACCTCCTCGTCCTGTGGCTCCTGCTCGGCTTCATGGGCGCCACCTACTACATGGTGCCCGAGGAGACCGGGCGCGAGATCGCGTCACCGCGGATCGCCATCGCGCAGCTCGTGATCCTGACCGGAACCGGCGTGGTCGCGATCGTCGGGTTCCTCTTCGGCTGGACCCAAGGGCGTCCGCTCCTCGAGATCCCGCGGCCGCTCGACCTCCTCGTCGTGATCGGCGCGCTCATGTTCCTCGGCAACGTCGGCGCGACGATGGTCATGGCGCGCAGGTTCACGGTGACGCAGGGGAGCCTGCTCGCCGGGCTCGTGTTCCTGGCGCTCCTCTATCTGTTCGGCATCCCGTTCTACCGGAACCTCGCGACCGACTGGTATTACTGGTGGTGGGTGATCCACCTGTGGGTGGAGGGCGCGTGGGAGCTCGTCACCGCCGCGCTCGTCGCCTTCATGCTCATCCACCTCACCGGCATCGAGCGGCGCGTCGTCGAGAAGTGGCTCTACGTCGAGCTCGGGCTGTTCCTCTTCACCGGGATCGCCGGCACCGGCCACCACTACTACTGGCTCGGAACGCCTCGGTACTGGCTGTGGGTGGGCGGGGCGTTCTCGGCGCTCGAGCCGCTGCCCGTCCTGCTCATGCTGTGGGACACGTTCCGGGCGGAGCGCGAGGGCGGACGCAGGCTCGAGCCCCGGCTGACGTGGACGCTCCTCATCGGGATGGCGGTGCTCCACTTCGTGGGCGCGGGGCTCTTCGGGCTCGCTCACACGCTCCCGCAGATCAACTACTACACGCACGGGAGCCAGGTGACGGTCTCGCACGGCCACCTCGCGTTCTACGGTGCGTACGTGCTCGTGAACGTCACGTTCTTCTACTTCGCGTTCCCGCGCCTCCGAGGGCTGCCGGGCGGCCGCTTCCGGGAGGGCCGGGGGAAGATCGGGTTCTGGGCGGCGAGTCTCGGCCTCCTCGGCATGAGCCTCGCGTTCTCGGTCGCGGGCGTCCTGCAGGCCTACCTGGAGCGCATCCGCGGCGAGCCGTACATCGTCTCTCAGGAGCCGATCCGCTTCTGGATGCTCGTCGTCTTCCTGCACGGCCTTCTCGTGCTCGCGGGAGCGGTGATCATCGCGTGGGATCTCCTCACCCTGCGTCCGCCGGGCGGCGCGGAGGCAGGGGGATCCGCCGCGCCGGCGTGACCGCAGCGTTTGCGCGACGAGGCGGTCCGGACGCTCACCGGACCGTCACGCCGCGCACCACCGCGAGGAGCTCGTCCACGCCGAAGGGCTTCGGCAGGAACGCGTCGATCGCGATCCCCTCGCGCATCCTCGGCGCCGTGTGCCCGCTCGACATCACGATCCGCACGCTCGCCAGCCGCGGGTTCGCGCGGATCCGGGCGACGAGCTCGCGACCGTCCATGCCGGGCATGACGAGATCGAGCAGCACGACGGCCGGGAGCGGATCCGCGGCGAGCGTCTCGAGCGCGTGCGGGCCGCCGGTCGCCACCGTGACGTGGTAGCCCTCCAGCTCGAGGCACTCCTGCAGGTTCTCCCGCAGCGCCGCGCTGTCGTCGACGACGAGGATCCTGGGTTGCTCGGCGCTCATCCGGTCGCCCGGTTGGATAACCGGAGACCCCGCGTGGGGCAAGATCGCCGCGGTTCTCGGGCTCGGTTTCGCGCGGGCAGGGGCAGCCGGGCGGACGATCGCCGGCTACCGCCTGGCGAGGACGCGGCGGTTCCGGCGGACGATGCTCGCGTTCAGCGCGAGCGCGAAGCCGGACCAGCCGAGGTAAGGCAGCATCATCACTGCCGCGGCGTGGTCGGCCCGCCGCGCCGCCCAGGAGTACGCGCCGACGGCCGGAACGAGTGCCGCGGCGATCCCGAGCGCGGCGCGCGGCCGGCGGGCGCCGAAGAACACCGGCGACCACGCGGCGTTGAGCGCGAGCTGGGCGCTCCACAGCCCGAGCGCCCGCCGCCGGGAGGGCGACCCGCTCCTCCAGACCCGGTAACCGGAGGTGGCGATGAGCGCGTAGAGCGTTGTCCAGACCGGCGGGAACACCCACGAGGGAGGCTGGTAGCTGGGCTTCTCGAGGAGCCGGTACCACGGGCTGCGGATGGAGCGCCGGGTCGCCGCGGCGCCGAGCGCGGACGCGCTGGCGGCCGCACCGGCGAACGCGGCGACGGCGAGGAGCCGCGTCGCGCGGCCGGGGGGCTCCACGTGACGAAGCTGGCTCTCGGACATGCTCAGAAGATGCGCACGCGACCGCCGAGAGCGGCGGCGCACGGGTTGCGCGCCCTCGTTCGAGCTGCTACGAAAGTCGCGCGCCGCTCTCGCGGCGCGTCCATGCTCGTCTAGCTCCGGAACGAAGAGCCCCTTTCTCTCCCGCCGCGCGGTTCCCCGCGCGGCGCCCGGCCCGTCCAGGAGCATCCGTGCCCTCAGTCCGCCTCGAGCGGCTCGCGTTCGCGTACGCGGACGCAGCCCCGATCCTCAGCGAAGTCGACCTCGTCCTCCCTACCGGATTCACCGCGCTCGTCGGCGAGAACGGCGCGGGCAAGTCCACGCTCCTCGCGCTCGTCGCGGGCGCGCTCGCTCCCGACGCCGGCCGGGTGCGCCTCGAGCCGGAGGGGGCGGCGATCGCCGTCTGCCCGCAGGAGGTCCACCGGCGCGGGGCCGGCGTCGCCGCGCTCGCGGGGCGCGACGACGGCGACGCGCGCCGCCTGCGCGCCTCGCTCGCCCTCGCGCCCGAGGATCTCGCGCGCTGGGAGACGCTCTCGCCGGGCGAGCGGAAGCGCTGGCAGATCGGCGCCGCGCTCGCGGCGGAGCCGGACGTGCTCCTCCTCGACGAGCCGACGAACCACGCCGACGCGGCCGCGCGCGCGCACCTCGTCGCCGCGCTGCGAGGGTTCCGCGGCGTGGGCGTGGTGGTCTCGCACGATCGCGCGCTCCTCGAGGCGATCGCGCCGCGCACGCTGCGGCTCCACCGCGGCGAGGCGCGGCTGTGGCTCCTGCCGTACGGGGCCGCGCGTGCCGCGTGGGAGGCGGAGCTCCGTGCGGCGTGGGATCGGCGCGGGACCGCCCAGGAGGCGGCCCGCGTCGCCGCGCGGAAGCTCGACGACGCGCGCCGCGCGCGCGAGGCGGCGGAGCGCGCCAGGAGCGGCCGCCATCGCGACCCGAAGGACCGCGACGCCCGCACCCTCGTCGCGAAGACCCTCCGCGACTGGGCGGAGGATCGTCTGGGCGGCCACGTGAACCGGCTGCGCTCCGCGGCGCAGCGCGCGTGCGCCGCCGTCCCCGACGCGCCTCCCGACGCGCCGCTCGGCCGGGCGATCTTCCTCGGGTTCGAGCGCGCGCCTCGCCCGGTGCTGCTCTCGCTGGACGCGGACGTCGTGTGGGCAGGCCCAGCGCCGGTGCTGCGCGACGTGCACGTCCGGCTCGGCCGTGAGGCGCGGGTGCGCGTCGAGGGGCCGAACGGCGCCGGGAAGACGACGCTGCTCGCGGCGCTCCTCGCCGCCTCGCCGCTTCCGCCGGCGAGGCTCCTCCACCTGCCTCAGGAGCTTCCGCCCGGCGCGGGCGCGCGGCTCCTCGACGAGGTGCGGGCGCTCGCGCAGGACGTGAAGGGACGGGTGCTGTCGCTCGTGGCGGCGCTCGGAAGCGATCCGGGCCGGCTGCTCGCCTCGGGCGACCCGTCGCCCGGAGAGGCGCGCAAGCTCTTGCTCGCGCTCGGCCTCGGCCGGCACGCCTGGGCCCTCGTCCTCGACGAGCCGACGAACCACCTCGACCTCCCCACCGTGGAGCGGCTCGAGGCGGCGCTCGCGGACTACCCCGGCGCGATCCTGCTCGTGACGCACGACGACGCGTTCGCCTCGCGCGTGCTGGGCGGCGGCGCTGACTCGCCGGGGGTCGAGGCGCGGGCGGAGCGATGGCGCATCGCGGGGGGGCGGGTCGCGCGGCCATAGCGGAAGCGGCCGGGCTCAGGCGAAGCGTCTGCAGAGCGCCTCGAGGTAGCGCGACCGCACCTGCTCGGTCGCGAGGAGCCGCTTCGCCGGCGGCAGCCGGAGGATGACGCCGAGGACCGCCGCGAGGGCGCGGTGGCTGAAGAGCAGCCGGTCGTCGAAGATCAGGTCCTGAAGCTTGCCGCGCTCGATCGCCATGAGCACGGCGCGGTGCGCGCCGTTGAGCGGCGTGAGCCGGCGGCTCGCGCGCGGGCGCAGGGCGATCGCCCGGCGCGCGCAGGCGCGGACGCACACGCCGCAGCCGAGGCAGCGATCCTCGTCGAGCCGCGCGACGGTGCGCTTCGGGTGGCGCGGGTCGTTCGCCGAGACGGCTGTCATCGCCTCCACTGGGCAGACGCGCACGCACTTCTCGCAGCCGTTGCACCCGCCCTCATCCACCGCGGGAAGGAAGGCGGTCGTGTGGATCGGGTGCATCACCGCGAACCTTCGGGCCGCGATCATCGCCTCGCAGCAGCAGCCGCAGCAGTTGCAGATGAAGTTCACCGACTCCCGCACGTTCTCGCCGAACTGCACGAGATCGTGCGCGTACGCCTGCTGGAGGAGGTCGAGCCCCTCGGCCACGTCCACCTCCCGCGCGTGGCCGTGGCGGATCAGCGCCTGCGCGGAGGTGTTGAACGTGAGGCAGATCTCCTGCGGCGCGTCGCACGCGCGGCCGAGGTGCTGCATCTTGTGCCGGCAGTAGCAGAGGCCGACGGCGCGGTGCGTCGCGGTCCGGATCACCTCGCTCGCGCGCTCGAACTCGAGCACGTGCAGCGCGGTGTCCTCCGCGAGCGCCGGCTCGTGCACGAACGTCCGGCCGAGCTGCGTCTCGCCGCCGGCGAACAGGGCGCGGACGAAGTCCTCCTCGACGTTGAGGTACTGGTAGAAGAGCGCGGCGAGCGCACGCTGATCCAGATCGCCCCGCACGCGCATCATGGAGAACTCGAAGAACCCCGCCATCGGCGGCGGCAGGACGTAGCGGAAGCCGTCCCGGCCCTCAATGTCCACGAGCAGCGCGCGCGACGCGAGCGACTCGAGCACCTTCCTAGCCTCCGCCTCGGTGGTCTTCCAGACGGCCGCCGCCTTCGCGACGGTGAAGGGCTTCAGGGGGAGGACCGAGACGAGCTCCGCCTCCCGCTCGCTGAACAGGAGCCGCAGGATCTCGAAGAGACTCCGCGACGGGGGCGCGCCCTGGGGGGAGCGGTTCAGCCGATCCGTGAGGCGCTGGTAGACGGACCGCGAAGCGTGATGGGCCATGGGTGCTCTCCCGTGAAGTCGCGCCGAGGACGACGAGCACAGCAGAAACCCAGCTGGGCGGGATCGCTCGATCGGGGACCGCGACGCCGAGGACGGCGGCTGCACCAGGGCGGGGATGGCGCGCCGCGTCGAACACGGATTCGCACGCGAGACCTGGCGCCCGCCGGCCTCCCCGTTAGTCGAGAGGCAGCGCGCCGCTTCCGGCGGGCGCGCGGCGGGCGCAACGTTCCGTCGAGGGAGGAGGGAGGATCCATGACGACCCCCACCGAGCGCGCCATCGCCGCCCTCCCGCCGCACCTGCGCCGGTTCGTCGTGGAGCAGGACCACGCCGCCTACACGCCGCGCGACCACGCCGTGTGGCGCCACATCCTGCGCCGGCTCACGGCCCACCTCCGCGAACGCGCGCATCCGCGCTATCTCGCCGGGCTCGCGGCGACGGGGATCGAGGTGGAGCGGATCCCGAGCCTCGACGAGATGAACGTGAAGCTCGCCCGCGTGGGCTGGTCGGCGGTGGCGGTGCGCGGGTTCATTCCGCCGGCGGTGTTCACCGAGCTGCAGAGCCGGCGCGTCCTCGCGATCGCCGCCGACATCCGCACCCACGAGCACATCGAGTACACGCCTGCGCCGGACATCGTCCACGAGAGCGCCGGCCACGCCCCCTTCATCGCCGATCCGGTGTACGCCGACTACCTGCAGCGCAGCGGCGAGGTCGGCTTCCGGGCGATCGCCTCGAGCGAGGACCAGGCGGTCTTCGAGGCGATCCGGGGCCTGTCGGTGGTGAAGGAGGACCCGAGCGCTGGCCCGGAGGAGGTCGCGCTCGCCGAGCAGCGGCTCGAGGCCGCCGCGGCGAGCGTGCGGTACGTCTCCGAGTCCACCCGCGCGAGCCGGCTGTACTGGTGGACCGCCGAGTACGGCCTCGTCGGAGCGCTCGACGCGCCGCGTCTCTACGGGGCCGGGCTCCTCTCCTCGATCGGCGAGGCCGTCCACTGCCTCACTCCCGCCGTGAAGAAGCTGCCGCTCACCGCCGCCTGCGCCGACGTCGCCTACGACATCACGCGGATGCAGCCGCAGCTCTTCGTCGCGCGCGACTTCGACCAGCTCTTCGAGGTGCTCGACGAGCTCGCCGCGACGCTGTCGTGGAAGCGCGGCGGCGATCACGGGCTCGAGGAGGCACGACGCGCACGATCGGTGAATCACCTCGTCCTGTCCGGAGGGCGCGAGCTCTCGGGGCGGGTGGTGGCGCGCGTCGCCGCGGCGGACGAGGTGGCGCGGGGGCTCCACACGGCGCTCGCGCGGCTCGACGGCCCGGTGCTCGTGTCGCGCGGCGGGGTCGCACAGGGGAAGCCCTGGCCGGGGGACGTCGTCGTCGCGTTCGGGAGCGCGGAGCTCCCGGAGCACGGCGCGTTCGAGCTCTCGCTCCCCTCGGGCCTCGTGCTGCAGGGCTTCGCGGTCGGCGGCGGCGAGGTGGTGAACCTGCGCGGCACGGTCGCCGGCGAGCCTCTCGAGCTGCCCTCATGGGCGCTCCTGTTCGTGTCGGAGGATCTGCGCTCGGTCGCGGGCGGGCCGGCGGATCCCGGCGCGTGGGACCGCTGGTTCGGGGAGCTGTCGTCGTTCGGCGAGGGCGAAGGGGAGGCGCGGGCGCGGGCGCACAAGGCCGAGGCGCTCCCGCCGCGGCTCGCGGCGCTCTACGCGGAGGTGCGCGGGCTCAGGGAGCGCGGGGCGCCGCCGCGAGAGCGCCTCGCGGCGATCCGCGAGGCCGCGGCCGCATACCCGGACGACTGGCTCCTGCGCGTCGAGGTCGACGAGCTGCTCGGCTCGGCGTCAGGTGCCGCCGCGCGGTCGTGACGACTCGCGTCGCCACACCGTGGGGGCGTCGAAAGAACAGGACGGTTCGAGCCCGCCTGGCGGCGTCACGACACGCGGCGGCGGTCCGTCCGGCTCGGCGGTGCGTCACCGGGCTCTCGCGGACCTCGGCGCGCGAGAAACGCGGCGAGCGGGGCGTCGTTCACGCGGATGTGGAAGCGGAGCCACTCCGGCAGCCGCGTGTTCAGCCACACCAGGACGAGCGGCGACGAGCCCTGCTCGCGCAGCTCGTCGCGCATGCTCGTGAAGTCCGCCATGAACAGCTCGTGCGCCGCCCGGTGACGCCCCCGGTCCGGATAGAGCGTCTCCTCCATGATCCGCTCCTCGAAGGCGAGGTTGTCCACGATCGCGTCGGCGAGCGCACTCAAGGCGCGCTCCGCCTCGTCGCGGCCGCCGTCGAGGGATGTCACCGCGACCTTCAGTCGCCGGAAGATCTCGAGGTGCTCCTCGTCGAGGGCGGTATGGTTCACCGTCAGGTCCGGCATCCAGTCCGCGGACATGCGCGCCTCCGGTGGAGCAACGATCTCGCGGACCCGCATCGGGCCACAAGTCCCGCGAGCACATCACCCCAGGGCACGGGACCAGTGGTGCTGCTGCTCACGGGGATGCCCTCCGGGATTCGCCCGATCACCGGCGTGAGCACCCCGTCCGAGCCTCGTCGAGCGGGACCGACCGACGCTAGCGCCGCACGGCTCGGATCGCGGCGGCGTCGCGGCAGCTCTGCTCCTCGCCGAGCGCGCACGACTCCTCGAGGTAGGCGAGGCCGCGCTCCGGATCCGCCGGACGGCCGTCTCCGCTCGAGTGCCGGTATCCGAGCATCCGCGCGATCCGGGCGGCGGCCCGGCGAACCTCGTCATGCAGCGGCGCGGCGGACGTCGAAAGCCCGCGCAGGACCTGCAGGGACCCCTCGAGATCTCCCTCGTGCGCCTGGACGAGCGCGCCGTAGAAGTCGAGCGCCGGCGAGCGCTGTCCCCGTGCGTGTGCCACCAGGAGGAGCCGGCGGGCCTCCCCTGCGTCCTCTCGGCGGAGCGCCGCGTGCAGCTCACGCTCGAGCGCCGCCGCCTGGAACCGGGTCGTCCCGGGACGCGGCCAGACGGCGGCGGTCACCGCCGCTGCGAAGGCGAGCCCGAACGCCCACGGCCAGGTGGCGGAGCGCGGAGCGGGACGCGTGAGCAGCCATGCGGCCGCGGCACCGGTCGCGAGCCCGCCCGCGTGCGCGAAGTCGTCGGTGGGCAGGCCCCCCGGGAAGACCCGCGAGGCGACGAAGCCGAGCACGAGCGCGCCGAGCACGATCAGGGTGTGCGGACCGGAGAGGAAGCGACGGAGGCTCCCGGCGCGGCGAAGCTCGAGCGAGAGCAGCGCACCGACGACGCCGAACACCCCGCCCGACGCCCCCGCGACGACCGCGTCGTGGGCGAGGAGCGAGGCGGCGGACGCCCCGACCGCGCTCGCGAGATAGAGGCCGAGGGTACGCGCTGGACCGAGCGCTCGCTCGACGATGGCGCCGGCGATGAGGAGCGCGCCCACGTTCATCGCGAGGTGTTGCCAGCCGCCGTGCAGGAACGCGGCGGTGACCAGCCGCCAGACCTCGCCCGACCACACGCGGCTCCGCTCCAGCGCACCGAGCCGGACGAGCAGATCCGGGTCTCCGGGCTCGCCGCGGGCGAGGACGAGCGCGAAGATGGCCACGTTCGCCGCCGCGAGCGCCCAGGTCACCGGCACGGCGCGCCGCCCGAGGGGACGTGGTGCGGGCGGGCGCGCGGGCGGAACGTCCATCGCCGCGGAGGATAGCGGTCTGCCGGAGAATCCGGCGTGCCCCTTCGGAATGTGGACCCGTTCCGTCGGGAAATACACAAGGAAATTCGCGGACCTCCCTTGACGGGCCCGCGCGGTCGCTGGTACCACCGCGCTTCCGCGCGCAGCCCCTCGACACCCTCAGGGAGGCATCGAATCCCGATGTACAAGATCGTCCGCCACGAAGCCTTCTCCGATGTGACCTTCCTCTGGGAGATCGAGGCCCCCGACGTCGCCGCCTCCGCCCAGCCCGGCCACTTCGTGATGCTCCGCCTCCACGAAGGCTCGGAGCGCATCCCGCTCACGGTCGCCGACTACGATCGCAAGGCCGGAACCATCACGACCGTCGTCCAGGCTCTCGGCAAGACGACGCGGGAGATGATGGCGAACTACCGTACCGGCGACACGTTCGCCGACTTCGTCGGGCCGCTCGGCGTCCCGCAGCACGTCGACAAGGTCGGCCACGTGGTCCTCGTGGGCGGCGGCCTCGGCGTCGCGCCGGTCTACCCGCAGCTCCGCGCCTTCAAGGAGGCGGGGAACCGCACCACCGGCATCATCGGCTTCCGGAACAAGGACCTCGTGTTCTGGGAGCAGAAGTTCGGCAAGTACTGCGACGACCTCGTCGTCTGCACGGACGACGGCTCCTACGGCAAGCCCGGGTTCGTCACGGCGGCGCTCAAGGAGATCCTCGAGAAGGACAAGCCCGACCTCGTCGTCGCCATCGGCCCGCTCCCGATGATGAACGCGTGCGTCGAGACCACCCGCCCGTTCGGCGTGAAGACCATGGTCTCGCTGAACGCGATCATGGTGGACGGCACCGGCATGTGCGGCTCCTGCCGCGTCACGGTCGACGGGAAGGTGCAGTTCGCCTGCGTCGAGGGCCCCGACTTCGACGGCCACAAGGTCGATTTCAAGGAGCTCATCGCCCGCCAGAAGCGCTTCAAGAGCGAGGAGTCGCGGGCGAACGAGGACTACGCGCACGTCTGCAACCTCGAGAAGCAGCTCTTCGAGGAGAACAAGAAGAACTACCGCAAGATCAAGGACCTCCCCCCGAAGCAGACGCACATGCCCGAGCGCGACGCGCTCGAGCGGTCGCGGAACTTCAAGGAGGTGAACCTCGGCTACACGCTCGAGGACGCCCTCGGCGAGGCGGAGCGCTGCATCCAGTGCGCGAAGCCGACCTGCGTCTCGGGCTGCCCGGTGTCGATCGACCTCCCGCGGTTCATCAAGCACGTCGTGGTTCGCGACTTCGACGGCGCCCTCGAGGTCATCAAGGAGGCGAACGCCTTCCCCTCGGTCTGCGGCCGCGTCTGCCCGCAGGAGTCGCAGTGCGAGGCGCAGTGCGTGATCGCGAAGAAGGTCGAGTCGGTGGGCATCGGGCGCCTCGAGCGCTTCGTCGGTGACAACGCGAACCCGAAGCCCGTCGCGCCCCCGCGCTTCGCGAAGAAGCTCGGCAAGGTCGCGATCTGCGGCTCCGGGCCTGCCGGACTCTCGGCGGCCGCCGACCTCGTGAAGTACGGCTGCGACGTGACGATCTACGAGGCGCTCCACGTGGTGGGCGGCGTGCTCCAGTACGGCATCCCGCCGTTCCGGCTCCCGCGCGACATCATCGCCCGCGAGGTGAAGCAGCTCACCGATCAGGGCGTGAAGATCGAGACCAACAAGGTCATCGGCAAGACCTTCACCGTCCCGCAACTCCTCGAGCAGAAGGGCTTCGACGCAGTGTTCCTCGGGGTCGGCGCGGGCGCGCCGGCGTTCATGAACATCCCCGGCGAGTCGGCGAGCCAGGTCTACTCGGCGAACGAGTTCCTCACCCGCGTGAACCTGATGGGCGGCAACGTGTTCCCGTTCAAGGACACGCCCATCACCCTGGGGAAGAGCGTGGCGGTCATCGGCGCCGGCAACACCGCCATGGACTGCCTGCGCGTCGCGAAGCGGCTCGGCGCACCGACCGTCCGGTGCGTGTACCGCCGCACCGAGGCGGAGGCCCCGGCCCGGATCGAGGAGATCCGCCACGCGAAGGAGGAGGGGATCGAGTTCTTCTTCCTCCACGCGCCGGTCGAGATCTACCCGGACGCCGACGGCAACGTGAAGGGCATGAAGGTCGAGGAGATGGTCCTCGGCGAGCCAGACGAGAAGGGCCGCCGCAAGCCGGTGCCGACGGGGAAGTTCAAGGACCTCGACTGCGACACCGTCATCGTCGCCCTCGGTACGAAGGCGAACCCGATCGTGACGAAGTCCACGCCCGGCCTCGCCCTGAACAAGTGGGGCAACATCGCCGCGGACGACGGCCAGCTCGACTCGACGCAGTCGACGAACCTCCCCGGCGTGTTCGCGGGCGGTGACATCGTCACCGGCGGCGCCACGGTCATCCTGGCGATGGGCGCCGGCCGCCGCGCGGCGAAGTCGATCGCGACCTACCTCTCGAGCGGCAAGAAGTGGCCGCTCACCAAGGAGGACGTCGCGGCCTTCCAGCCGCCGAAGCCGCTCGCCGAGAGCGCGCGCTTCGCCGGCGCCACCGCGACGGGTGCGCAGAAGATCTCCGGGCCGAGCTGCCCGAAGTGCCACCGGCCGGTGGAAGGCGACGAGACGTACATCTGCTGCGCCGACGCGGCGCTGCAGTGGCGCTGCGACGACTGCGGCAAGGTGAGCGAGGGCTTCGCCTTCCCGTACGGCATGTGCCCCGCCTGCGGCGGCAAGCTCGCCGCGCTCGAGCGCGGCAAGGTCGAGGACGCCGCGGCGCAGGACGCCATCCGCGTCGCGTTCGAGATCGAGCTCGGCGGCATGGCCTTCTACAACCGGGCCGCCAGGGAGACGCCGGATCCCGCGCTGAAGGAGCTGTTCGGGAAGTTCGCCGAGATGGAGAAGGAGCACATGGCGACGCTCTCGCGCCGCTACCACGCGGAGGTCCCCGCTCCCTCCTCCGACTTCCAGGTGGCGCGCGCCGCCATCTACGCGGGCATCGCGAATCGGCCGGAGGATCCGGCCAACCTGTTCCGGATCGCGATCGCCTTCGAGGAGCGCGCGGTGAAGTTCTTCACCGAGCGCGCCGAGAAGACCGCTCCGGGCTCCGCCGAGCGTCAGCTCTACAAGGAGCTCGCAGCGGAGGAGCGGGAGCACGTCGCACTGCTCACCACCGAGCTCGAGCGCTGGAAGCAGGGCAAGCCAGGGCTTCTCTAGCATCGTGGGGGGCGGGGGGGGGGGGGGGG
>DATIDF010000148.1:0-4860 GCA_035456445.1 Anaeromyxobacter sp.
AGTTCACGAGCTTCACCACCCACTTCGCCATCGCGTAGCCCGGCGCGGCCTTGCCGCCGAACAGGTAGGCGCGCGGGAATGGCTCGTACGCGCGGTCCTCCTTGATGCGCAGGTACTCCGCGGCGACACGCAGGACGTTCAGGAGCTGGCGCTTGTACTCGTGGATGCGCTTCACCTGGACGTCGAAGATCGCGTCGAGGTCGAGCGTCAGCCCGTTCTCGGCGCGCACGATCTCGGCGAGGCGCGCCTTGTTGTCGCGCTTGACGCGCCGGAACAGGCGACGGAAGCCGGCGTCCTCCGCGAGCGGCTCGAGGGCGCGCAGCTTCTCGGCGTCGGTCGTCCAGTCCGGCCCGATCGCGTCGGTGATCGCGGCGGAGAGGTCGGGGTTCGCCTGCAGGAGCCAGCGCCGCGGCGTGACGCCGTTCGTCTTGTTGTTGAACCGCTCCGGCCAGAGCGCGTGGAAGTCCTTGAACAGCTCGCGCTTCAGGAGCTCGGTGTGCAGCGCGGCGACGCCGTTCACGGAGCGCGAGCCCACGACGGCGAGGTTCGCCATCCGGACCTGCTTCACCGGCCCCTCCTCGATGATGCTCATCCGCGAGAGCGCGAGCTCGTCGGCGCCACGCGCCGCGCGGACCCCCTCGAGGAACCGCCGGTTGACCTCGTAGACGATCTCGAGGTGCCGCGGCAGCACGCGGCCGAACAGGTCGACCGACCAGCGCTCGAGCGCCTCCGGCATGAGCGTGTGATTCGTGTAGCCGAAGGTCGCGCGGCAGAGCTCCCACGCCTCGTCCCACTCCAGCGCGTGCTCGTCCACGAGGACGCGCATGAGCTCCGCGATCGCGACGGCAGGGTGCGTGTCGTTGAGCTGGATCGCGACCTTGTCCGGGAGGCCCCGGAGGTCGTCGTGAGTGCGGAGGTAGCGCTGGACGATGTCGTGGATCGAGCAGCACACGAAGAAGTACTGCTGTTGGAGCCGGAGCTCCTTGCCCATCACGGTGAGGTCGTTCGGGTAGAGGACCTTCGAGATGTTCTCGGAGAAGCCCTTGTCCTCGACCGCTGCGAGATAGTCGCCGGCGTTGAAGTCGGCGAGGTCGAGCTCCTGCGACGCACGCGCACGCCAGAGGCGCAGCGTGTTCACCGTGTCGTTGCGGAAGCCGGCGATCGGCACGTCGTAGGGCATGCCGAGGACGTGGCGCGCGTCCACCCAGCGCACCCGCAGCCGCCCGCGCTCGTCGGCGCCGTGCTCGGTCCGCCCGTAGAACGAGACCGGGACGACGCTCTCCGGGCGCGGGATCTCCCACGCGTTCCCGAAGCGGAGCCACTCCTCGGGCCGCTCGACCTGATAGCCGTTGCGGATCTCCTGGTCGAAGATCCCGAACTCGTAGCGGATGCCGTAGCCGGTCGCGGGATAACGCAGCGTCGCGAGCGAGTCGAGGAAGCAGGCCGCGAGCCGGCCGAGGCCACCGTTGCCGAGCCCGGCGTCGGGCTCCTGTTCGAGGAGGTCGGCGAGCTCGAGCCCGAGGTCCTTCAGCGCGGCCCGCATCGGATCGTACAGCCCGACGTTCAGGAGGTTGTTCTCGAGGGCCCGGCCCATGAGGAACTCGAGCGAGAGGTAGTAGACCCGCTTCGCGTCCTGCCGGTAGTAGGCCTGCTGCGTCTGGATCCAGCGGCGCATCATCCGATCGCGCACGGAGTAGGCGACCGCGAAGTAGCGATCGAGCGCCGAGGCGGAGTGCTCGTCGGCGCCCTGCGAGTACTGCAGGTGGTCGACGAAGGCGCGCTTCAGCGCGTCGCCGTCCGTCGCCGTGCGCGTGTTCGGGATGTCGCGGGCGCGCTCGAGCGCCTTCGCCTCCGCCGCCCCGGTGCTGCCTCTCCTCGGAACCATCCCGTCTCCTCGAAACGACCGACCGGCTGCCTCACGCGGCCTGCGCATGATACTCGCCGGGGGGGGCCCGCGCCGCACTCGCGGCCGAACGGCGCGAGCGCCCACCCGCGCCCCGAGCGGGAGAGCGGCCCGCGCGCCGCCTCCGGAGGCGCCCCGCTACGCGTTCGGCCGCAGCGCCTTGGCAAGCTCCGCGTACAGGTGGATGGCGCTCCGGATGGCCTTCTCGAAGTCGCCGAGGTGCAGGCTCTCGTTCTCCGAGTGCGCGTTCGAGGCGGGATCCTCGACGCCGATGAGCAGCGCGGGGACGCCGCCTAGCGCGTCCGCGAACGGCTGCACGAAGCCGATGGAGCCGCCGCAGCCGATCGCCAGCGCCTGACGGCCGAACCCCTTCTCGAGCGCGCGGAACGCGGCGGCGAAGGCGGGGTGGCTCACGTCGGTGATCCACGGGGCGCCGGCGGTGTCGATCTTGACGTTCACCTCGACGCCCCAGGGCGCCGCCGCCTTCAGGTGCGCGACGAACGCGTCGCGCGTCTCCACGGGATCCATGTCCGGCACGAGCCGGATCCCGACGCGCGCCCAGGCGACGTCGTTGATGATGTTCCGCGCCTCCTTGCGCGAGGACGCCTGGATCGCGTTCACCGCCAGCGCCGGCTCCCACCAGTTCACCTCGAGCGGGTGGTTCCCGCCGAGGAGCTGCACCCCGGGCTTGAGGCGCGCCTGCTTCCTGAACTCCTCCACCGTGACGGGGAGCTGCTCGATGGCCCGCCGTTGCTCGCGCGTCATCGGCCGGACCTTGTCGTAGATTCCCTGGATCGCGATGCGCCCGTCGCGATCGACGAGCCCGGCGAGCATCTTCGCGAGCGCCATGGCGGGATCGGGCACGGGGCCGCCCCACATGCCGGAGTGCAGGCTCTGCTCGAGCGCGCGCACCTCCACGTCGGCGGTCACGAGGCCGCGCAGCGCGATCGTCACGCAGGGGAGCCCGACGTCCACGTTCCCGGTATCGGTGAGCACCATCGCGTCCGCGTCGAGCTTCGAGCGGTAGCGGCCGATGAAGGCGGCGAGGTGCTCGGAGCCGATCTCTTCCTCGCCCTCGATCACGATCTTCACGTTGAGCGGCATCTTCCGCGCACCGCGCACCCACGCGTCGACCGCCGCGGCGTGGACGAGGATGCCTGCCTTGTCGTCGGCGGCGCCGCGGCCGAAGAGCCGGCCGTCGCGCTCGGTGGGCTCGAAGGGTGCCGACTTCCAGAGCTCCGCCTCGCCCGGCGGCTGGACGTCGTGGTGCGCGTAGAGCAGGAGCGTCGGCGCGGCGGGATCCTCGTTCCGCTCGCCGAAGACGTAGGGGTGCGCCCCCTCGACCTTCAGCACCTCGACCTTCTCGAAGCCGCGGCGCCTGAGCAGCTCCGCAACCGCGTCGGCGCTCCGCCCCACCTCGATCTCCGGAAACCCCGGGAACGAGACGCTCGGGATCCGGACGAGCCGCTTCAGCTCGTCGAGGTAGATGGCGTGGTTCTTCTCGTAATGGGCGAGCGCCAGGTCGACCGGGCTCTCCGGCATGGATGTCTCCTCGATGGATGAGCCGGCCCGTCAGCAGGCGGCCGGCCCGAGATATAAACCCGCCCATGCCCAGAGCCCCCCGTCCCCTTCGGGACGGATCCCTCGCCGAACACCTCGCCGAATACCTCGGCGTCACGCGCGTCGCGCGCCTCACCGGGCTCGATCGCACCGGCGTGGAGGTCGCGAGCGCCGTCCGACCCGGCGCGCACGTGCTGCAGGTCACGAACGGCAAGGGTGCGACGTTCGAGGTGGCGATGGCGGGCGCGCTCCTCGAGGCGGCGGAGCTGTGGGCCTCGGAGCGCGCCTTCGTGGACGTGTGGGACGACGCCGCCACGCTGGCGGAGCGGCACGGCGCCGACGCGGTCGTGGCGCCCGAGGCGCTCGCGCCGGACCGGGCCGAGCCGGGCTGGGCGGCGCTGCGCCTCGCCTGGCGCACGGGCCAGGACCTCCTCGGCGGCACGCCGGCGCTCGTCCCGGCGTGCGCCGTCCATTGCCCGCCGGCGGGCGGCCCGCTCCTCGGCCCCGCAGTGGTTCCGTGGACCTCCAACGGGATGGGGGCGCACGCGGACCGCGCAGCGGCGCTCCTCCACGCGCTGCTCGAGGCCGCGGAGCGGGATCTCCTCGCACGGGCGCTGCCGGATGGCTTCACGGAGGAGGCGATCGCCTCTCGCCTCCTCGATCCGGGCTCGCTCGCGAGCGCCGCGCCGCGGGCGGCCGCGCTCGCCGCGGGGCTCGAGGGCCGCGGCTTCGGGGTCCACCTCCTCGACGCGTCTCCTGGCGCCGCGGGCGACGCGCCCGCCCTGCCCTGCGCGGCGGCGGTGATCGTGGACCACGCCCTCGGGCCGGTCCCGGTCTCCGCGGGGTACGCCTGCCGGCTCGACCGCGACGAGGCGCTCGTCGCCGCGCTGCTCGAGGCGGCGCAGTCGCGCGCGACGGAGATTCACGGCGCCCGCGAGGACGTCCTCGTCGGCGACCGGCACGCGGCGGCGAGCCTCGCCGCGTTGCTCGCGGCGACGCGATCGCGCCGGGAGGCGACGCGAATGCCCGGCGCGCGCGTCGCGCGAGCGGGCTCGACGCGAGCGAGCCAGGGAGCGGCGGCCGCGGCAGGGGTGCGCGCGGTGCTCGAGCGGCTGCGGCGCGCCGGCGTGTCGCGCGCGGTGGCGATCGAGCTCGACGGCCCGCCCGGAGTGCACGTCGTGAAGGTCCTCGTCCCCGGCCTCGCGCTGTCGGAGCTCCTGTGATGGCGCCGATCACTCGAGTTGAGCCCGTGAACGCGCCCGCGCCCGAGCCCGCGCCCGACTCGAAGCCGGGCGCGGGCTCGTTCACGTTCACGGATCGTCCCTATCGGTCAGCGCCGATGCTGGCCGAACGCTGGGGCTACCCCGCCGGCGGGATGTTCTGGTTCCGCCGGAACA
>DATIDF010000149.1:0-12202 GCA_035456445.1 Anaeromyxobacter sp.
GGCCCTGCGGTTCGCGAGGCCGGTGAGCGGATCGCGCCGCGCGAGCGCGGCGAGCGCCTCGAGCTCGCGCGCGGCCTCGTCGCCGGCCGCGAGGTAGCGCGCGACGAACGGGCCGACGCGGATCCGGTCGCCGCTCGCGAGCCGCCTGCGGGTGATCGTCTCGCCGTTCACGAACGTCCCGTTCGTCGAGGCGAGGTCCTCGACCAGGTGGCCGTCGTCGAGGGGCGCGATGCGCGCGTGCCGGCGCGATACGTCCTCGGCCGGCAGCCGGAGCGCGCAGCCCGGATCGCGGCCGAGGACCACCTCGGCCTCGAGCGGGACGCTCACCCCGAGCAGCGCGGCGCCCTCGACGAAGACGAGGCGCGCGCCCCCCGCCGCCGCCGCCCCCGGCGCGGGCGGCCGGATCCGGGTCGCGTCTGCGGTCATGCTCTCTCCAATCGGGCCCTGGCGCGGCCCGGGCCCGAGCCCGAGCCCGAGCCCGAACCCAGATGCATCGGGCACGGGCACGGGCGCGGGCTCGTTCACGGGTTGTCTATCACACCGTCCAGTGCACCCGCTCGAAGTCCGCGTCCGGCACGGTGAAGGTCACGAAGCCGTGGCGCGGCAGTCGCTCCACCTCGACCTCGCCGCGCGCGGCGTGCACGCCGAGCGCGACCTGCGTACCGGGCGCGAGCCGGAGCGTGGCGAACGGGATGCGCGCCTCGAGCACCTGCGCGAACGCCGCCTCGCCGACCTCGCCCTGGCCGGCCCGGCCGGGACGGACGGCGCCATCGGGCACGATCGGCAGCTCGATGGTCTCGTGCCGATCGCCGGCGAGGAGCACCACGCGGACGTGGCTCGCGACCTCGGCGCTGCGCGCCGCCGACTCGGCCGGATCGAGCCGCAGGTAGAGCGCGTCCAGATCGAATCCGTAGTGAAGCGCCTGGAACACCTGCGCCCCGCCGAACATCGAGCCGCGGTGCTGGCCGGGGCGGTGGACGCCCGCCCCCGCCCACTCGAAGAACGTCGTCTCCCGACCGTCGATGCGCGGCGCGACGAACGCGGCGGGCTCGCGCGCGGCGCGCACCTCGCCGGCGCCGGGGGCCGCGCGCTTGATGGGCTCGAGCGCCTCGGGCGGAGGCGTCACGCCGAGCAAGAGGCACGCGCGCACGACGTGCCCGCGGAACAGCCCGTCGAACTCGGCGCCGAGGTCGGTCGCGAAGTCGTCGCCGTACCACCAGAACCAATCCGACGCCTCGGCGGCGAGGAGGTGCCGCCGCGCCTGCTCGATCCGGTCGGGGTCGACGGTGCCCGCGCGCTCCGCCGCGGCGAGCGCCGCGCGGGCACGGCCCAGCGCGGACCAGGCGTGCCGATCCTCGGCATGGCCGATCCAGATGCGGTACGAGGCCTCGATCCAGGACCCCGAGTGGATGCGGGTGACGATCCCTCCGTCGGCGTGCGCAGTCGCCTCCGACATCGTCACGGTCTCGACCGCGTCACTCGCGCCGAGCGCGCCATAGAGCCGGTCGAGGAACTCGCGGCCGCTCTCGGGGTAGTGCTCCCAGGCGTTCTCGCCGTCGAGGAACACGCCCACCGTCGGCCGGCCCGGCAGCCGCTCCGCCGTCCACGCGTGAGCGATCGACGCGACGCTCGCCACGAAGTCTTCGGCCGCCTCGCGGGCGGGGACGCCCGAGTAGGTGAAGCCGATCGCATCGGACAGCGCGCGATCGCGGAACAGCATGGTGAGCTCGCGCCCCTCGCCGGCCGCCACGCGCCACGGGCGGTAGACCGACGCGAGCCGAGGCGCGCTCGGCGGGAGCGAGTGGAGCAGGACGCCCTCGTCGCTCGCGGCCCAGCGGACGCCCTCGCGCGCGAGCACGTCGACCGCCTCGGGCGACACCGACCCCTCCGCCGGCCACATCCCCGCGGCCGGCCGTCCGAAGCGCCGCGCGTGGCTAGCGAGGGCCTCGCGAACGTGCCAGCGAGCGTCCTCGGGGTGCACGAAGCGCGGCGGCAGCGGCAGGTGCGGGAGCGCCCGCCGCGCCGCGTCGGTGTCGCAGAGGAGCGGGAGGATCGGGTGGTAGTAGGGCGTCGTGGAGAGCTCGACCTGGCCGCGCTCGGCGAGCCGCGTCCAGCGCGGCACCACGCCGGCGAGGATGCGGCGCTGTGCGTCGAGCAGGTAGGCGACGTCCTCACGGCCGAAGCCGCGGCCCCTCCCCGCGAGCGCGCGAAGCCCTTCGTCGTCCGCGAGCGCGCCGAAGCCCATCCACGCGAGGTTGAAGTGCACCTGGAGATCGGTGATCTCCGCGTCCGAGAACGCGGCCGCGAGACGCTTCAGATCGCGGTCGCGCAGATCGCGCCCGCGCTTCTGGAGCAGCTCCCAGTAGCGCGGCACCGGGCGAACGTGCCGGGCCCAGTCCACCATGAAGAAGCCGCGCACGATCGCGGCGCGCTCGTCCGGCCCGAGCTCGTTCGCGGGCCGGGCCGTGAGCTCGAGGAAGCGGTCGCGCGCGCGCCCGGCGACGTAGTCCTCGAGCTGCTCGAGCAGGATGGGGGTGAAGTTGACGGTGCAACGGATCCCGGGGTGGCGCTCCAGGATCCATGCCATGTCGTTGTAGGCGCGGGTCGCGTGCAGCCGGACCCAGGGCAGAAGGTACTCGCCCGTGTCCGCGTCGCGGTAGGGCGGCTGGTGCATGTGCCAGAGGAGCGCGAGCCGTGCCTTCTGCATGGAGCAGAACCGTAACGGCGGGGGCGGCCCTTTGCCTAGCGGCGCGCGCGGGTGCCGCGGGGCTCCCCCCCGTCGCCCGCGCCGAGCGCGGGAGGCGGCGGCGCGCCCGACGCGGTGGAGAGCGGTCCGCCCTCGCTGCGGATCTTCCACTCCTCCCACAGGTTCAGGACGAGCGACACGTCGCGCAGCGGGACCTCGCCGCGGAGGTGCGGGAACTCCGCGATGAACAGGTCGTAGAACGTCGTGTAGCGGGCGGGCGTGAAGTAGCGGAGCAGCGTCTCGCGGCCGTGTGCGTCGACGTCGAGAAACTCGATCCCCATGCCCGTGGGGTGGGCGCGGTCGCCGTGCGGGACGACGTGGGCGATCCGCGAGCGGATGGCGAGCGGCCCGTCCGGCAGCGCGAGCTCCACGAACAGCTCGAGGCCGGAACGCAGGAGGAAGCTCGAGGTGACGAACAGGCCCCCGAGCCCGAGGTTCTGTGACCTGCAGAACGCCTCGAAGCGGAGCCCGCCCTCGCCCGGGATGTACAGGCGACACGGGAGCTCGATCTCGATGCGCTCGTAGCGGCGAGGCACGCTCATGGGACGAGGACGATAGCACCTGGTGGGTCGGGCGAGCGAACGCCTGCCTGCTCGGCGCCGGGGCAGATGTGCGCCCCGTGGCGCCGCGAGGCGCCTCGGCCGCAGGGCCCCGGCCCGCCTCGAGCCGGCGCGCCGACGCGCTTCGCGACGCCTCCACACGGCACGGCACGCCCGGGCATGGCCTCGAGCGGCGCCCGCCCCGGTCAGCGCCAGAGCTTGCCGGCGCCCTTCGCCTTGAGCTCGCCCATCTCCTTCGCGAGCCGGCCGAGCCTGTCGGTCTTGTCGGCGACCTCGCGCTGCAGCCGCGCGATCTTCTGCTCGCGCTCGGCGAGCTGCGCGGCGAGCGCCGCGCGCTCCTCGGCCGCCGCCTTGAGCGCCTCGCCCGCCTCTTCCGCCGCGCCGGGCGTGGGCGCCGCCCTGGCCGCCGCCGCCGCCGCGTCGGCGTCTGCGGCGCGGCGGAGCGCGTCGGCGAGCGCGTCGCGCAGCCGCATCGCCTCCTCGCCGCCGCCCTCGGGCACCTCGCGCGCGACCACCGCCCGGAGCTTCTCGTCGAGCTCGTCCCGCTCCCAGCGCGCCGCCTGCAGCTCCGCCTCGAGCGAGGCCGCGGCCGCGCCGGCGACCTCCGCAGCCTCGCGCGAGCGGGCGAGCTCCGCACCCGCGGCGCACAGCCGCTCCTCGGCGAAGGCGCGCGCCTCGGCGAGCTCCCGCTCGCGCTCCGACGCGGCGCGCTCGGCCGCCATGGCCCGCGCCTCGGCGACCCCGGCGAGCTCGGCCGCGCCGATCGCGCGCGCCTCGAGCCCGGTCGTACGCCGCTCGGCGTCGAGCGCACGCGCCTCCGCCGCGCGAAGCGCCTCCTCGGCCTCGCGGGCCCGCTCCTCGGCGGCGGCGCGCGCCTCCTCGGCTCGCGCGCGCGCTTCGTCTGCGCCGGCGTGGCACTCGAGCTGCGCGTGGGCCTCGGCCGCGCGTGCCTCCGCGATCCGCAGGCGCTCCGCCTCCGCCTCGAGCCGCGCGGACAGCTCCGCCACCTGCGCCTCCAGCGTCTCCCGTATCGTCTTCTGCTCGCCAGCCGCCGCCTCCGCCCGCGCGGCGGCGGCCTCGGTGTGCCGTGCACCCTCCGCCTCGCGCTCGGCCGCTGCCAGCTCGACCGCCGCGAGCTGCTCGCGGAGCGAAGCCACCTCGCCGCGCGCCGCGTCGCGATCGGCCGCCACGCCGTCCCGCTCCGCGCGCGCCGCCGCAGCGTCCGCCGCGCTCCGCGCGCGCTCTCCCTCCGCCACGGAAGCCTCCGCGCGGAGCCGCTCCAGCGCCGCCGCAGCCTCCGCGCCGGCGCCGGCCTCGGCCCGCGCCGCCGCGAGCTCGGAGCGCGTCGCCTCGACGTCAGCGCGCGCCGCCTCGACCTCCGCTCGGATCGCGTCGCGCTCGGCGGTCGCCTCGGCGAGCGCCTGCTCGACCGCCGCGAGCCGCCCGGCCAGCCCCTCCCCGTCGGCCCTCGCCGCGGCGAGCGCCTCGGTAGCCTCGTCCAGCTCCGCCGCGCGCGCCTCTCCCGCGATCGCGCGCGCGAGCGCGGCGTCCAGCCCGGCCCTCGCGGCCTGCGCCTCGGCTCGCGCCGCGTCGAGCACCGCCCTCGCCTCCTCCGCATCGCGCGTCCGCTCCGCCCCGGCCGCCCGCGCACGGTCGAGCCCGGCGCGGAGCTCGAGCGCATCCTCGCGCTCCTTCTCGAGGAGCGCCTCGAGCTGCGCCGCCCTTGCCCGCGCCGACACGGCCTCCTCCCGCAGGGGCGCGAGCCCCGCGTCCGCCGCCTCGGCCGCGGCGCGGGCGTCGTTCAGCTCGGCGGCGAGCGCAGCCCGGGCCGCGTCCGACTCGGCACGCGACGCCCGCTCCGCGTCGCGCTCCGCGCGGGCCTCGTCTCGGTCGGACGAAGCCTGCGCAGCCTCCGCCGCCGCGAGCGCGCGCTGTGCCTCCGCGGTGGCGAGCGCGTCACTCGCCGCGCTCACGAGGCTCGCGGCGCGCTGCACCCCCTCGGCGAGCGGCTGCACCGGCAGCGCCACGAGCGCGAGCCCGGCGAGCCTGCACGGCTCGTCTCCGCAGATGGCGACGTACGCGGCCGTGTCGGGCGAGCCGGCGAGGGTGCCGTCCATGGACACGTCGGGCTCGTCGCCCTCCGACCCGTCCCCCGCGAGCGCGAGCACGTACCCGACCGTCGCCGACTGCGTCGCCACCTCCACGAGCGGGAACTGATCCGCGAGCGCCGCGACGAACGCCTCGTACGGCGGCGCCTCCGGCGCGGCCGCCTCGCCGCCGAGATCGGCGAGTGCGGCCCCGCCGGCCGCGAGCGCCGTCACGAGCCGGCCACCCGGCGCGAGGAGCCGGCGGAGCGCCGCGACGCGGCCCGGATCGCGCGCGAGCGTGGCGCCGTCGGCGATGAGCAAGAGGTCGAACGTGCCGGGCCGGAGCGCCTCGGGAGCGGCGGCCCGGAACTGGACGAACGGGTGGTGTCCCGCCTCTCGCGCCGCGGCGAGCTCGGGCTCGGTGGCCTCGATGGACAGCACCGCCGCAGCGCCGCGCTCCGCCAGGAACAGCGCGGTCACGCCCTCCGTCGCCGCCGCAGCGCCGACCTCGAGCACGCGCCGGCCGGCGAGGAGCGGCTCGATGAAGCTGTAGCGCGCGAGCAGATCGCCCGCGCCGTTCCGCGCGTGGAAGGGGGCCATGGCGAGGGCGATGTTACCACCCGGCCAAGCGGGGCCATGGAGGGGGAGTGTGCGCGGAGGGAACGGGGTGGGACGACAGGGACCGCGAAGCGAGGACGACAGCGAGGGTCGACCGTGGTCGAGGTCGAGGTCGTCCTTCGACTTCGCTCCGCCGCTGTCGCGGCGTCGCGGAGCCTGTCCTGAGCGTAGCGGCCGCAGGCCGCGGAGTCGAAGGGCTCAGGATGAACGGCCTCAGGAGATCCGGTCGCGGTCGTGCCTACTCTCAGCGCCCCTCGCCAGCGGCAGCGTCCTTGGGCGCCGCCGCCTCCGGCCCTTGCGGCGCTGGCTGCGCCGGCGGCGTGCCCTGCGGTGCGGGCTGCCCCGTCTGCTCGGGCGCCGGGCGCGGCCGCCGCGCGCCGCCCGCGTTCCGCAGCGCGACCGCGGCGGCGTCGAGCGCGGGCTCGACGTCGTGCAGGAGCGCGCGCGCGTCGTGCGCGTGCGCCGAGCGCGACCCCCCGGTGTGGCGCAGCTTCTCCGCGGCGTCGCGCAGCTCGCCGACCGCACGCTCCAGGAGCCGCTGCGCCTCGAAGTAGCCGGACTCCGCGCGCAGCGCGGAGAGGTCCTCCCGCTGCGCGGGAGAGATCCCCGCGAGCCGCTCGGCGCGGGAGAGATAGCCGAGGCCGCGCTCGAGCCGCGCGGGATCGCCGCTCGCGATCTCCTCGCGCGCCCAGCCCGAGATGAGGTCATAGAGGCCCTGGTCGAGCGCGCTCCGCTCGTCGAACCCGCGCGCCTCCGGGAGCGGCTTGCCCGGCGGTGCGACGATGGGCTCGTAGGCCTGCGCGAGCACCGGGTCCGCGGTCTTGAACGTCTGCCGGCCGATGGGCGCGAGGATGCCGCGCATCACGATGAGGCGACCGTCGTCCGGGACGAGGTACCAGGTGCGCGCGTTCCGCTCCGAGACGAGCCAGACGACGATCGCGGCGAGGCCCAGGATCGCGAGCCACGCGACCGCCGCCCTCGCCCCGCCGCCGTGCCTCGGAGCCCGCGTCGTTTCGTCTGCCACGAGTGTCCTCCCGCGCCTCGAGGCGCGTGCCGCCGGGGGGCCGCGCTAGGTCCGCGGCACGCCCACGAACGGCAGGTTCCGCATCTTGCCGTCCCAGTCGAGCCCATAGCCGACCACGAACTCGTCGCCGATCTCGAAGCCGCGGTACGCGATCGGGACCTTCACGATCGCGCGGGACGGCTTCTCCAGGAGCGCGCAGACCTGGAGGCTCGCGGGCTTGCGCGTCGCGAGGTTGTCGAGGAGGTAGCGCATCGACAGCCCCGTATCGACGATGTCCTCGACGAGGAGGACGTCCTTCCCCTCGATGGGCCGCGTGAGATCGCTCGTGATCTGCACGACGCCCGTCGAGCGGGTGCCCTGGTACGAGGAGATGCCGATGAAGTCGATCGAGACCGGCAGGTCGATCGCCCGCACGAGGTCGGCGAGGAAGATGAAGCTGCCCTTCAGCACGCCGACGACGACGAGCGAGCGGCCCGCGTGGTCGCGGGTGATCTCGGCGCCGAGGGCCTTCACCCTCGCCGCGAGGTCCGCCTCCGAGATGAGGACCTCGACCTTTCCCGCGCCGCTAGACATAGGCGTTGTTCAGGATCTCCCCGAAACCGCCGCCGCCGGGGACGATGTACTGGTGGTCGTCGAGGCCGCGCTCCTCGTCCCAGCGCGTGCCCGGGACGGTGGAGAGCACGTCCGGCGCGGACAGGCCGCGGTCCAAGCGGATCGCGTAGACGAGGACGTCCGGGTGCGCCCGCGTCATCGTGCGCAGGTACTCCGGAGTCACGATGAGGTGGATGTTCACGATGCGCCGGGGCTTGCCCGGCACCTTCGTCTTGTAGGTCTCGATCGCCGTCGCGAGCGAGCTGCCCGTCGCGCCCATCGGATCGGGGAAGAGCAGGAACGCCTCGTCGATGTCCCCGCCGATCTTCATGCCGCCGATGCCGGCGCCGACGACCTCCTCGTTCACGCCCAGCATGCGGCTCATGATGATGTGGTCCTGCCGGACGAGCGACGGCTCCAGGGTCTCGTTGAGGAGGTCGTACGCCACCTGCGACGGGAGCGCTCCGGCGCGGGCGATGTTGACCGTGACCGCACGGACGGCCCGGTCGATGACCTCGCCCTCGAAGATCGCCTGCGGAGAGCTGTCGATCATGCGCGTCGGGACGGAGACCCTGCGGCGCGGGAACTCGGCGTTGAGGACGGTGCGGATGAGGTCCTCGTAGAGGATGCGCACGAGCCGGGTGATGTCGGGCTGCCGCGTCTCCTTCGCGCAGAGCTTCGCGAGGTGGCCGAGAAGGAACGGGTTCGCGACGATGTGCACGTTCGCGCCGTAGCGGTGCTCGATCTCCGAGAGCCGGAACGGGACGGTGTCGTAGCTGCGGTCTCGCACGGGCGGGGAGCATAATGCTTGTTCACCCCGATGCCTCGGCCTAAATGAGCGGGCATGCCCGCTGTCCAGCCCCCTCCGAGCGCGTGGGAGATGCTCGCCGCAGTCATGTCCGACGTGCGCGCGCTCGGGGGCGCAATCTCCCTCCTTCAGTGGGACCAGGAGACGTTCATGCCCGCGAAGGGCACCGCGGCGCGCGGCGAGCAGCTCGCCGCCGTGCAGGCCGCGCTGCACGAGCGGCTGACCTCGCCCGCGGTCGCCGAGGCGCTCGACCGTGCCGAGCGCGAGGTCGGCGGCGATCGAGATCGCGCCGCGGCGCTCCGCGCGCTCCGCTTCGATCACGAGCGTGCCGCGCGCGTGCCGCAACGGCTCGTCCGCGCGCTCGCGCTGGCGCAGGCGGAGGGTGTCGACGCGTGGAAGGCGGCGCGCGGTGAGCGCGCGTTCGCGATCTTCGCGCCGCGCCTCGAGCGGCTCCTCGAGCTCCGGCGCGAGCAGGCCGACGCGCTCCTGCCGATGCTGGAGCGGCGAGCGAAGGCGGACCACGCCGCGCCGGAACCTTACGACGCCCTCCTCGAGGGCTACGAGCCCGGCATGCGCGTCGCGCGGCTCGCGCCGATCCTGGAGCGGCTCGTCGGCTGGCTCCGCCCCGTCGTCGCGGCCATCGACGCGGCGCCGCCGCCTCGGGACGACTTCCTCGCCGGCCGCTTCGACGCCGACGGCCAGTGGGGGTTCACCCTCGAGCTCCTGTCGGCGCTCGGGTTCGACTCCGAGGCCGGCCGGCAGGACCGGTCGGTGCACCCCTTCACGCTGGGCCTCGACCCCGGCGACGTGCGCGTGACCACGCGCATCGACGAGGGGCAGCCGCTCTCGGCCATCTTCTCGACGCTCCACGAGGCCGGCCACGGGCTGTACGAGCAGCACCTCCCTGCCGAGCACCGCCGCTCGCTCCTCTGCGCCGCGCCATCGATGGGGCTCCACGAGTCGCAGTCGCGGCTGTGGGAGAACCTCGTCGGCCGCTCGCTCCCGTTCTGGCGCGCGTTCCTGCCGCGGCTCGCCGCGCGCTTCCCGCAGCTCGAGCGAGTCAGCGCCCCGGACTTCCACCGCGCCGCGAACCGCGTCGAGCGCACGCTCGTGCGCGTCGAGGCGGACGAGGTCACCTACAACCTGCACATCGCGCTGCGCTTCGAGCTCGAGCTCGCCCTGCTGCGCGGGGAGCTCCCGGTGCGCGAGCTCCCGGAGGCGTGGGCGGCGCGCTCGGAGGCGCTCCTCGGCGTGCGTCCCCGCGACGACGCCGAGGGCGTGCTGCAGGACATCCACTGGGCGTTCGGCGACCTCGGCTACTTCCCGACCTACACGCTCGGGAACCTCTACGCCGCGACCCTCCACGCCGCCGCAGGGCGCGCCCTGCCCGGGCTCGAGGAGGCGATCGCCGCTGGCGACCTCGCGCCGCTTCGCGCCTGGCTCGCCGAGAAGGTCTACCAGGTCGGCCGCCGCAAGGACGCCGAGGAGATCGTGCGCGACGCCGCCGGCGAGGGGCTCACCGACCGGGACTTCGAGCGATACGTGAAGACGAAGTACGGCGCGCTGTACGGGATCGCGCTCTAGTCCGACGCCCAGCCCGTCCATGATAGACCGGAGAGCGTGCGCCTCGAGACCATCGCCCCGGCGAAGGTGAACCTCGTCCTGCGCGTCGGACCGCCGCGCAAGGATGGGTTCCACGGAATCCGCTCGCTGATGGTCCCGCTCGATCTGGGCGACCGCGTCCGCGTGTCGGTGAGCGAGCGCGCGGGCCCGATCACCTGCCGCGTGCCCGGCCGGCCCGAGCTCGACGGCCCGGGGAACCTCGCCGCTCGCGCGGCGGAGAAGTTCCGCGCGCGCTTCGGCGTGGACCGCGGCGTCTCGATCCGGATCGCGAAGCGGATCCCCGTGACCGCGGGGCTCGGCGGCGGCTCGTCCGACGCGGCCGCGGTCCTCCGCTGCCTCTCGCGAGCGTTCCGGATCCGCGACGCAAGGGCGCTCGCCGGGATCGCGCTCGAGGTCGGCTCGGACGTGCCGTTCTTCCTCGGGCCCGGGCCGGCGTGGGCGGAGGGCCGCGGCGAGACGCTCACGCCGGCCGACGTGCCACCCCAGCACCTCGTGCTCGTCTACCCGTCCGACGCGTCCCTCGCGATCCGCGCCGGCGACGCGTACCGCTGGCTCGACGCGTCGCGACACGGGCGGAGGCCGCGTCTTTCGCCCCGGTTCGCGCGCTTCGAGCCGTCCCTCGCGGGGAACGACCTCGAGCCGCCCTGCCTCGCAGAGCGGCCACCCCTGAAGACGCTCTTGGGGCTGCTTGTCGGTCGAGGAGCGTCGGTCGCTATAATGTCCGGCAGCGGGCCCACCGTGTTCGGCCTGTTTCCCAGCCGGAACGCGGCAGCGCAGGCGGCGCGGACGATCGCGACGGACGTCGACGAACGGAAGCTATTGGTCCTCGCCGCGAGGACGGTGCGACGGCATCCGGGGGTTACGCCATGGAGATCACCGAGGTCCGCGTCTTCCCCGTGAACGAAGAGAAGCTGAAGGCCTACGTCACCATCACGCTCGACGACTGCTTCGTCATCCGGGATCTCAAGGTGATCCACGGGAACACCGGCCTCTTCATCGCGATGCCGGCGAAGCGCCGCAAGGACGGGACGTTCAAGGACATCGCCCACCCGCTCAACACCGAGACGCGCGAGCGGATGGAGCGGACGATTCTGGCCGAGTACGAGCGCGAGCTGCAAAAGGGGGCGGCTCCCCGCCCGACCGGCACCGATCCCCACGACGCCTGACCGCGCTCGATCGCAGGGCCGCCCACGCTTGCCGGTTGGGTCCGCCGGGCCGTTCCGGTATATGTGGCGCCGCCGACGGCCTCGGCTCCCCGGGCCGTCCTTCTCTTCTTCGCGGGACACGCCGGAGCGCGCGATGCAATACAACGGAAATCGGCCTGATTACCGGGTCTTCTCGGGCAACTCGAACCGGAAGCTCGCCGAGTCGATCTGCAAGGAGCTCGGGAGGCCGCTCGCGCGCGCCACGGTCGGCCGGTTCTCGGACGGCGAGATCCAGGTCGAGATCGGCGAGAACGTCCGCGGGCTCGACACGTTCGTGGTCCAGTCCACCTCGCCCGACGCGAACACGAACCTCATGGAGCTGCTCATCATGATCGACGCGCTGAAGCGCGCGTCGGCCGGCTCCATCACCGCGGTGCTGCCCTACTACGGCTACGCGCGGCAGGACCGCAAGAGCGCCCCGCGCGTGCCCATCACCGCGAAGCTCATCGCCGACCTCATCGAGGCCGCGGGCGCCACCCGCGTCGTCTCGATGGACATGCACGCCGGACAGATCCAGGGCTTCTTCAACGTCCCGTTCGATCACCTCTACGCCGCGCCCGTGCTCGTCGAGCACATGCGCAAGCGGTTCGACGGCGACGCGCAGAACGTGGTCGTCGTCTCGCCGGACGCGGGCGGCGTGGAGCGCGCGCGCGCCTACGCGAAGCGGCTCGGATCGACCCTCGGCATCATCGACAAGCGGCGCACGAAGCCCAACGTCGCCGAGATCATGAACGTGATCGGCGAGGTGCAGGGGAAGATCGCGGTCATCCTCGACGACATGATCGACACCGCCGGCACGCTCACCCAGGCGGCGAACGCGCTCGTGGACAAGGGCGCCGTCAAGGTCTACGCGTACGCGACGCACGCCGTCCTGTCCGGCCCGGCGGTCGAGCGGATCATGAAGAGCCCGATCGAGGAGGTCGTCGTCACCGACACGATC
>DATIDF010000150.1:0-11659 GCA_035456445.1 Anaeromyxobacter sp.
GGCAGTGGTGCCCGCCGGGGTGAGGACGTCGTGACGCCCTCCGCGCGCTCCGGCCGCCTCCCCTGGTCGCGCCGCCTCGCCCTGGTGGCGCTCCTGCTCTCCGTCGCGGCGGGCCCGAGCGGCGCGCTCGCACAGGCGGAGGAGGAGGCCCACCCGCCGCTCGCGGACCTCGCCCCCGAACCGCGCGCGCTCACCGGCACGCTGGCGCGCATCAAGCGCACCGGAGCGATCCGGCTGGGCCACCGGGCCGACGCGGTCCCCTTCTCGTTCCTGGACGCCCGGGGGCGCCCGGTCGGCTACGCCCTCGACCTGTGCCGCGCGGTGGCGGACGACGTCGCCGCCGAGCTGGGCCTCGAGGCGCTGCGCGTCGAGCTCGTCCCGGTGACGCCGGACGACCGGCTCTCGCGCGTCGCCGCGGGCGAGGTGGACCTCGACTGCGGCTCCACCACCAGCACGGTGGACCGGCAGCGGCTGGTCGCCTTCTCGCCCACGACCTTCGTGAGCGCCACGCGGCTGCTGGTGCGGGCGGACTCCCGGGCCCGCGCGCTCCGCGACCTGCGCGGCCGCAAGGTGGCCGTGACCCGCGGCACGACCGCGGTCGCGGTGGTCAAGGACCTCTCGGCACGCTCGGGGCTCGCGCTCGAGCTCGTCGAGGCGCGCGACTACCGGGAGGCGCTCGACCTCCTGGGAGACGGCCGCGCCGATGCGGTGGCCGGCGACGAGGTGCTGCTCCGGGGCGTCCTCGCCGAGCGCCGCGCCGGCAAGGGCTACCGGATGGTCGGGCCGGCGCTCTCGCACGAGCCCTACGCGCTCGCGTTCGCGCGCGGCGACCCCGCGTTCGCCGCCGTGGTGCGTCGGACCTTCCGCCGGCTCGCGGCGAGCCGCGACGTCGTCCACGTGTACAACCGGTGGTTCGTCCGCCCGCTGCCATCCGGCGAACGACTCCGGCTCCCCATGAGCCGCGAGCTGGAGGAGCTGTGGCGGATCCAGGGGCTGCCGTCGGACGGGTCCTAGGGAGCGCTCACCGCGGAGCCTCGCGTGGCGAAGGCGGGGGCGTGAGCTCGCGCCACCAGAAGCCGACGCGGCTGGCCGGTCGTGGTGGAGACGCCTTCACAGCATCTCGAGCGGCTGCTCCTCCTCCGGCGGCGGGAAGGCGCCGTCGAGCTCGGCGAGGTCCTCTCGCGTCAGGCGGAGGTCGAGCGCGGCGCGGTTCTCCTCGACGTGCGCCGGGGTGCCCGCCTTCGGGATGGCGATCACACCGTCCCGCCTGAGGACCCAGGCCAGGGCGATCTGGGCCGGCGTCGCGCCCTGCCGCTCGGCGACGCTGCTGAGCGCGGGGTTGTCGCGGAGCAACCGTCCCTGCTCGATGGGCGAGTACGCCATGACCGGAATGCCCCGCGCGCGGCACCAGGGCAGCAGATCGACCTCGATGCCGCGGCGAGAGAGGTTGTAGAGCACCTGGTCGACCTGGACGTGCGGCCCGTCGGAAACGGCGAGCAGCTCCTCCATGTCCGGCACGTCGAAGTTGCTGACGCCCCAGTACCGGATCTTCCCGGCCTCGACGAGCTCGTGGAAGGCCTCGACGGTCTCCTCGAGGGGAATCGAGCCGCGCCAGTGCAGGAGGTACAGATCGATCCGGTCCGTCCCGAGGCGCCGCAGGCTCCCCTCGCAGGCGGCGATCGTGCCGGCGTGCGAGGCGTTCGTCGGCAGCACCTTGCTCACCAGGAAGACCTCGTCGCGCCGCCCGGCGATGGCCTCGCCGACGAGCTCCTCGGCGGCTCCGTCGGCGTACATCTCCGCGGTGTCGATGAGCGTGAGGCCGAAGTCGAGCCCGAGCTCGAGCGCGGCCCGCTCCGTTTGCCGGCGCGCCGGATCCTCGGCCATGAACCAGGTGCCGAGCCCCAGGGCGGGGATTCGCTCGCCGAGCGGGAGCACGATCGTACGTACGCCGGACGCTGACATCGCGGGCCTGCCGTGACGATTTGGCGCCGCCGGCCCTGCGACGCAAGCAAGGAGGAGGACCGCGCGCCGCCTCATCCGGAGCAGCGGGTTCACGTCCTCTAAGGGCCTGGCTCGCGCGCGCGGCGCCAGAATGACATCGCTCATGCGCGAGCTCGTCATCTCCTCACCGAGGAAGAACGCCCTCTCGACGTCGGTCCTGGATTCGCTGCGTCGTGGGCTGGACGAAGCGGATGGCGAGCCCCTCCTCCTCTCCGGGGCCGGGGACGTGTTCTCGGCCGGCCTCGATCTGAACGAGGTCGCGGCGTTCGTCGACCTCGACGCGGCGCGCCGCCTCGTCGGCACGCTCGAGCGGCTCGTCGAGGCGCTCTTCACCCATCCCGGGCCGACCGTCGCGCTCGTGAACGGACACGCGATCGCCGGAGGCTGCGTGCTCGCGCTCTGCTGCGATCACCGCGTCGCGACGCAGGAGCCCGGCGTCCGCATCGGGCTCAACGAGGTCGCCCTCGGGCTCGAGTTCCCGCCGCGCACGCTCGCGATGATCCGCGCACAGCTCCCGCCGGCGCTCGCCGCGCGCGCCGTGCTCCAGGCGGAGCTGTACGATCCCGTCGCCGCGCGCGAGGCGGGCCTCGTCGACGAGGTCGCCGCCGAGCCGCGCGCCGTTGCCCTCGCGCGCCTCGCGGCGCTCGCGCGGCATCCGCGAGACGCGTACGCCCGCGCGAAGGCCGCGCTGCGCGGTGACGCGCTCCGGCTCTCGTCCGCCGAGGAGCGTCGCTTCGAGGAGGAGACGCTCCCGCGGTGGGCGTCGGAGGAGACACGCGCGGCGGCAAGGCGGGCGCTCGGGAAGTAGCCGGTCGGGACGCGTCACGCCCCGTCGCGTCGCTCCTTCGCTGCCACGGTCGTCATCGCATCGGGGCCGTTCAGGAGTCCGTCGCTCGCCAGGCCTCCAGCTGCTCGCGCAGGTACTCCCGCGAGGTGAGCAGGCCGCGCGCGGACCACGCGTCCTCGATCGCGCGGGCGATGACCTCGTTGCGCGCCATCAGCTCCGGGAGGCGGGCGTGCGACGAGCCGGCGAGATCCAGGAAGTGGCGGTCGTGCGTGTCCGCGCGGAAGACAGCCCGCCCGCTGGGGGCCGCCACCACCACGAGCTTCATGTGCGGATAGAAGCGGTTTCCCAGGCGGAGCGCGTAACGATCGTCGCCGCGCTCGAACGCCTCGCAGTCGTAGAACACCGCCTCGGCCGTGGCCCGCAGAGTCGACAGCCGCTCCGCCACGGGCGCAGGGGGCGCGCCGTCGTATGCCACGGCGAGATATGCCTCGATCGCCCGCCATACGGCAGGCGGCGCTGGGCGCTCCCACGTCACGGCGGGATCAATAGCGCGCCATCCGCTCTTCTTCACCAGGAGGTCCTGGAAGCCTGCGAAACGGACGTCCCGCGAGGAGGTCCGGGTCGCCATCGGCCGCGCGCCAAGGCGCTCCTCACTGCTCGGTGACCGTCACGATCACCACCGCCAGCGCCGAGCGGCCCGCGAGATCGGCCGCCTCCACGCTCGCCGCGTACGAGCCGGGCTCGGCGAACGTGTGACAGCTGACCGGCTCCGCCGATCGCGCGCTGCCATCGCCGAAGTCCCATGTGAGCGCGAGCGGTTGCCCGTCCGCGCCGTGGCTCGCGGTCGCGTCGAAGCAAACGCGAAGCGGAGTCGGCCCCACCTCGCGATCGGCGCGCCCCACCGCGACCGGCCCCGGTCCGTCGACCGCCGGCGCTGACCCGCCGCACGCGCAGGCGAGCACAAGGGCGACGGACCCCGCAATGATCGCAGCCCGCGTGGCGACGCGCGAGGGCCTCGACGCGCTGGCCTGCATTGTGTTCTCCACCCGCGATCCCGTCCCGCTCCGCCCGGCGCACTGCATTTCGAGGCTCCCATAACCGGAGGGCCAGCAGCGCTCCACCACGAGTGAGGACCTGGCGCGACGCGATGCGGCAGCGAACCTTCACCTTCCCCGAGAGGCGGAGCGTGGTGCTGGAGCAGCCGCCGACGCGGAGCGCAGCACGCATTCCGCGGTCGCGACACCCACAGTGACAGCGCCTTCGTGCCTTTCCACGAAGGCGATCCGTGAACGCGCGCGGCACACTTGGGGCAGCACCGGCCAGGGCGATGCGCGAGCCGAGCACGGAGCATTCAACTGGGCGACGCTCGTGATTCGCGCCCGACGTGGACGCGGCACGAGCGCTCGGGCACGGTCGCCCGGGCGGCTGCGCGCTCGCGCGGGTTGGCGCGAACGCATTACGGATCAGGAAGCACGGGAGGGAGCGCCCATGAACCGCACGAACACTTTCAGCGCAATAGTCGCCGCATTCACGCTGGCGCTCATCGTGGATACGAGCCGAGCGAACGCTCAGGAGGTCGTGAGGGCCACGGCCGACATCGCAGGATGCACCGATGCCGGCATCACCGGGACCGCCAATTTGACGGAGAGACCCACGGACGAGGGAATCAAGCTCGTCGAGGTGTCACTCGTCGTCAAGGGCCTGACCGACGGCAAGCACGCGGTTCACATCCATGAAGTCGCGAGCTGCGCCCCGTGCGCCACCGCAGGCGGGCATCACGATCCAGGGCCCGCCAGCAACCCGAGCCCCGACGGCAACCACCCATTCCACATGGGCGACCTCCTCAACCTCGACGTGCACGGCGGCGTGGGCGTGATGCATACGACGACGAGCCGGATCACGCTCTCGGCGGGCCCCCTGAGCATCTTCGACGGAAACGGGAGCGCGTTCATCATCCATGCGGACGAGGACACGTATTGTCCGGTCCCGGGCGAGGCAGGATGTGCGGGGGGAGCCCGAGTCGCCTGCGGGATCATCACGCCGGCTCGATGATGATGGTCAGCGGGGGCGGCTCGCGGCGGTGGCGGCTCGTGCACGAGCACACACGCGCCGCCGGGCTTCACGAGGCGGAACCGGTGCTCCGAGCTCGAGCTCGCGCCCGGCGATCCGAAGTCCCGCTTCCGCGCTCGCTCGACGATGGAGGTGGTGCTCTTCGTCGGACCGCGTGCGATGCGGCTCGACGCGGCGGTCAGCTCCGGTCGTCTACTGCGGGTTGAACCCCGCCCGGCGAATCGAGCCGCCGCTCGATCCGCCTGTCCGGAACCAGCCAGAGCATCGCGTTCAGGACGTAGACCGCGTACGAGAGCCACGGGTGGACGAACGCGAGTCCGATCCCTAGCACGTAGAGCACCGGGGAGGTCTTGCCCTTCCAGTCGCTCCCGATGGCGCGGGCGAGCGTCGAGCCGGGACCCTCGAGCGCGAGGATCGAGCCCTGGAGCAGGTAGTACGCGATGGCGGCCATCAGCAGCACGGAGCCGTACACCGCCGCCGGCCACGGTTGGTTCGGGCTCTCGCCGACCCAGTGGGTGGTGAACGGCACGAGCGAGAGCCAGAACAGCAGGTGCAGGTTCGCCCAGAGGATGCGCCCGCGCACCTGGTGCGTCGCGTGGAGCATGTGGTGGTGGTTGTTCCAGTAGAGCCCGATGTGCACGAAGCTGAGCACGTAGCTCAGGAACATCGGCAAGAGCGGGCGCAGCGCGGCGAGGTCGTGGCCTCCCTCCGGGACGCGCAGCTCGAGCACCATGATCGTGATGACGATCGCGAGCACGCCGTCGCTGAACGCTTCGAGCCGGGTCTTGCCCATGCGCGACCCTTAATCGGGCGCGCGGCTCGGCGCGCTCCGTCGGCAGCTCCCTGCCGGCTCCGGCGCACCGAGGAAGGCTGAGCCGCGAGCTCAGCGGTCATCGTGCCGCGCGCCGTTGCGCGCCGCCACGCACGTGGTCGACTCGAGCACCTTCGCCTGCCCGGTTCGCTCGTGCACGAGCACACACCCGCCGCCGCGCTTCACGAGGCGGAACCGCTCGGGCGCTCCCACCTCGCGCCCTGCGATCCGAAGACCCGCCGCATCCAGCTGCCGTGCTCGCTCGACGATGAGCGTGCTCGACCGAGTGAGCGCGTCGTCGGCGAGCGTGACCTGCGCGCCGTGGAGCGCTGCGGTCACGGCGGCGGCGAGCGCGGCGCGGCTCGCGTCGGTCGGCGCGACGGTGAGCGCGGGCACGTCCCGCGGCTCGGGGCGCGACGTCCGGCAGCCGGCTGCGAGGAGCACGGACGCGAGGACGAAGGCGCCCGGCGCGGCGCGGATCGCGCTCACCTCGCCACGATCCGGTTCTGGCGCCACGGCGACTTGATTATCTCGCCCTCGCCCGCGAGCGCCGCCTCGGCCGTGAGCGCCTGCACCGCCGTCCCCGTCGCCGTCACCGTGGCCGGGCATCTCCCGGTCGCGCGGTACGCGAGCGCCGCGGCGAGGCGCGCCTCGGCGGGGTCGCCCAGATCGTGGCCGAAGTCGTCCGCCACTGCGCAGCCGGGCACGCCGGCGGCGCCGCTCCCGCCGGGCACGAAGCCGTCGCCGTAGCTCCCGAAGCCCTGCTCGTTCACGCCCTGGAACTGGATCGCGAAGTAGGTCGTGCCGCAGTTGTCGCTGGGGGAGAAGCCGTACGGCTTGCCGCAGGTCGTCGCGCCGATCTGGATCACCTGGACGCCGATGCCGCGCAGGCCGTTGATGATCGACTCGCTCGCCGAGCACGTCCCCGAGCCGGTGAGGACGAAGACGCGGTCGAGCCCGAGGGCCGGCAGGGCAGCGCCGCCCGGGCTCGAGAAGTCCTGCGTCGTGGCGAGGAACGGCATCGGGGCGAGCGGCTCGCCGGTGATCGGGTCGCGCACGATGACCTTGTCGTTGAAGACGAGCTGCTCGAACACCTTCCCCGCCGTCGCGGTCGGCCCCGCGATCATGTAGGCGAGCTCGCTGGCGATGGCGAGGTAGCCGCCGCCGTTGTACCGGAGGTCGAGCACGAGGTCGTCCACCTGCGCGCCCCGGAGCTGCTCGATCGCCGCGACGAGCTGCGCCTCGGCGGTCGCGAAGTGATCGTTGAAGAGCACGTAGCCGACGGTGCCGCTGCCGGTCGAGACCGTACGAGGGGGCGGGACGGGCGTCCCCTCGACGTACGCCGAGGTCACCGCCACCGTTCGCGTGCCGAACCTGTCGCTGATCGTCAGGCCGTGCGTGGCGCCCGCAGACGACGGGAACAGGCCGGCGTTCAGGGTGTCGACGTCGGCGCCCGAGACGAGGTCGACGCCGTCCACGGCGAGGACCTCGGTGCCGCGCGCGATGCCCGCCACCGCGCCCGGCGACCCTGGCTCCACGTACGCGGCCACGATCCGGCGCGGCGGATACGGCGCCAGGATCATCCACTGCACGCCGTACCCCGCCTCCACGCCGGACTGGGAGAGCGCCACCCAGACATCGGTCGGGTAGGCGAAGTGGAACCGATCCTTCGGTCGCCCCGAGGCCGTCACCGCCGGCGTCTTCAGCACGTCGAAGTAGCTCACCGCCGTCGAGTACGGCGCGGGGTTCGGATCCGGGACCTCGCGGTACCAGAGGTAGAGCTCGTCGATCCACGAGCGGAGCCACGCCTTCTCGTCGGCGACCGTGCCCTGCGTGTCGAGGTACGGCTCGCCGGTGAAGGGATCGATGCCCGTTCGCGGGACGGCACAGCGAGCCGCATACTGCCCGGAGGGAGGCAGCGGCGCGGGATCGTCGGGGGAGCTGCACGCTGCGGTCGCGGCAAGGATCGCGACCGCGATCCGCCGGAACCCGTGGCGCAGGCGCGGCGCGCCGCCCTGGGTGGTGCGCATGGATTTCCCCCTCGGCTGGTGCTGGGCCGGCGGCGATGCTTGCACGGAGGGTGCGGGGTCGGCAAGGAGTCTCGTTCGCCGGACCGTGCGTCGCTCGGATTCACCGAGGCGTCGCGGCGCAGTGCACGGTGCGTCATCGCGACGGGCGTTCCCGGGCCGGCTTTGACATCGGGATGGCGCGCCCCCGCTGCGAGCTCACGACGGGGCTTGCCGGGTACCGTCGTTTCGATTATTCTGAACGCACGATGAGCCCGATGACGGCAGAGACCGTGCAGCGCTTCGTCGAAGCATGGGGCGCCATGGGCTCCCTCTGGGGCATCAACCGTTCCGTCGCACGCGTGCACGCGCTGCTCATGGCGAACGAGGAACCCCTCAGCCTCGAGGAGATCGCCGGCCAGCTGCAGATCTCCAAGGGCAACGCCTCGATGTCGCTCCGGGAGCTGCGCACCTTCGGCGTCGTCCGCCAGGTGGAGGTCCCCGGCGATCGCCGCGACTTCTACGTCACCGAGCCCGACGTCTGGACCATGTTCTTCCGCATCCTGCGCGAGCGAAAGAGGCGCGAATTCGACCCCGCCCTCGAGGCTATCCACCGCCTCGTCGAAGCGCCGGGAGCGAGCGGCGAGGTCCGCGGTCGCCTCGAGCAGATGGCCGATCTCCTCGGCACCATGGACGGCGTCGCGAACCGCTTCCTCAAGGACCCGGAGTCCTCCCGGAGCGCCCTCGCGTTCGTCGCCGGCCTGCCCCTCGGGAGCGCCAAGAAAGGAAGGCCCTAGAGCCCGCGGCCCGCACCCGCGGAGTCGCCGTCGCACGGCCGTATCGTTCACTACGTTCTGAACGTCGAAGCAGGGAGGAAGCCATGACCCGCACCGTCCACGCCGTCACCGGAGCCTTCGGCTACAGCGGCCTCCACCTCGCGCGCGTCCTCCTCGCGCGCGGCGAGCGCGTCCGGAACCTCACCGGTCACCCGGACCGCACGGACCCTTTCGGCGGCGCCGTCGAGGTGACGAGGTTCCGGTTCGAGGACCGCGAGGCGATGCGCGCCGCGCTCCGGGACGTGCGCGTCCTCTACAACACGTACTGGGTCCGGTTCGATCACGGTGCGTCGACGTTCGCCAGGGCGATCGAGAACACGCGCGCGCTGTTCCGCGCCGCGGCCGAGGCCGGCGTCGAGCGCATCGTCCACGTGTCCATCACCAACCCCTCTCCGGACTCGCCGCTGCCCTACTTCCGCGGGAAGGCGGTGGTCGAATCGGCGCTCCGAGACACCGGGCTCTCCCACGCCATCCTGCGGCCCGCGGTGTTCTTCGGCGGCCGCGACGTCCTCGTCAACAACATCGCCTGGCTGCTCCGGCGGCTTCCCCTCTTCGGCATCGCGCCGGGACGGTACGGTCTGCAGCCCATCCACGTGGAGGACTTCGCCCGGCTCGCAGCCGAGCACGGCTCGAGCCGCCTCGACACGGTCCTCGACGCGGTCGGTCCCGAGGCGCTCGGGTTCGAGGAGCTCGTGCAGCTCGTCCGCCGCACCGTCCGGTCGAGAGCGGCGATCGTCGCGGTCCCCCGCCCGGTGCTGCTCACGGCGGCGCGCCTCGTCGGCGCGGTCCTGCGCGACGTCGTGCTGACGCCCGACGAGATCGCGGGGCTCACCGCGAACCTGCTCGTGTCGAGCGGGCCGCCCACGACCTCGACGCGCTTCTCCGAATGGCTCACCGGGAACGCCGAGCAGCTCGGCGTCGAGTGGGCGTCCGAGCTCCATCGCCACTACCAGTGACACACGAGGAGGTACTTCATGAGTCCGCTTTCGCTGTTCCTCATCGAGGTCGGGATCTGCGTCCTCGCGAGCACGCTCGTCGCCGGTTTCCTCTCACGCCCGCTTCGGCGCCTCCTCGTCGACGCCTGCGGGACCGTGGAGCGCGCCAATTTCTGGGTCGTGTACAGCGATGCGATGATCTTCATCGCGCCGCTCGTGACGACCGTCGTGTTCGGGAAGTCGAGCGACCTCTACACACCCACGCTCCCGTTCTACAAGGCGGCCCTTGGTTCCGCCTTGGCCGGGATATTCGTGGCGCTCGCTGCGGTCGGCCTTCAGGTCGCGAGGATCTTGCCTCGCCGCGTCGACAAGGAAGCGGCGTCGTGACCGGGCATTGACGACGTAGCCACGTCGAGCAGCTCGACGACCTCTCGCACGGCAGCCCCGCTGCGTCTCGCGCCTCGCCACGACCGCAAAGGGTGCGGCCTGGGCCGGCTTGCGCAGTTACCCGAGCGACGAGGTCAGCCATGATCGATAAGCGGCCGGAGGAGCCGGGGCGGTTCGCCCATGTCGGCGACGGCAGCGGGATCGAGCCCGGCGATCGCTTCTACCGGGAGGAGCTGCAGCTCGCCTTCCGGAACCGGGGGATGCCGCTCGAGGCGCTGCGTTATCCGATCACGCCCACCGGCCTGCACTACCTGCTCACCCACTTCGACATCCCGGACGTCGACCCGGCGAGCTTCCGCCTCGAGGTGGGCGGCCTCGTGGCGCGCCCGCTCAGGCTGTCGCTGCAGGACCTCCGGTCCCGGCCGTCGGTCACGCTCGCGGTGACGATGGAGTGCGCGGGAAACGGGCGGGGGCTGCTCTCGCCCCGGCCGCTCAGCCAGCCGTGGCTCGTCGAGGCGATCGGGACGGCCGAGTGGAGCGGAACGCCGCTCCGCGGCGTCCTCGACGAAGCCGGCGTCGATCCGCGCGCCGTCGAGATCGTGTTCACCGGGCGTGACCGAGGCGTGCAGGGCGACGAGGAGCAGGACTACCGGCGGAGCCTCGGCGTGGCGGAGGCGCGCCGCGAGGAGGTGCTGCTCGCGTACGCGATGAACGGCGCGCCCCTCCAGCCGCAGCACGGATACCCGCTGCGCCTCGTCGTGCCCGGCTGGTACGGCATGACGAGCGTGAAGTGGCTCGACCGCATCGACGCCGTCGCCGAGCCGTTCCAGGGATACCAGATGATCCACAGCTACCGCGACGCGGGCGCGCCCGACGATCCCGGCGAGCCGGTGACGCTCATGCGCGTGCGGGCGCTGATGATCCCGCCCGGCATCCCCGACTTCCTGACCCGCACGCGGCTCGTGCGGGCTGGGCCCGTGCCGCTCACGGGCCGGGCGTGGGCCGGGCGCCAGGGCGTGGCGCGGGTGGAGGTGAGCGTCGACGGCGGCGCGACGTGGGACGAGGCGCAGCTCGGCGAGGCCGTGTCTCCTCACGCCTGGCGAGCGTGGTCGTACACCTGGCAGGCTCGGCCCGGTCGTCACACGCTCTGCGCCCGGGCAACCGACGCGGCCGGCGACGTGCAGCCGGTCGAGCAGCCCTGGAACTTCCAGGGCATGCGCAACAACATGGTCCAGCGCGTGCCGGTCCTCGTCGAGTGAAGAGAAGTAGTGGCGATACGGTCGTTGCTCGCCCCGGACGAGCGCACTGGAGCTCCGCCGCGTCGCGGGGAGGGCTTACCTGCTCGACGAGCCGCGAGGAGACGCCGTCATTCGAGCGCTTGCGCCCCGGAGAGAGGAATCGGCCGGCCGTGTCGATCTCGAGGAGCGTCGTTCGACGGATCACCAGAGCCAAGGCTGAGCCTCGGTCCCGAGCGGAAGGAGACGGAACGATGCGCTTCATGGTGATGCACAAGGTCGACGCGAGCTCCGAGGCGGGCCTTCCCCCCAGCCAGGAGGTGATCGCCGGGATGGGGAAGCTGATCGAGGAGATGATGCAGGCCGGCGTGTTCCTCGCGGGCGAGGGGCTCAGGCCGAGCTCGACGCGCGTGCGCCTGACGTTCACTGACGGTCGATGCCAGGTGACGAAGGGCCCGCTCACCGGCTCGAACGAGCTCCCCGCCGGCTTCGCGCTGATGAAGGTGAAGTCGATGGAGGAGGCGATCGAATGGGCCTCGCGCTTCGCCGCGGTCGTGGGCGACGTGGAGCTCGACATCGGCCCGGTGACCG
>DATIDF010000151.1:0-3379 GCA_035456445.1 Anaeromyxobacter sp.
CTCTTCCAGGCGCGCCACGCGGAGGCCGCGGCGCAGGCGCGGCTCCGGGCGCGGCTCGATGCGCTGCGGCCGCGGCTCCTCGCGCGCGCGCGGATGGGCCGGGCGGGGGAGCTCGAGCTCCTCGTGGCGAGCACCTCACTCGCGGATCTCGTGAAGCGCCGCTACCTGATCGATCGAATCCTGTCGCGCGACGCCGCGCTGCTCGCGGACGCGCAGGCGGCCGCGCGCGAGGGAGAGGCAGCCCGTGCGGCGCGCGACCGCGAGGCGGCGCGGCTCGACGCGCTCGCCGCGGAGGCGATCGATCGGCGCGCCCAGGCGGAGGCGCGGCGCGAGGAGCGCGAGACGCTCGTCGCGGCGCTCAGGAGCGCGCGGGGGTTCCACGAGCGCGCCGCGCGCGAAGCGGCGACGCAGGCGAAGCGGCTCGCGGAGTTCGTCGCGACGCTACCGCCGCCGCGAGCCGGCGGCACGCTGCCGGCGGGGTTCGCAGCGCGCAAGGGACGGCTACCCGCGCCGGCGCCCGGCACGGTCGCGGTCGGGTTCGGCCGCATCGTGAACCCGAAGTTCAACACGATCACCGTCCAGAACGGGCTCGACATCGCCGCCCGTCCCGGCGTGCCGGTCCGCGCGGTCGCTCCGGGGCGGGTGGTGCACGCCGGCTGGTTCAAGGGCTACGGCAACCTCGTCATCGTCGATCACGGCGAGGGCTACCACACCCTCTTCGCCCACCTCGGGGCGATGCAGACCGCGATGGGCGAGCTCGTCGACGCAGGGGCGGTCCTCGGCACCGTCGGCGACTCGGGATCGCTCAAGGGGGCGTACCTCTATTTCGAGCTCCGCGAGAAGGGACGCCCGGTCGACCCGCGCCCCTGGCTCGCGCCCTGACGCGCTCCCACCGGCATCGGGTATGATCGCGCGATGACGCGCCGGTCCGTCCTGCCCCGCTTCGTCCTCGTCGGCGCGCTGGCCGCCGCGTTCCTCGCCGGGCTCGGCGTGAAGCACGTAGCGGCGGCCGCCCGTCATGGCGCCGCGCCTCCGTACCGGCCGCTCGACGTCTTCGCCGAGGTCCTCGAGAAGGTCGAGAACGACTACGTCGAGGACGTAGGCGAGCAGGAGCTCGTCTACGGCGCCATCGACGGGATCATGGGCCGGCTCGATCCGCACTCGGCGTTCATGCGGCCGGAGGTGTACCGGCAGCTGCGCGAGGACACGACCGGCGAGTTCGACGGGCTCGGCATCGAGGTCGCGGCGAAGGACGGCGCGCTCGTCGTGGTCGCGCCGCTCGCGGACTCGCCCGGTGAGCGCGCGGGGATCCGCCCCGGCGACCGGATCCTCGCCATCGACGGCGCCGCCACGAAGGACATGGCGGCGGCCGAGGCGATCCGGCGAATGAAGGGGCCCGCCGGCACGCGCGTCGTGCTCGACGTCATGCGCGAGGGGTTCACCGCGCCGCAGGCGCTTGCGCTCGTGCGCGATCGTGTCCGGACGCAGAGCATCGACATGCGCGTCCTCGACGCGGAGCGGCGCTACGCGTACGTGCGCGTGAAGGCGTTCCAGGAGCGGACCGACCGCAGCCTGCGCAAGGCGCTCGACGACGCACGCGCAGAGCTCCACGGCGAGCTCGGCGGCCTCGTCCTCGACCTCCGCAACAACCCTGGCGGTCTCCTCGATCAGGCCGTGCGCGTCGCCGACCTCTTCCTCTCCTCCGGCGTCATCGTGACGACCGAGGGGCGCGCCCGGCGCGACGTGCAGATCGAGAAGGCGCGCGAGAAGGAGACCGAGCCGTCCTACCCGATGATCGTGCTCGTGAACAAGGGCACCGCGAGCGCGAGCGAGATCGTGGCGGGCGCCCTCCAGGACCACGGACGGGCGGTCATCATGGGGACCCGCACGTTCGGCAAGGGCTCCGTGCAGACCATCGTCGAGCTCGAGGACGGCTCGGGGCTGAAGCTCACGGTCGCCCGCTACTACACCCCGAGGCACCGCTCCATCCAGGAGAAGGGCATCGCGCCCGACGTGGTCGTCGGCGAGGTCGCGCCGGTCGTGGCCGCCGACAGCGCACCAGGGGAGAAGGACCTCGCGGGTCACCTCCGCAACGACTCCGCCCCGGAAGCGACCTCCGGCGGACAGGATCGCGCTGGCCCTGTAGCCGAGGATCACCCGCTGCGAACCGCCGTCGACTACCTGCGCGCCGTGGACATCCTGAAGGCTTCCGCGCAGCAACCGCCAGGCATGGCGGCGAAGCGGGAGTGACGCGCACGCTCGACCGGAGGTCCCCGTTCGAGGGTCGGCGTTCGGGACGCCGAAGGGCGCCGAGGTGCGAGGAGGTAACCTGCCCGGAACAATCCCGTTTTCCATTGGGCGGGCGCAACTTTCGTGCATTGACTTCCCGGCCGGGGAGGCTATAGTCCGCCCGGTTTTTCAGGTGCCCGCCAGGGGGGCGGCGGCCGCGTCGCACCCCCAAAAAACGGACGAATGAGCGCCATCGAGCTATCGGTCGTCGTCGCCTACGCCCTTCTGCTGCTCTTCCTCTCGGTGTACGGCTCGCACCGGTACGCGATGGCGTACCTGTACTACCGGCACAAGTATCGGCTGCCGACGCCGAGGGGCCGCTTCGAGCAGCTCCCGCGCGTCACGATCCAGCTGCCCATCTTCAACGAGATGTACGTGACGGAGCGTCTCATCGACGCCGTCGCGAAGATGGACTATCCGCGCGAGCTCCTCGAGATCCAGGTGCTCGACGACTCGACCGACGAGACGCAGGGCATCGCCCGCGCGTGCGTCGACCGGCACCGAGGCACGGGTCTCGACATCCACTACGTCCACCGCACGAACCGCCAGGGCTTCAAGGCGGGCGCGCTCGAGCACGGCCTCACCCTCGCGAAGGGGGAGCTCGTCGCGGTGTTCGACGCGGACTTCATCCCCGAGCCGGACTTCCTCCGCCGCACGGTCGACTTCTTCACGGATCCGCAGATCGGGATGGTCCAGACGCGCTGGGGCCACCTGAACCGCTCGTACTCGCTCCTCACCGAGGCGCAGGCGATCCTGCTCGACGGCCACTTCATGATCGAGCACACGGCGCGCAACCGCTCGGGCCGCTTCTTCAACTTCAACGGCACCGCAGGGATCTGGCGCCGCGAGGCGATCGCGAGCGGCGGCGGCTGGCAGCACGACACGCTCACCGAGGACCTCGACCTCTCCTACCGCGCGCAGATGAAGGGCTGGAGGTTCGTCTACCTCCCGCACCTCGTCACACCGGCCGAGGTCCCGGTGGAGATGAACGCGTTCAAGAGCCAGCAGCACCGCTGGGCGAAGGGCTCCATCCAGACGGCGCTGAAGCTCCTGCCGCTCATCCGCCGCGCGGACGTGCCGAAGGAGGTCA
>DATIDF010000152.1:0-3156 GCA_035456445.1 Anaeromyxobacter sp.
CCCGCTGAGCTACCACAACGGGACGGTGTGGCCCCACGACTCCGCGCTCGCCGCGTGGGGGCTCGCACGGCACGGCCACTTCGAGGCGTCGCGCCGCATCGCGCGCGCGCTCGTCGAGGCGGCGGGTCACTTCGAGTGGTCGCTGCCGGAGGTGTTCGCCGGCTTCGCCCGCACCGAGACGCCGTTCCCCATCGCCTATCCGACCGCCGCTCGGCCCCAGGCCTGGGCCGCGGGTACGCCGATCCTGCTCGTCCGCCTCCTGCTGGGCCTCGAGCCGGACCGGCCGCACCAGCGCCTCGTGACCATGTGCGGGGACGAGGAGCTGCCGAGTTGGCTGGACGGCCTGCGGCTCGAGGGCGTTCGCGCGTTCGGACGGTCCTGGACGGCGGCGGTCGAACGTGGAAGGGTCACGGTCAGCGAAGGCCCCTGATGAGAGTCGGACTCGTCTGCCCGGTGTGGTTCCCGGTTCCGCCGGAGGCGTACGGCGGCACCGAGCGCGTAGTGGCGCTGCTCGCGGACGGGCTCGTCGCGGCTGGGCACGACGTCACCCTGTTCGCCTCCGGCGACTCGCAGACGCGCGCGCGGCTCGACTACGTCTTCCAGACGGCGCCGAGCGAGTGGATCGGCCACACGTACTGGGAGCTCCAGCATGCGGTGCACGCGTTCCGGCGCTCGCGCGAGTTCGACATCGTCCACGACCACACGGGCCTCCTCGGGCTCGCGCTCGGCGGGCTCGCGGAGGTGCCGTTCTGCCACACGGTTCACGGGCCGCTCGACGGTCCGCCCGGGGCTCTCTACCAGCAGGTGCTCGAGCTCGCCCCGCGCGCGAAGCTGATCTCGATCTCGCTCAACCAGCGCGCGCCGCGACCGAACTTCCCATGGGTCGCGAACTGCCCGAACGCGCTCGACCTCTCGCTCTACCCGTTCCGCCGGAAGCCGGGGGGTGACTACCTCGTGTTCCTCGGGCGGATGAGCCCGGACAAGGGCGCGCACCGTGCGCTCGCGGTCGCGCTCGAGACCGGGATCCCGCTGAAGATCGCGGCCAAGTGCCGGGAGCCCGCGGAGATCCGCTACTTCGACGAGTTCATCCGTCCGCACCTCGGCGGCCAGATCGAGTACGTGGGGGAGGTCGGGCATGCAGACAAGGTCGAGCTGCTCATGGGCGCCCGCGCGCTCATCTCGCCGATCGACTGGGAGGAGCCGTTCGGGCTGATGATGATCGAGGCGATGGCGTCGGGCACGCCGGTCATCACGACGCGGCGCGGCGCGGTGCCCGAGATCGTGGAGCACGGGCGCACCGGGGTCATCGTCGAGAACTATCGGGACATGGAGGACCCGGCGGTGCTCGAGCTCGCAGGCTCGCTCGATCCGGTGGTCATCCGCCGGGAGGTAGAGGAGCGCTTCTCACCGGAGCACATGGTCTCCAACTACCTGGCGGCCTACGAGGCGACGATCGAGGCCACCCAGCGGACCTGATGGCCTCTACGGGACCGGCGTGAGGCTCCGGTCGCCGTACGACCGCGAGATCTTCAGGCTCGCGATCCCCGCGCTCGGCGCGCTCGCGGCCGAGCCGCTCTACCTCCTCGTGGACACGGCGATCGTCGGGCACCTCGGCCGCTCGCAGCTCGCCGCCCTCGGGATCGCGGCGACGATCCTCTCCGCGGTCTTCGCGATCTTCAACTTCCTCCAGTACGGGACGACCGCGCAGGTCGCGCGGGCGGGTGGCGCGGGGGAGTCGGAGACGGCGAGGCGGCTCGGAGCGCAGGCCGTCTGGCTCTCGATCGGCTTCGGCGCCGTCGTCGCCGGGCTCGTGGCGCTGCTCGCGGAGCCGCTCGTCGCGCTCATGGGCGGGGAGGGCGAGTCCGCCGACTACGCGGTCACCTACCTCCGGATCGCGGCGATCGGCCTGCCCGCCGCGTTCCTGGCCCTCGGGGGCCAGGGCTACCTGCGGGGGGTCTCGGACCTGCGGACGCCGCTCGTGATCCTCGTTGCCGGGAACGTCGTGAACGTCGTGCTCGAGGTACTGTTCGTGTACGGCTTCGACTGGGGGATCGAGGGCAGTGCCTGGGGCACGGCGATCGCGCAGCTCCTCATGGGCGCCGCGTTCGTGGTCGTCATCCTGCGCGGACTCGCGCGGCCGGAGGCCCGTCCGGATCTCGCGCTTGCCCGGCGCGTGCTCTCGCTCGGGAAGTGGATCTTCATCCGGACGAGCGCGCTCATGCTCTCGTTCGTCCTCGCGGGCGCCGTCGCCACGCGCTTCGGCGAGGCGTCCATCGGCGCGCACCAGGTGGCCTTCCAGCTCTGGGTCTTCCTGGCTCTCGTTCTCGACTCGATCGCGATCGCCGGGCAGATCATCGTGGGACGCGAGCTCGGCTCGGGCAGGAGCGAGCGGGCCTACGCCGCGAGCGAGCGGATGATCTGGCTCTCGGTCGCGCTCGGCGGCGCCTTCGCGCTCGCGATGCTCGCGCTCGGCGGCGTCCTCCCGAAGACATTCACGGGGGACGACACCGTGCTCGACGCGACCGCGCTCCTGTGGCCGCTCTTCGCGCTCATGCAGCCGCTCAACGGAGCCGTTTTCGCGCTCGACGGGATCCTCATCGGCGCGGGCGACGGGCCGTTCCTGGCGGGCTCGATGGTCGCCGCGTTCCTCGCGTGCGCGGCCGTCCTCCTCCTCGCGCTCGCGGATGACTGGGGGATCCGCGGCGTGTGGGCCGCGCTCGTCGTGCTGATCCTCGTGCGGCTGACGCTCATGACGGCCCGCTTCCGCCGCGGCCGCTGGCTCGTGACCGGCTGGGCCTAACTCGCCACGAAGCGGTACCCCATTCGCGCCTCGGTGACGAAGTAGCGCGGGCGCGCAGGGTGGGGCTCGAGCTTCTTGCGGATCTGCGCGAGGTAGACACGGAGGTAGTTCGTCTCCTTCTCGTACTGCGGGCCCCAGACCTCCTGCAGCAGCTGGCGCTGCGTCACGAGCTTGCCCGGATGCCGCACCAGGACCTCCACGATCTGCCATTCCGTCGGCGTGAGACGTACCTCGGCGCCACCGGCGAGCACGCGCTTCGCAGCGAGATCGACCGAGAAGTGCTCGGTCTCCACGACCGCCTCCTCCTCGCCGGGCGCCGCCCGGCGGAGCGCCGCGCGCATGCGGGCGAGAAGCTC
>DATIDF010000153.1:0-8606 GCA_035456445.1 Anaeromyxobacter sp.
TCCGCCTCCTTCTTGCGGCGGTACTCCTCCTTCCTGCGCGCCTCCTCCGCCTCGCGCGCGGCGCGGAGATCCTCCGGGCGGGCCGGCGGCACCGGCACGCGCTCGGGCGGCGGCGGGGCGGGAGGCGGGAGCTTGGCGGACGGTGGGGGCAACGCCTCCGGCCCGCCGGTGAGCTCGCGCTCGATCTCGGCGGACGGCACGGGCGGGCCCGGCGGCGGGCCGCGGCGCCGCGCGATCCTGATCGCGGCGACGACGACGAGCAGGGCGAGCAGGACGACGATCGCGATGGCGATCCAGTCGTTCGGGGTCAGCGACTGAAGGAACGTCTCGAGGCGCGGGGGCACGCGAAACTCCAAGGAAAGACCGCACTCTATAGGAGGTCGCCGAACGGCGTGTCAACGCTCGCGAAAGGCAGGCGTCAGAGCGCAGTTCGATCGGAACCCGTGAACGCGCCCGAGTCCGAGTCCGAGCCCGAGCCCGAAATACCGGGCACGGGCACGGGCGCGGGCTCGTTCACGGGCTCAACTCGACCGCTCGGCGCCGTCGTCAGACCTCGGCCGCCCGCGCCCTCGAGCGCCTCCGGCTACGCCGCCGCCGCTTCCCTGGTGCGCTCCGACAGCCGGACCGAGACGAGCTTCGAGACGCCCGGCTCCTGCATCGTCACGCCATAGAGCGTGTCCACCATCTCCATCGTGCGCTTGTTGTGCGTGATGAGGATGAACTGCGAGGTCTTCGACATCTCCTTCACCATCTCGTTGTAGCGGCCGACGTTCGCGTCATCGAGCGGGGCGTCGACCTCGTCGAGGAGGCAGAACGGCGTCGGCTTGATGAGGAAGATGGCGAAGATGAGCGAGACGGCCGTCAGCGCCTTCTCACCGCCGGAGAGCAGGTTCACGCTCTGCAGCTTCTTGCCGGGCGGCTGCGAGAAGATCTCGACGCCCGGCTCCCCCTCGCCGTCGGCCTGGGTGAGCACGAGCCCGGCGCGGCCGCCGTTGAAGAGGCGCGGGAAGACCGCCTGGAACTTCTCGTTCACGAGGTCGAAGGTCTCCTGGAACCGCTCGCGCGAGGCGCGGTTGATCTTCACGATCGCGGCCTTGAGATCGGCGAGCGAGCGCTCGAGGTCCCCCTTCTGCGTGCTCATGAACTCGTGCCGCTTGGCGAGGTCGTCGTACTCCTCGATGGCGGTGAGGTTGATGGCCCCCATCCGCTCGGCCTGCCCCTTCAGCTCGTCGAGCTTCTCGCGCTCTGCGTCGCCCGGCGGCCGCTCGAGGTGGAACCGCGCCACCTCCCAGCGGAGCTCGGCCTGGCAGCGCTCTCGGGTCTGCTCCTCGAGGTGGGTGAGCGCGAGGGCCTGCTCGCGCGCCGTCAGCGCCGCCTCGCCCATCGCGCCGCGCGCCGCCTCGACGCGGGTGCGCAGCTCGCGGGCCTCCGCGTCGCGGGCGCGCGAGGCGGCGGCGCGCCCCTCGTGCGCGGTGCGCGCCAGGGCGAGCTCCTCCCGCGCCGCGGCGACGTCTTGCGACAGGCGCTCGAGATCCACCCGGGTGCCGTCGAGCCGGCCGCGCAGCTCGGCCGCGCGCGCGTTCGCCTCGGAGAGCGCGGCGAACAGCCGCGCCCGCCGCTCGTCGACCTCGCGCCGCGCGTCGTCGATCCGCCTGAGCGCGGCGCCGATGCCCTCGCGGCGCTCTGCGTCGGCGGCGACCTTCACCTTCAGGTTCATGAGCTCGGCGGTGAGGACGTCGCCGCGCTGGCGGGTGAGCTCGAGCCGCTCCACCGCGTCCCTGGCGCGCTCCTCCGCGCGCGAGACCTCCGCCTCCGCGGTGGCCGCGGCGAGCCGGTGCTCCTCCTCCTCCCGCGCGAGCGCGGCGAGCGCTTCCTCGAGCTGGGAGCGCTCGACCTCGAGCGCGCCCATGCGCTCGCCGACGCGCTCGAGCTCCTCGCCCACGCGGGCGAGGTCCTTCTCCTGATCGAGGAGGGCGAGCTCCTTCTCGCGGCCGTCCTTGTCGAGGCTCTTCAGCGCCGCCTCGAGCTGGAGCAGGCGCGCCTGCAGGGTGCGGTGCCGCTCCTGCGCGAGCGAGAAGTCCGCCTCGAACGCGCGCACGACGTCCTCGAGCTCCTGCGCCTCGCGCCGCCGCTGCAGCGCGCCGTGTCCCTCGCCCTCGAGCGGCCCGCCGGTGACGACGCCGTACGGGTCCAGCACCTCGCCGTCCAGCGTCACGAGCGTCCGCTTGTCGCCGCTCTGTTGCCAGATCTCGAGCGCGGCGGGGAGGTCGCGGACGATGAGCGCGTCGCCGAGCAGGAACCGGACGACCTTGTCGTAGGACGGCTCGAAGCGGACGACGTCGAGGCAGCTCGCGACGACCCCCGGGTGGCCGAGGTCGGCCGCGTCGCCGCCCTGGGCGGCGTCGCGGAGGCGCGCCATCGGGATGAGCGAGGCGCGCCCCTCCGCGGCGGTCTTGAGGTAGTCGATCGCCTCGATGCCCTGCGAGTGGCTCTCCACGATGACGTACTGGAGCCGCTCGCCGAGCACCGCCTCGATGGCGTTCTCGTACTCGGCGGGCGCGGAGACCACGTCGGCGACCAGGCCGAAGACGCCGCGGTCGCGCGACTCCGCCTGCCCGGCGCGGGTCATGAGGCTCCGCACGCCGCGGCCGTACCCTTCGTAGTTGCGGACGATCTCGAGGAGGCTGTTGAGGCGCGAGCGCTTGTCCGCGAGCTCCTCGCGGAGCGTGATGAGCCTGGCCTCGTTCTGGATGAACTCGGCGCGGGTCCGCTCGAGCATCTCCTCCTGCGCGCCGCGCTGCTCGTCGAGCCGGAGCTTCAGCTGCCTCGTCTGCCCGAGCTTCTCGACGAAGCGCGAGCGCGAGCCGTCGAGCTGCGAGGCGCGCTGGGCGTGGTCGTCGGCCTCGCCGCGGTTCTTCTGGATCCGCCCGCGCAGGTCGAGCCGCTGCCGCTCGATCTGCGCGAGCTGGCTCTTGTGCGAGGTGGCCTCCGACAGCGCGGTGGCGGCGGCGGCGCGCGCGCGGTCCGCCTCGGACTGGAGCGAACCCTGCGCGCGGCCGGCGTCGCGGAGCGCCGCCTCGGCGTCCACGAGCCGGGTCTCGTCGGTGGTGACGAGCGACTGGAGATCGTCGCGCTGCTGCAAGAGCGCCTCGCGCTCCTGCGCGAGCGCCTCCGCCTGCGCCTTCAGCGCCTCCACCTCGGCGGCCTGCGCGCGCGTCCGCTCGGCGATCTGGTCGAGCTCGCGGGCGGCCGCGTCGACCGAGACCTCGGAGACGCGCGCCTGGCTCTCGAGGGCGTGCTCCTTCGCGGTGAGCTCCGTCACGCGGCCCTCGCTCTCGGCGAGCAGCGCGCGGTCGCCGTCGAGCGCGCCGTCGAGCTCCGCGAGCCGCGCAGCGACCTCCGCCTCCTCGGCCTTGAGCGTCGCGTGCCGCTCCTCCGCGGCGCGGCGGGTGGCGGTGAGCTCGAGGTAGCGGGCCGCCGCGGAGCGGAGCTCGAGCTCGCGGATCTGCGCGCGGAGCGCCTTGTACTTCTCGGCCTTGCGCGCCTGGCGATTCAGGCTCTCGAGCTGCTTGCCGAGCTCCTGCACGATGTCCGCGACGCGCATGAGGTTCTGCTGCGTCGCCTCCATCTTCCGCTCGGCCGCCTCGCGCCGCTTCTTGTACTTCGTGATGCCGGCGGCCTCCTCGATGATGGCGCGCCGATCCTCCGGGCGTGCGGACACGATCTGGCCGATGCGGCCCTGCTCGATGATCGAGTACGCGGTCCGGCCCACGCCCGAGCCGAAGAAGATGTCGTTCACGTCGAGGAGCCGCGCCTCCACGCCGTTCACGAGGTACTCGGACTCGCCGGTGCGGAACAGGCGCCGGCCGACGGTGATCTCGGAGAAGCCCTGGTACTGGGACGGCAGCTCGCTCGGCCGGTCGTTCTCGAAGGTCAGCATCACCTCCGCCATCGAGAGCGGGGGCTTCGACTCCGAGCCGTTGAAGATCACGTCCTCCATCGAGCGGCCGCGCAGGTGCCGCGCGGACTGCTCGCCGAGCACCCAGCGGATCGCGTCGGCGACGTTCGACTTCCCGCACCCGTTCGGTCCGACGACGCCCGTGACGCCCTCGTCGAAGGCGACCACGGTCTTGTCCATGAACGACTTGAAGCCGACGATGTCGAGCCGCCGGATGCGCATGGCACCCGATATCACGACCCCATGGGCGGCTTCAAGGGAAGCCCTTGATCGCAGGGAGGTTTTCCCCGCGCACGGGCGATCGTTTCATGGCATGGGTCCGATTTCGCCCATGAGAACGCGGCGTTGCGTGACCTGCGATGTACCGTCACGAACTAGGGAGGGACCGGGCGGAGCAGTGGCTTCGCGACGCTCCCCGAGATCTGGAAGCTCCAGGCCCCGTCCCTGCCGCGCGAGGAGGCGAGCGCCGACTCGGCGATCCCCTTGAAGGCCTGCGTCTCGCGCTTGGCCCAGAACGCGTCCTTCACCCTGAGCTTCGCCTTCCCGGCGAGGGGCGCGAACTGGAGCCGCGGCTGCAGCACCGCGTAGAGCCCCTCGGCGGTGAAGTCGGCGTCGCCGCCCCTCGCCTCGAGCTTCTCGAAGGTGGCCTTGCCCTGATCGAGCTTCACCGCCGCGACGATCTCGCCGAGGCCGAGCTTCGGCAGCGCGAGTCCCCCCGTCATCCCGGGCACCGGGAGCTGCCCGCCGTTCACGCCGGCGTCCTTCACCGTGACGTCGACGCTGCCCGTGGGCGTGCGGTTCGGCGCCGCGAAGACCTGGAGGTCCGCCTTGCCGGAGAGCTTCCCTGCGAGGTCCATCCCCGACGCCTTGCGGAGCGGCAGCGCGCGGGAGAGGTCCACCCCCTCGGCCGTGATCGCGACGTGTCGCTCGTCTCCGGAGAGATCCGCGGTCCCCTCGACGTCGCCGTCGTACAGGCGTGCGTCGAACGCGACGCTGCGGCGGCCCGTGAGCAGCGGCAGGAGCCGCAGCGAGGCGGTGAGCTCGTCGATCGGGATCCTGAGCCCGGAGGCGTCCTCCACGGTGACGCCCTCGGCGTGGATGCCGAGGAAGCCGCCCGGCCCCACGTCCGCCATGTCGATCTGCCACCCGCGCGCGGCCGCCTCGAGGATGACCCGCTGCTTCACCGCGTCGGCGGGGAACGTGAAGCGGAGCGCGAGCAGGAAGGCGGCGAGCGTGAACGCGCCGTACAGGAGGCGCGGCCGGGAGCGGTTCCAGTCGATCTTCATGGGCGCGCTCTAGGTCCTGAGCTGGTAGGTGGAGACGACGAGCGTCGCGTCGACCAGCGCCGGATCGTCGGAGCGGGTCGTGAGCCGGATCCGCCGCACCTTCACGACCCCGGCGCCGCGCTCGAGCGACTGCAGGAGCCGCGCGAGCCGAGGGAGGTCGATGCGGGCGAGGTTCACCTCGACCGACTCCTCGCGCAGCCCCTCGAGCTCCTCCGGCGCGCCGGTGGGGCGGAGATCGTTCACCTCGATCCCGAGCGCCGCGCCCGCCTGCGAGATGTGGCTCATGAGCTGGATCGGCTGCCCGCGCAGGCGCGCCTCCAGCGCCTGGCGCTCGGCCTGGCTGCGGCGGTAGCCCTCGGCGAGCTTGCCGAACTGTGACATCACCTTCGTCTTCTGGTCGATCCGCTCCTCGCGCGCTGCCATGCCCGAGGAGATCTGGAACGACACGAGCCAGACGACGAACAGGGCGACCGCGACGGCCGCGGCGGTCACCATGACGCGCTCGCGCGCGGAGAGCTTCGCGAGCCACGCCTCCGCGTCGGCGCGGAGCCTCCGGAGCCGCTCCAGCATCTAGCCCCTCCCGCCCGGCGCGGCCGGGCCTGACTCGAGGCAGGTGATCCCCGAGTCGATGGAGAACTCGAACTTCCCGTCGGAGCCCCGCCGCCGCGCGCCCCCGGAGCGGGCGTCGCCGAAGCAGCGCGAGGCCTTGAGCGCCGAGACGATCTTGTCCACGTTCTCGGCGGCGTCGGTCGTGCCCTGGAGGTGGAGCTTGTCCTTCGTGACCTCCATCCGGTCGAAGCGGAGCGGGACGTCGGGCACCCGCTGCGCGAGCTCGGCGAACACCTCCACCGCGGACACGCGCGGGATCGCCGCGCCGGGCGTGCCCCGGCCGCGCAGGATCGCCTGCGCCTCCTCGAAGCTGGGGTAGCACTTGCCCAGGATCTTCTGCTCCGCGTCGCAGAGCGCGTCGTCGAGCGTCTTCTCCTGCCGCGAGAGCGCGAAGAGCCGCACGCCGGAGCTCACGACGGCGAGCAGGAGGAGCAGCGCCGCGAACACGCCGAGCCGCGTGACCTTGCCCTTCACGTGCTCGAAGTCGCGCGTGTAGGCGAGGTCGCCGCGGCGAAGGTTGAGGCGCGGCGCGCGCGCGCCCTGATGGCCGCGCAGCGCGAGCGCGAGCGCGAGCGCGAGGCCGGGCGCGTCCGCAGGAGGGATCCGCTCGGCGGCGGGCCCGGCGAGCTCGAGCGGCGCCACCGGTCCCTCCACCTCCGCCGCGAGGAGCTCGCTCACCGCGGGGAGGCGGGACGCCTCGCCGCAGAGCACGAGCCGCCGCGCCGGCCGCGCCTCACCGCGCGCGCGCCAGGCACGCAGCGTCGCGCGCAGCTCGCGCGCGAGCGGTGCGAGCCCGCGGCGCAGCGCGTCGTCGAGGCGCGGATCGGCGGCGCCGGGAGACGCCGCGAGCGCCGCGACCGCGTCGGCGTCGGAGAGCCCGAGGTCGCGCGCGATCACGCGGGCGAGGTGCGCCGCGCCGAAGGGGAACGTGCGCGCCGCCTCCGCGGTGCCACCCGAGACGACGCACACGCTCGTGCGCTCGTGCCCGACGTCGAGCACCACGTCGGCCGGCGCGGGCGCGCCGGCCACGCCGCGATCCCCGGCGGCCTCATCGTTGCCGGCGGCGCCGGTCGCGAACAGGGACGCGTAGGCAGGGCCCGCCGGGACGACCGCGCGCGGATCCACGCCCGCCTGGGCGAGCGCCCCGACGAGCGCGGCGAGTTCCTCCCTGCGGACGACGCCGACGTAGAGGTCGGTCTTGCCGTCGTGCGCGTGCAGCGGCTGCCAGTCCCAGGCGACCTCGTCGAGATCGAACGGGATCTGCCCCTCGACCTCGAACCCGACGGTCTGCTCGATCCGGCGCGGGTCGGTGAAGGGCAGGGTGACGAGGTGTGACGAGACGGCGGAGCCGGGGAACGCGGCGACGACCGCGTCCGGCCGCCAGCCGTGCTCGGCGAGCAGGTCGCGGACCGCGTCCGCCTGGCGGGAGACGAGCGGCGCCACGCCCTCCGCCGGCGCGGCGGCGACCGGCGCGCGCCCGGTGTCGGCGACGGTGTAGCCGCGGTAGGTGCTCTCGAGGAGCACCCCCTTCACGGTGTGTGCCCCGATGTCGAGGCCGAGGATCCTCTGCGCCATCCGTCACTCCTCGCGCCAGCGCAGGAGCCGGCTCGGCTTCACGCCCGTGGCGCTCGCCTGGATCTGTTGGACCTGCGCCTGCACCTGCTGGATCTGCCGCTGCGCCTGCGCCGACGCTTGCTGGACCTGCGCCTGCGCGTCGCGGTTCAGGGAAGGGTCGAAGCTCACGACGGCGTCGATATGCTTCGCGATCGCGCCGGCGGTGCCGGTGGCGCGGATGCGGAACACGTACGATTGGTCGGTGAGGAGCTGGTTGCCGCTCGTCTGCGACACCCTGGCCGGATCGATGCGCACCCCGAGCGCCTCGACGGTCGCCGCGAACTGGAGCGAGGAGATGGTCATGAGCCCGCCGAGCGTCTGGTCCGAGATCGCCTGCTGGAGCTTCGCGCCGAACTCTGGATCGAGCAGCGCCGGCTGGCCGGGCGGGTCGGCGAGGAAGCGCGCGTTCTCGACGAGGTCGCGGCGGTCCGTCGTGTTGATGTTGCGCGGCGCCTCGATCGGTAGGTACACCGTGAGGCGATCCTCGAACGCCGCCATGAATGCGTCCGAGACGCCCGCGACGAGGTACAGCTCCTCGACGGAGTCGAGGCGCGCGTTCTTCGCCCGATAGCGGTCTTCCCCCTTGTCGTAGGGGAAGTTCTCGTCCCCGAATCCCGGCTCGAACGGCCGCTCCGCGGGCTCCATGAGGCAGGCGGTCCCGGGGAAGCTCGCGACGAGCGAGGACGAGACCTTGTCGTCGTCGACCCAGTCGCGCAGGTGGACGATGAGATCCTGCCGGCTCGTGCGGGTGCCGTTCGCGTCCTCGCGGTCGAAGAGCCGGTCCCAGCGTGGATCGCAGACGAGCTGGTAGAGCCCCATCACCTGCATGCGCGCCGGCCCGCTGATCGGCCGGGCGTCGAGCTGCGCGTTCACCTTGCGCCCCTCGTCCTCGATCTTCGCCTCGAACGTCCCCTCGAACTCCCCGAAGCCGGGGCGCGCGGCCCCCTCCGCGGGGGCCGCCTCGACCGGCGCCGCGCCGGCGAAGAGCGACTGCACGAGCGCCGACCCCACCGGCACGGCGCTCCAGATCTGCGGGCGGGGGCACGGGACGGCGGGCTGCTGGGGCGCCCCCGGTGCGCCGCGCTGGCCCGGGCTGCCCTGCCGTGGCCCGCCGGCGAGCAGCCCGCAGGCGGCGCTCG
>DATIDF010000154.1:0-14774 GCA_035456445.1 Anaeromyxobacter sp.
CGATCGCCGGCGGCGCTCGCTCCGCGATCTCCAACGCGTTCTACGGCACCCACCCCGCGGACGATGGCCGTAACTGGATCGGCGAGTTCCGCAGGCTGTCGACCCCGTACGAGGGGAAGGTTTGGGTGATCTGCGCCGTCGTCGCCGAGTAGCACCGAGCAAGCCGCTCGAGCGCGGCTGTGATTCGCTTTGCCGGGCACTGCCGGAGCGACGGCGCGAAGGGACGCGCACGCTCCCCTCAGCCGCGCTCAGCGGGGGCGGCTGCCGCCAAGCAGCCGCACCGGGAGGAACACGAGCGGGACGACGAGCACCGCGATGACGAGCAGCTCGCCCCAGCCGAGGCGACGCGCGAGCAGGACGTACGCGACGAGCACGGCGATGGTGATCGGGAGGAGCCGGCGCTGGCGCCAGCGGCCGGTCCTCGCGAACCAGGCGACGCCGATTCCGGCGAGCACCGTGACGACCAGGACGAGTAGCTCGACGCGACCGAAGCCCATGAGCGGCGGATGATCGGCCGGGGGTCCCCGGCGCGCAAGTCGCGGACCCGCGCGAGCGCCAGCCCGGGCGCGCCGCCGCGCGGCCGGTGTATGGGAGAGGGGACCACCCCCGAGGAGCCCGATGCCGCGTCATCCACGCGTCGCCCCGACCGCCGCCGGCCTCTCCCACGACGTATACAGCGCGCTCGTCGAGCGGGCGCGCGGTCGGGCGGGCCCGATCCATCCGCTCCACGTCGGCGACACCTACCTGGACCCCATTCCCGCCGCCCGCGCCGAGGCGCAGCGCTCGGCGGACCACCCGCGGCTCCACGGCTACGCGCCCGTGCAAGGCGAGCCAGCGTTGCTCCAGGCAATCCGGCAGCGGCTCGCGGCGCGCCACGGCGCCGACGTCGACCCGTCCTGCCTGCAGGTCATGCCCGGCGCGACCACCGGGCTCGCGGTCGTGCTGCACGCGCTCCTGGCGCCCGGGGACGAGCTCGTGGTGCCGTCGCCGTTCTGGCCCCTCATCCGCGGCATCGCGACCTCGCGCGGCTGCGCCGCCGTGGAGGTCCCGTTCTTCACGCGCCTCGGCGAGCCCGGCTTCGATCCCGAGGCCGCGCTCGAGCGGACCGTCGGCCCGCGGACCGCGGCGATCTACGTGAACGCGCCGAACAACCCCACCGGACGGCTCCTCCCCGACGCCGCGGCGGACGCGATCGCCGCGGTGGCGCGCCGGCATGACCTCTGGGTGATCGCGGACGAGGCGTACGAGGACCTGGTTCACGCGGGCGAGCACCGGCCGCTCTGGCGCCGGCCGGACCTCGCCGGCCGCACCGTCGTCACGCACACGCTCTCGAAGAGCCACGCGCTCGCGGGCGCGCGCGTCGGCTACACGCACGGTCCGCCCGACGCGATGCGCGTCGTCCGCGCCGTCCAGTTCCACGAGAGCTACTGCGCCGCCCGCCCGATGCAGCACGCGGCCGCGCGCGCGCTCGAGGCGGGAGACGCCTGGATCGCGGAGGCGCGGGCCGCGTACGCCGCCGCGGGCCGCGCGGCCGCCGCGGCCCTGGGCGTGCCACCTCCGGAGGCGGGGACGTTCCTCTTCTTCGACGCGGCGCCGTCGTTCGCGCCCGGCGAGCAGCTCGACGGCTTCCTCGAGCGGTGCCTCGACGCGGGCGTGCTCCTCACGCCGGGGCCCGCATGCGGGCGGGACTTCGAGACCTGGGTGCGGCTCTGCTTCACCGCGGTGCCCCCCGAAGCGCTCGCGGACGCGCTCGCGCGGCTCGGCCCCTTGATCGGGAGGCGCTGACCGGTCGGGGCGGCTCGCTCGGTTCGCGCGTGCGCGGTCGCGCCGCGCTCCCGGCAGGGACGGCGGCTCACTCATGAGATCGGTGCGCTGCGGCGGGCGATCGTCCACCATGCGGCGAGGGGGTTCACATGAGGCGCAAGGTGCTGGGGATCGCCGCGCTCGCCGCCGGTGGCGTCGGGCTGCTCCTGGCGGTACAGAGCAAGAGGTTCGACAGGCGTGTCGCACGCGACGCGCGACGGCTCTGGAGCATCGAGCGCGGCGGCCCCGAGCAGCGGTCCGCGCTCGAGGCGCTGCCCGCGCCGGTGCGCCGTTACGCGGAGGCGTCCGGTGCGGCGCACCACGGGCCCGTACGCGCGGTGCGGCTTCGCCACGGCGGGACGTTCCGGCCGGCCTTCGACAAGCGCTGGCTCCCGATCCGCGGCGAGCAGTACTTCGCGAGCGATCCGCCGGGCTTCGTCTGGCACGGCCGCGTCCGCGCGGCGCCGGGCGTGCGGATCGACGCGCGCGACCGGTCGCTCGAGGGCGAGGGGAACATGCACGTCGTGCTCGCCTCGTGCATCCGGCTCGCCGACGTGAGCGGGCGCGAGGTGGACGAGGCGGCGCTGCAGCGGCTTCTCGCCGAGATGGTGTGGTTCCCGACCGCCCTTCTCGACGCGCGGTACGTGCGCTGGACGCCGGTGGACGACACGCGCGCGCAGGCGACCCTGCGCGTCCGCGGCCGCGAGGGCACGGTGACGTTTCACTTCGACGCGAACGGGATGCCGTCGCGCATCACGGCGGATCGCCATCGCGACGTCGCCGGCAAGCCGGTGCTCACCCCCTGGGCCGGCGAGTGCAGCGGATACCGTGAGCACGACGGGCTGCGCGTGCCGTTCCGGCTCGAGGCCATCTGGCACGTGAAAGGCCGCGCCGAGCCCTACGCGCGCTTCACGGTCGAGGAGCTCGAGCTCGATCGGACGGAGACGTACCGGGACTGACGCGCCTCACGACGGACCACGCGTCCGTTGACGCGCACGGCGCCGCCACCGTACCGTGCTCCTCGCGTTGGTGCCCGGGCCGAAAGGCCCGGGCCTAAGAGGGAACCCGGTGCGAATCCGGGGCTGCCCCGCAGCGGTAAGCGAGAACGAGGTCCGCCACACGCACTGGTGCCAGCACGGGCTGGGAAGCGGCGGACGACAGGAACCCGGCGACGTGCCGGAACGCTCGCGAGCCCGAAGACCTGCCAGCGCCCTCCCTGGACGGAACCGGGGTGGTTCGACCTGCGCGCCTCGTGGGAGGGCGGGATGGTCCCTGGCGTCGCTCGGCCGAACGGCCTCGTGCGCCGTGGCCCCTCCTCCGTTCCCGTCGAGCGAACGAGGAGGGAACGATGGCCACCGAGAAGAGCAGCCACGCCGCGCGCGCCGAGGGGCTCGCGCTCGACTCCATCACCAAGCGAGACGGCCGAGTCGTTCCGTTCGACGCCGCGCGGATCACCGCCGCGATCGCCAAGGCCGGCGCCGCCACCGGCGAGCTCGGCCACGACGAGGCGCAGCGGCTCTGCCTGCGCGTCCTCGCCATCGCCGGCGCGACCCTCGCGGGCACACCGACGGTGGAGCGGATCCAGGACATCGTCGAGGAGGTGCTGCTCGCGAGCCCGCACCGCCGCGCCGCGCGCGCGTACATCGTCTATCGCGAGCAGCACCGGGCGCTCCGCGCCGTCTCCGACGCCGCCAGCGTCGCGCTCGTCGATCGCTACCTCGACAGGAGCGACTGGCAGGTGGCGGAGAACGCCAACATGGCCTTCAGCCTCCAGGGGCTCAACAATCACCTGGCGAGCCACATCAGCTCGACCTACTGGCTGGAGCGGCTCTACCCGGCGGAGGTCCGCGAGGCCCATCGATCCGGCGACCTGCACATCCACGACCTCAACCTGCTCGCCGTGTACTGCGTCGGCTGGGACCTCGCGGACCTCTTGACGCAGGGCTTCCGCGGCGCAGCGGGCAAGGCCGAGAGCGGGCCCGCGCGCCACTTCCGCACCGCGCTCGGCCAGATCGCGAACTTCTTCTACACGCTCCAGGGCGAGGCGGCCGGCGCGCAGGCCTTCTCCAGCGTGGACACGTACCTCGCGCCGTTCATCCGCCGCGACGGGCTCGGCTACGACGAGGTGAAGCAGGCGCTGCAGGAGTTCGTCTTCAACCTCAACGTGCCGACGCGCGTCGGCTTCCAGACCCCGTTCACGAACGTCACGCTCGACCTCGACGTGCCGAGCCTCATGCGCGGCGAGCCAGTGATCATCGGGGGCGAGCGGCAGGAGGCGACGTACGGCGAGCACCAGGCCGAGATGGACCTCTTCAACCGGGCCTTCCTCGACGTCATGGCCGGGGGCGACGCCAAGGGGCGCGTGTTCACCTTCCCGATCCCGACCTACAACATCACGCCAGGCTTCGACTACGACGACCCGCGGCTCGGGCGGCTCTGGGAGGTGACGGCGCGCTACGGCCTCCCTTACTTCGCCAACTTCGTGAACTCGGACCTCTCTCCGGAGGACGCGCGGAGCATGTGCTGCCGGCTCCGGCTGGACACGCGGCAGCTCGACCGGCGCGGCGGCGGCCTCTTCGGGGCGAGCCCGCTCACCGGCTCCATCGGCGTGGTGACGCTCAACCTGCCTCGGCTCGGGTACCTCGCCGAGGACGAGGCGGAGTTCTTCACCCGGCTCGACCGCCTCATGGACGTGGCCAAGGAGAGTCTGGTCATCAAGCGGAAGGTGCTGGAGCGGTACACCGAGGACGGGCTCTACCCCTACGTGCGGCACTACCTGCGCGACATCCGCGCGCGCCACGGCCGCTACTGGCAGAACCACTTCAACACCATCGGCCTCGTCGGCCTCGCGGAGGCGGTCGAGAACCTCCTCGGCGAGCCGTTCGCCGGCGAGCGCGGCCGCGCCTTCGGGCTCCGCGTGCTCGATCACATGCGCGCGCGGCTCATCGGGTATCAGGCCGAGTCCGGCACGCTCTTCAACCTCGAGGCGACGCCGGCGGAGGGCACGAGCTACCGGCTCGCGCGGCTCGACAAGGCGCGCTTCCCGGAGCTGCGCTGCGCCAACGAGGACGCGTGGCGGCGCGGGAGCGAGCCCTACTACACGAACTCGTCGCAGCTCCCGGTGGACGCCTCGGACGACGTCTTCGCCGTGCTCGATCACCAGGACGAGCTGCAGGCGAGGTACACGGGCGGCACCGTGCAGCACGTCTTCGTCGGCGAGGCCATCGACGATCCCAGCGCGGTGAAGCGCTTCGTCCGCGCCGTCTGCGAACGCTATCGCCTGCCCTACTTCACGGTGACGCCCACGTTCTCGGTCTGCCCGGAGCACGGCTACGTCGCGGGCGAACACCCGCGCTGCCCGCGGTGCGACGCCGCGACCGAGGTCTACTCCCGCATCGTCGGCTACCTCCGGCCCGTGCAGCAGTGGAACCCGGGGAAGCAGGCCGAGTTCGCCGAGCGCCGCTCGCTCCGGCCGGGCGGAGGCCCGGGGGTGACCGGGTGATCATCGCTGGCCTGCGGCCCTGTTCCTTCATCGACTACCCCGGCAAGCTCGCGGCGGTGGCGTTCACGCATGGCTGCAACCTGCGCTGCCGCTACTGCCATAACCCGGAGCTGCTCGAGGGCGCGCCGCCGCGCCGGATCGAGGAGGGCGAGATCCTCCGGCTCCTCGATCGGCGCCGGGGGAAGCTGGACGGGATCGTCGTCACCGGCGGTGAGCCGACGCTCCAGCCCGGCCTCGCGGCGTTCCTCGCCCGGGTGAAGGCGATGGGCTTCCTCGCGAAGCTCGACACCAACGGGACGCGGCCCGAGGTGATCGAGGAGCTGCTCGCGGCGCGGCTCGTCGACTTCCTCGCCATCGATCTCAAGGCGTCGGAGGCGCGGGCCGGGTGGCTCTGCGGGCTCGCGGAGCAGAGCGCCGGCGCGCGCCGCTGCATCGAGCTCGCCCTCGCGGCCGGCGTCGAGCACGAGGTCCGGACGACGGTGGTGGCGTCGGTCCACACCGCTGCCGAGCTCGCGGCGCTCGCGGCGTTCACGGCCGGCGCATCGCGGTGGGTCCTGCAGCGCTTCCGGCCCGGCGGCCAGCTCGACCCGCTCGCAGACCTGGGCGCGCCCGACGAGGCGGTGCTCGAGCACGTCGTCAGGTCACGTTCCGGAGCAGCGGCGCCGCGTACCACCTGTCGCGGGTGAGCGGCAGCCCGCTCCGGCCGCGGTCCGGCTTCACGTACAGGGTCTGGAACACCGTGTTCTGCGCGCGCTCGAAGTCGCTCGCCGCACCCGCCAGGTAGAGCCGCCAGATTCGATACGCGGTCTCGCCCACTGCGCGCTCGGCCTCGGCACGGCTGCGCTCCAGGCGCGCGAGCCAGTGGCGCAGCGTCAGCGCGTAATGCTCGCGCATCGACTCGACGTCGCGGAGCTCCAGGCCGGCGTCCACCGCCGCGGCGGCGGTCTCGTGCAGGAACGGCAGCTCGCCGTCCGGGAACACGTACCTCTCCACGAACCCGCCTACGCGCAGAATCCTGCTGCGCAGACTGTGGTCGCGCGGCACCACCGGCGCGATGCCGTGGTTGAGGAACAGGCCCCCCGGCCGGAGGAGCTGAAACGCCTGCCGGAAGTAGGTCGGCAACAGCGCGACGCCCACGTGCTCGACCATCCCGACGCTCACCACCTTGTCGAAGGGGTCCGCGCGCAGCCCACGGTAGTCGGTCACCTCCACGCGGCAGCGCGAGGCGAGGCCCCGCGCGGCGATCCGCTCGCGCGCGAGCTCCGCCTGCGCAGGGCTCAGGGTGATCCCCACCGCCGAGACGCCATGGCGCTCCGCGGCCCACGTGACGAGCCCGCCCCATCCGCACCCGACGTCGAGGAGGCGGTCCCCGGGCTTCAGCTCGAGCTTGCGGCAGATGAGCTCGAGCTTTGCCTGCTGGGCCTCGTCGAGCGTCGCCGTGGGCTCCGGGAAGTAGGCGCACGAGTAGACCATCCGCTCGTCGAGCCACAGCGCGTAGAAGTCGTTCCCCACCTCGTAGTGGTGGCGTACGGCTGCGGCGTCGCGCCCGGGAGTGTGCCTCCCGCCATGGAGGCGCGCCGCGCGGGAGAGCGGCGCGGCCGAGGCGGCCCCGCGGAGCAGCGCGGGGGCGAGCGGCGCGAGCGCGAGGACGTCGCGCGCCCGGACCCGCATCCGATGGCGCAGCTGGACCGCCGCCACGAGATCGCCCTCCACGTCCCAGTCGCCCCGCACGAACGCTTCTGCGGCGGTGAGCTCGCCGGGCGGCCAGAGCATCCGCACGAGCGAGGCGGGGTGGGTGAGCACGAGCACGAAGCGAGCGTCGCGACCGGCGGCGGGCGGCAACGTCTCGCCGTTCCAGAGCCTCACGGCGAACTCCCGCGGCCCGAGCGGCGCGGCCAGCTGCTCGACGGCGCGGAGGGTGTCCCGGGCGCTGTGGCCCCACGCCCTGTGCTTCGCCTCGAGCGCTCGCGTCGCGGTCGCCATGGCCGTGCCCGGTCTCACCGACGGTATGAAGCCCCGCCGCCGCGCAGGGCCGGTCCCTTCCGGGTCGTGGCTCACGGTGCCGGGTCTGCGACGGCGATGTCGTAGTTGTGCACGGTCGGTTCCGGGTCGAGGAGGAACTCCGTGTCGCGTGGCAGCGCGCGGGTCCGCGAGATGTCCTCGCCCGCGTACGCGTGGATTGCCTCGCGGGACGCCCAGTAGCTCACGACCATGAAGTGGGATTCCGACGGTCCGTCTTCGCGGTACATGGCGTAGCCGAGGTTGCCGGGGATCGCGCGGAACTTCGGGATGGACTCGGCGAGGTACGCCGCGTAGGCATCGGCGCGGTCGGCGGCGGTGCGGCCGTGCCAGACGCGCGCGATGCGAGCGCCGCCCGGAGCGGCGGAGCCGACGCCGGCCTTCGCAGCGGGTCCGGCCTGGGTAGAGGTCGCGCAGGCGGTCGCGACCAGCAGCGAGAGAGCGATGGCGCGCAAGTGGGCCTCCTTCGGTGGGACTCGAGCGTGCTCGATCTTGCCGTGAAGGGAGCCCGTGCACCGAGGACCTCTGGGGTGCTCGTACGGCCGCCCGCGTAGAACCCTGATCGCGGACCGTCAATCACCAGGAGTGATGGGGGTCTCTACCAGCGGTCGTCTCGCCAGGGGGACCGCGCCGCTCGCCGGGCCGTGCGATCGCGAGCGCCTTCATGCGGGACTTGAACGTGGAGGGGCTCACGCTGAGGAGCTCGGCGGCCCCGCTCTTGCCGCCGACGCGCCAGCCGGACCGCTCGAGGGCGGCGATCATGTTCTCGCGCTCGAGCTCTCGCACGCGCTCTTCGGTCATGACCTCGCCGCCCGCGCGAGGCCGCGGGGGCGCGTCCCCCGGCGCGGCGACGGCCACGGGCTCGGGCAGGGCCCGGTGCAGGTTCAGCCGCCCGTCGGTGGACGTGATGATCGCGCGCTCGACGACGTTGCGTAGCTCCCGGACGTTCCCGGGCCATGCGTACGACCTGAGCGCGCCGGCGTCCGCCGCGTCGGGCGGCGCGATCCGCCGGCCGAGGTTGCGGGCGAGCTTCTCGGCCATCGCGGTCGCGAGGTGCACGACGTCGTCGCCGCGTTCCCGGAGCGGCGGAAGCTGGATCGGAAAGACGCTCAGCCGATAGTAGAGGTCCTGCCGGAACAGGCCTTCGCGCGCGGCGCGCTCGAGGTCGAGGTTCGTGGCCGCGACCACCCGCACGTCCACCCTCCGCGTGCGCGACCCGCCCACCGGCTCGAACTCCCCCTCCTGCAGCACCCGCAGCAGCTTGCCCTGCAGCTCGAGGGGGAGCTCGCCAATCTCGTCGAGGAAGATCGTTCCGCCGTCGGCGAGCGCGAACCGTCCCTCGCGGCGCTGCGTCGCGCCGGTGAACGCGCCGCGCTCGTGCCCGAAGAACTCGCTCTCGATGAGCGTCGCGGGTATCGCCGCGCAGTTCACCTTCACGAGCGGGCGGTCGCGGCGCGCGCTCCGGTCGTGGATCGCCCGGGCGAAGAGCTCCTTCCCGGTGCCCGTCTCCCCGAGGAGGAGCACCGTCGCGTCGGTGACCGCCACCTGCGCGACGCTCTGGAGCGCCCGCCGCAGCGCCGGGCTCCGCCCGAGGATCTCGTCGAACCCGTGCTCCGCCGCGAGCTCCTCGCGGAGGTAATCCGCCTGCGCCGTGAGCGCGCGGATCTTCCGCTCCGCCTCGATGCGCTCGTCCACGTTCCTCAGGATGAGGGTGTAGAAGGGGCGCCCGCGGACCTCGAACCGCGAAAGCGTCGCCTCCGCGGGGAACGGCTTTCGCCCGGGCGGCTCCGGCACGAGGCCGTCGGGAATCCACAGGCACCGCTCCGCGCCGGTGCGGCGCTCGAGCTCGGCGGTCAGCGCGCGGAGCTTCGCGGCCGCGGCCGCGCCCAGGAGCTCGTCCGCCGGGTGTCCGTACCGCTCGGCCGCGCCGCAGCGGAACACCTTCTCCGCCGCGTCGTTCATGAGCGTGATGCGGAGCTCGCCATCGAACTCGACGATCCCGTCCATCGCGCTGCCGATGAGGCCGGTGAGCTTCTCCTGGCGCTCGCGCAGCTCCTCCTCGACCCTGACGCGCCGCATCTCGGCGAGCGCGCGGTTCGCGAAGATCTGGAACAGCGCCAGGAGCCGCTTCTCGGGCGGGATAGGTCGGATGTCCACGACCGCCAGGTGACCGAGCACGCGCTGGTCGGTGCCAAGCAAGGGGACGCCGAGGTAGCTGACCACGCCCGAGCGGGGGAACTTCACCTGGTCGTTCGGGTAGAGCTCGACCACGCGATCCGGAACGTGGACCACGCGCCGCTCGCGGATCGCCGTCTCGCACGGGGTCCCGGTGATCCCGTACTCGAAGTCCTCGATCCACGCGTCGCCGAACCAGAACGCGAGCGCGCGGAGCCGATCTCGCTGCTCGTCGTACTCGGTGAGCCAGGCGCCGTAAGTGTCGAGCGCCTGCGCCAGGTTGCGGACGAGCGCCCGGTAAAAATCCTTCCCCGTCTCCGAGGCGGTGCCCTCGACGACGGCGCGGAGGGCGACCTCCTCGTCGATCCGACGCTCCGCGATGACGGACGAGAGCTCCATGGAGCCTCCGCGGCGACCGCCTCGCGCGGTCGCGATACGCGCGTGACGCAACATAGCCAGCGCGCCGCGGCGGTTCCGGCGAAACGCCGTCGCGCGGCGCGACGAGATCTCGGCCGCGTCGAGCTCTCGCTTCGCCCCGCGCGGGGGCCGCCGCCGCGAGAAAGCCGCGGGGCCCCAGCGATTCTGCGCAAACGGCGGCCCTGGCACGGTGCCTGCGATTCCCTCGCTCGCCCAGTCGAGCGGACCGATGACCGGTCTCCAGGGCGACGGAGAACGATGATGCAGACCAGCTCCACGACGCAGACCGCCAAGCAGCCTCGCACGCCCAAGCCGATGAACGGCGTCGACATCCCGACGCTCTTCGCGACCATCGGTGCGGTGAAGGGCCAGCCCGAGCTCGGCAGCTTCCAGTTCCGGGCGACCAACCGGTGGCAGCAGGGCACCCACAGCCGGACCCGCATCGAGGGGTTCCACGGGGCCGGGGGCGAGCACGCGCACGCGCGCGAGTTCACCTACGACGCCGATCACCCGGCGGTCCTGGTCGGGCGCGACCAGGGTCCCACGCCGGTCGAGTTCCTGCTCCACGCGATCGCGGCTTGCCTCACCGCCGGGATCGGCAACATCGCCTCGGCGCGCGGCGTGACGCTCTACGAGGTGGAGTCCACCGTCGAGGGAGACATCGACCTGCGCGGCATCCTCGGGCTCTCGGGGGAGGTCCGGAACGGCTACCGGCAGCTCCGCGTGAGCTTCCGGATCAAGGGCGACGCACCGGCGGAGAAGCTCGAGGAGATCGTCGCGCAGTCGCGGGCCCGCTCGGCGGTCTACGACGTGCTGACGAACGGCGTCCCGGTCGAGATCTCGGTGAACGCATCGTGAATTAGGAAACGGCGCCGCCGCCTGCCGCACACGCAGCGGCCGGCGAGCTCGCCACGCGGAGAGAGACGCCATGAAGCGTACCGACGTCGTCGTCGTGGGAGGTGGACAGGCCGGTCTCGCGGCGAGCGCCTGCCTGCAGGCGCGCGGCGTGGATCACGTGGTGCTCGAGCGCGGGCGCATCGCCGAGCGCTGGCGCTCCGAGCGCTGGAACTCGCTCCGGCTGCTCACCCCCCGCTGGCAGTCGCGGCTCCCCGGCTTCTCCTACCGCGGCCCGGATCCCGACGGGTTCATGTCGCGGCGCGAGGTGATCGGCTACCTCGAGGCGTACGCGCGCTCCTTCGCGGCTCCGGTCGAGGAGGGCGTGGCGGTCCTCGCGGTCGAGCGGGACGGGGACGGCTACCGGGTGACCGCCGATCGCGGCGAATGGCGAGCCGAGAGCGTCATCGTCGCGACCGGGCACTGCGATCGTCCCCACGTCCCGGCGCTGGCGGCCGAGCTCCCCTCGGACGTGGTCCAGCTCGTCCCGACGCGCTACCGGAACCCCGACGCCCTGCCCGCCGGCGGCGTCCTCGTGGTGGGCGCGTCGGCGACGGGCATCCAGCTCGCGGACGAGATCCACCGGTCCGGCCGGCCGGTGACGCTCGCCGTCGGGCGGCACGTGCGGCTGCCCAGGAGCTATCGCGGTCGCGACGTGATGGCATGGCTGGACGCCACCGGCTTCCTCGACGAGGGGGCGGAGGCGGTGGCGGACCTCGAGGCCGCGCGACGCCAGCCGTCGCTCCAGCTCGTCGGCCGGCCCGATCACCGCACCCTCGATCTCGGCGTGCTCCTCGATGCAGGCGTGCGGCTGGTCGGCCGGGTCACCGCCGTCGAGGGAGCTCGCGTGCTCTTCGCGGAAGATCTCGCAGAGACGGCCGCGGCCGCGGAGCGGCGGCTGGCACGGCTCCTGGGGCGGATCGACGCGTACGTCGCGAGGTCCGGTCAAACGGCGGTCCCGCCGGCGGAGCCGCTCCGCCCCATCGCTCCGCCCCCAGCGCCGGACGCCATCGATCTGCGCGCCGAGGGGATCCGGACGGTGATGTGGGCGACGGGGTATCGCCGCAGCTACCCGTGGCTCCGCGTGCCGGTGCTCGACGAGCGTGGCGAGATCCGCCACGTCGGCGGGATCACCCCCGCGCCCGGGCTGTACGTCCTCGGGCTCCAGTTCCTGCGGCGGCGTAACTCCAGCTTCCTCGACGGCGTCGGAGAGGACGCCGCCGCGCTCGTGGATCACCTGGCCCGGCGCCTCGCGCGCCGGCGCGCGGCCTAGCTGCAGAGAGGAGACAGCGTGACGACCTCGATCTCGATCTCGTCGACCTTCCGCCCCGAGTACGACGCCGTGGTCGTGGGCGCCCGCTGCGCCGGCGCGTCGACCGCGATGCTGCTCGCCCGGGCCGGGCTCCGCGTCCTCGCGGTGGATCGCGATCGCGAGGGGAGCGACACGGTCTCCACCCACGCGCTCATGCGCGGGGGCGTGGTGCAGCTCGCGCGCTGGGGGCTCATCGATCGGCTGCGGGCAACCGGGACGCCCGCGATCCGCACGGCGACGTTCCACTACGGGGACGAGGCGCTGGCGGTCCCGATCAAGCCGCGCGACGGCGTCGACGCGCTGTTCGCGCCGCGCCGGACCGTGCTCGACCCCATCCTGGTGGACGCGGCGCGCGCCGCGGGAGCGCAGGTGGTCCACGGCGCCGCGCTCGCGGAGCTCGTCCGCAGCGCGTCGGGGCGCGTCGAGGGAGCGGTGATCGAGGCGGTCGACGGCAGTCGCGCGCGCGTGGCGGCGAGGATCGTGATCGGCGCGGATGGCCTCCGCTCCCGGGTCGCCCGGCTGGTCGGCGCACCCACCGAGCGCGAGGGCCGGCACGCGTCCGGGGTCGTCTACGGTTATTGGTCCGGCGTCGAGGTGGAGGGCTATCACTGGCATTACCTCCCGGGCGTGAGCGCCGGCGCCATCCCGACCAGCGACGGGCGCACCTGCGTCTTCGTGGCGATCCCGCCGCGGCGTCTCCTCGACGCGCTGCCCGGAGGCGTCGACGCCCTCTACCGTGAGGTGATGGCGGAGGCGGCGCCCGGCCTCGCGGCCGCGCTCGGGAGCGCCCGCCTCGACGCGAAGCTCCGGCCGTTTCCCGGGACTCGGGGCTTCATGCGACGCGCGTGGGGGCCGGGCTGGGCGCTCGTCGGCGACGCGGGGTACTTCAAGGATCCCATCACCGCGCACGGGATCACCGACGCGCTGCGCGACGCCGAGCTGCTCGCGCGCGCGATCGTTCGCGACACGGACGGCGCGCTCGCCGGCTATCAGGCGGCGCGGGATGCGGCGTCGCTCGGCCTGTTCGAGGTGACCGATCGCGTCGCTTCGTTCGACTGGGACCTCGAGGAGGCGAAGGAGCAGCACAAGCTGCTCGCGCGCCATATGGCGAGTGAGGCGGAGATGCTCGGCGCGCTCGGCGAGCCGCTCGAGTCCGAGGTCCCGAGTGCGGCGGCCTTCGCGCGCGTGGCTTCGTGAGCCCCGCTGGTACGAGGGTGAAGCTGGCACGGAGGACGACATGAGGACGAAGAGTGAAGCGTGGCCGAAGGGCGCTCCCAGCGTTGGCCAGCGGGCAGCGCGCAGCCGCCGGATCGAGAGCGAGGACATCCGTCGCTTCACGGAGATCAGCGGGGACCGGAACCCGCTCCACTACGACGAGGCGGCCGCGCGCGCATCGCGCTTCGGTGAGATCATCGTCCAGGGCGGGGTCACGAGCGCGATCCTGAACGCCGTGGTGGCCGAGGACCTGCCCGGTCCCGGGACCGTGTTCCTGCACGTGGACTGGAGCTTCAAGGCCCCGGCCAGGCCCGGTGACACCATCACCGGTGCCGTGGAGGTGCTGAAGGTGCGGGAGGACAAGCCCATCACCGAGCTCAGGACGACGGTCACCCGCGGCGACGGGGTGGTGGCGCTGGAAGGGACGGCGCTCTGCTACACGGTGCCGCTCGAGTGAGCCGCGGCTCATCGTTCACGCATGCTCGTTCAGGCTGCTCGCCCTCGCGTGTGGCGAATGCGACGTTCATGCGCCGCGAACATGCACGCGATGTTCCACTAGCCAGAGCGGCACGCCGGGAGCGTTGCACGCATCGCTGACTGCGATCACCGCAGGAGGATCGCCGGCCGGCGCTCGCGGACGAACGCCGCGACGAGGGCGACGTCGGCGTCCGTTCCCGTCGCCACGCACCCGGCGGTCCAGTCGACCCAGGTCGACGCAGTCGAGAGCCACGAGAACCGCCGTACAGGGCCGTGGATGCCCACGTCGCCCCCGGTGAGCCCCCGCGCTCTCTGCTCGGCGGTCGGGTAGCCGATCGGGATGAAAGTGCCGAACCGCCGCGACGGCCGCGGTTCACCCAGCGAGTACGCACCGAGCGGCGTTCGCCGATCTCCCTCGCGCAGCTTGTCGAGACCGCCGCGCCCGAGCGCCACCCGCACGCGTGCGAGAGCGCGGTGATCGCTGCACAGCCAGAGCACGCGCGCGCGCGTCTCGACGACGACCAAGTCGCCGACCTCGGGGCAAGGCGCGGCGGTTTCCGCGGGACGGGCGGCCGACTCGCAGCCCAGCAGCAGGAGGAGCCCGGCGACGGCGTGGAGCAGGCGCATCGCTCCTCCTGGAGCAAGGAGCGCGCCGCGCCATACTCCCCGAAATTGGCTGCGATGCGGCTGCCTGGACACGAACGCGTCGACCCGGAGACACGGGGGCGGCCGTCCGCCGGCTCCGTTCACCCTTCACGCATGCCGGCGATCCAGCCCCGCCCGGCGGCCAGCGCCGCGTGCTGCCGCCGCGCCGCGAGAAGCCTCGCGTCCTACGCGAACGTGGTGGGTATAGACGGGCGACGCGTCGTGTTGGCGCATCTCGCGGTCGACGTTCACTAACGCGAACAGGCAGGAGTTGGAGATCGCGCGCACGCTGCGATCGCGGCTCCCGCGCTCGAT
>DATIDF010000155.1:0-11611 GCA_035456445.1 Anaeromyxobacter sp.
GGTGCGACACCACGAGGCCGGCCTTCGAGAGCTCCTTGCACAGCTTGGAGACGGTCGGGAGGGGCACGCTGGAGCGTGCGGCGAGCTCCTGCGCGGCGAGCGTGCGGCCGCTTCGCGCGAGGTGCGCGAGCAGGACGATCGCGTAGTCGGTGAGCTTCGTCATCCTGATCATCCGGTCCGCCTTCGGGCCCGCTCGCCCGCGCGCGTCAGTGCCATCATGGACCGAACTGGTCCAGTTACAATTGATTAAACGGCGCTGGTACGGATTTCATGCCCATCCGTTCGAGCCCTAAGGACCCCCGTGGAATCAGGGGGTTACACGGTAGCCCGCTGAAGGGGCCCGTCGACCGACTCCCCGCCCAGCTCCGCGTAGACGTGATCGGCGACGAAGGTGAGCCCGACCTTCGCGCGCCGGTCGTCGTGACGTGAAAGCCAGCCGAGGAGCGCGGGATCCACGGCCGCGAGCTCGGCTCGCGCCAGGCGCGCGAGTCGGCGCTCGCGCGCCTCCGCGACGAACGCGTCGAGCCGTCTGGGCGACTCGAAGAGCACCGCCACCTTCGCGCCCGCGTTCCCCGTCACGTCGCGCTCGATCCGCTGCGGCTCGGGCTTCCCCACGCGCACGACGAGCGCCGCGCGCCCGTCCGGCTGCATCGCGAGCACGTCCGGCGCGTCCGGCTCGCACAGCCCCGGACCGAACGAGACGCCCTCCTGCCACTGCCAGGCGTAGGCGAGGACGCGTAGCCAGAGCCGCTCGATGGTCTCGGACGGATGGCGAGCCACCTTGAGCGCGACGGCGGCCTCGACGCCAGTGTCGGCGTGGGTGATGCGGAGATCGAAGTGGTGGAGGATCGAGGGGAGCGCCATCGGGTGGGGTCACGGTTGCGGTCGGGGCGGGGTCGGGGTCCTTCGACTTCGCGCCGCGGCTGGCGCCGCGTCGCTACGCTCAGGATGACCGGCCGCAGGAGATCCGGTCGCCGTCGTGGTCGTCGTCGCCGTCGAAGTCGAAGTCGGACTCGAAGTCGTAATCGTCGTCGTAGTCGTCGTTCTGCCCTATCGCCCCCTCAGGATCTTCACGATCGCCTCCCCGTACTCCTCGAGCTTGCGGGGCCCGATCCCCTTCACGTCGAGCAGCTCCTCCGGCGTGACCGGTCGCCTGAGCGCGAGCTCGGCGAGCGTCGCGTCCGCGAACACCACGTAGGCGGGCACGCCGCGCGCACGGGCGATCTCCCCGCGCCAGGCGCGGAGCGCCTCGAAGAGCTCGAGATCCACCTCGGCCCCCACGGCCGCGTCGCTCCCGCGGCGCTCGCCGGCGCGCCGCACGGCCTCGCCGCGCGCGCCGCGCCCGCCGCGGGACGCGCGAGCGACGCGCACCGCCGGCGCGCTCGCGACGACGTCCTCGCCGGTGCAGCGATCGCAGGCGTCGCCGCAGGCCGCCACCACCTCGCCGAAGTGCCCGACCACCCGCTCGTGCCGGCACCCGTCACCGTCCGCGAGCCGGTACATCGCCCGGGCCTGCCGCATCTGCGCCTCGGCCAGCTCGGGCTCGACGTCGCCGAGGAGCCGCTCCCAGCTCATCACGTCCGCCCACGAGTAGAAGAGCACGCAGGTGCTCGGGTTCCCGTCGCGCCCCGCGCGGCCGATCTCCTGGTAGTACGACTCGATCGAGCGCGGCAGGTCGCGGTGGATGACGAAGCGGATGTCCGGCTTGTCGATCCCCATCCCGAACGCGACGGTGGCGGTGACGACGTCGATCGCGCCGGACCGGAACGAGTCCTGCACCCGCGCGCGGACCTCGGGGTCGAGGCCCGCGTGGTACGCCTCGGCGCGGACGCCGTGGTCCCGCAGGAGGCTGGCGGTCTCCTCCACCGACTTGCGCGACAGCGCGTAGACGATCCCGCTCTCTCCCTTCCGCGCCCGGACGAGGCGGAGCAGCGCGTCCCGGGTGCGCAGCCCCTCGCCCTTCTTCACGGCGTGCAGCGCGAGATTCTTGCGCAGGAAGGAGCCGCGCACGAGGAGGGGCCGCTCCATCCCGAGCTGCCCTGCGATGTCGTGCGTCACCTCCGGCGTCGCCGTGGCCGTGAGCGCGAGCACGCGCGCGCCGAAGCGCTCCTTCAAGCCGGCGAGGTTCCGGTAGGCCGGGCGGAAGTCGTGACCCCAGTGGCTGATGCAATGCGCCTCGTCCACGGCGATGAGCGCCAGCCGCACGCCCTCGAGCGCGCTCCCGACCGACGCCTCGAGCCCCTCGGGCGCGGCGTAGAGCAGCTCGAGGTCGCCGCGGCGCAGCGCGCGCACCCGCTCGCGGCGCTCCTCGGCCGAGAGCGTCGAGTTGAGGAACGCGGCGCGCAGCCCGACCCGGCCCATCGCATCGACCTGATCCTTCATGAGCGCGACGAGCGGCGACACGACGAGCGTCGTGCCGCCGAGGAGGCGGGCTGGGATCTGGTAGGTGAGCGACTTGCCCGCGCCAGTAGGCATGACCCCGAGGCAGTCGCGGCCCGCCAGGACGGCGGTGACGATCTCCTCCTGGCCGGGGCGGAAGGCGGCATGGCCGAAGACCTCGCGGAGCACCTGACGCGCGCCGGACGTCGTCGGCGCCGCGGGGGGCGTGGCGGCCGGCCGCCCGATCTCCGCGCCGAGCACGCGGAGCCGCTCGACGGTCTCGGGGAGGAACAGCTCCGGCGCCTCGCGCCAGCGCGCGCGCAGGGCGTCGAGCCGGGCGGCGCAGCTCAGTCGGACCGCGCCCTCGGCGTCGGCCGCCGGCGCGGGTACGCCAAGCGCGACCCGGTCCGCTCGCAGCGCGCGCCACGCGTCGGCCAGGTCCTCGACCTCCGCCTCGAGCGCTCGCCGGTCTGCGGCGGAGAAGAGGGTCTCTGGAGCGCGCGGCACGGACGGCCGAATCTACACGGCGACCGACCGGAAGGAAAACGGGCGCGACCCGTCACCGGACCGCGCCCGCGGAGTGGCTCTCACGCTCGTCCTGAGCCTGTCGAAGGACAGGCTCAGGGCGAGTGGGTTTCTCACTTCGACAGCTTCGCGTCCTCGATGATCACCGGGTACGCGTAGCCGGCGCCGAAGTCCTTGTCGACGCGGACGGTGCCCTTCACGAGCACGACGTCGCCGACCGCGGCCTCGTCGCTCGTGGTGATCGTGATGTCGTTGTCCTTGCCGGCGGCGCCGGAGCCGTCGCGCAGGTGGAGCCAGTTCTTCCCCATGATGCCGGCGTTCCACTTCACGACCTTGCCGCGGACGCTGACGCTCTTCTCCTTCAGCGCGGCGCGCTGCGACCACACCTCGGAGACGGTCCGCGCGTCCGCGCCGGTCGCCTTCGGGACCTTCACGTCGCCCACGTCCTTCGGGCCGGTCGCCGCGGCCGCGTGCGTCGCCGCCATCGACTCGGGGCCCTGGCCAGGGGCCATCGCGCCCATCCCGCCGGGCATCCCGCCACCCATCGCGCCGCCGGCCGGCGCGGCCTGGCCGCCCTCGCCCGCGAGCGTGCCGAAGTAGACGACGTCGAACTTGCGGTTCAGGGTCTTGGACTCGAAGTCCTTCATCGGCATCGCGCCGGCGACCGAGACGTCCTTGCCCTTCTCGATCTCGGTCTTGGGCACGGCCGCCCAGGTCTCGCCTTGCGCGGTCTGGAGCTTGAGGTAGCTGTACGGTGGAGCATCGAGCCGCTCGAGGACCTTGCCCTGGAGCGCGGGGGCCGGGGCGGCGGCTCCGGCCTGCGGCGCCGGCGAACCCGGCTGCCCGGCGTTGCCCTGCGGCAGGGCGGGCTCTTGCTTCTTGCATCCCGCCACGGCCAGCGCGACGAGCAGGACGACGGACGACGAACGACGCATGTGGACAGACCTCCGTATCGCGAGTAGCGCGAGACCCCTGCTTCGAGGGGGCCGTAGCATAAACCCATGTCGGGACGAATTCGATTCCGGAAAGCGATTTGCGGCACGCGACGTGAAGGCATCCGCGCAGGCCTTGCGCGTCAGGAGCGCGCACCCCGCCAACTCGGCTTTCGGTGTGCGCGGACGGACCGTCCGTCGCACCCCGTCGAGGCAGCGGCCGTACGCTCAGCCGCGCAGCTTGTAACCGGACCTGAGCATCGCGTAGGCGCCGGCGACGGCGCTGGCCGCGAGCGCCACGAGTAGCGCGACCCCGGCGGCCGGCGGGGCGTCGGAGATGCCGAGCATCCCGAAGCGCACGCCATCCACCATGTAGAAGATCGGGTTCACCTGGGTGAACGCGCGGAACGGCGCCGGCAGCATCTCGATCGAGTAGAAGACGCCGCCCAGGAACGTGAGGGGCGTGATGAAGAAGGTGGGGAAGAAGTTCACCTGCTCGAACGAGCTCGCCCAGATCGCCGTCATGAGCCCGAGCGCCGAGAACGCCACGGCCGCGAGCACGACGAGCGCGAGCGCGAGCAGCGGGTGGGCGACCTCGAAGCCGCTGAACGCGCCGGCGACCCCCCACATCACCGCGCCCACGAGCAGCCCCCGCAGCACCGCCGCGAGGACGAAGCCGGACAGGATCTCGCCGTAGGAGAGCGGCGACACGAGCAGATCCGTGATGGTCCCCTGGATCTTCATCACGAACATCGACGACGCGCTGTTCAGGTAGGCGTTCGTGACGACGCCGAGCGTGACGAGGCCGGGCACGATGAAGCGCGCGTAGGGGACCCCCTCGACCTCGCGCAGCCTCCCGCCGAGCGAGTAGCCGAACACGATGAAGTAGAGCGCGGTGGTGATCACGGGCGAGAGCAGCGTCTGACCGGGCACGCGCAGGAACCTCCGGACCTCCTTCTGGAGGAGCGTCCACAGCCCGAGCGAGATCACGCCCGCGCCTCCCCGCGGTCGCGCGAGACGAGCCGCACGAACACGTCCTCGAGCGTCGTCCGCCGCGTCTCGACGTCTCGCACCGCGAGCCCGGCGTCCGCGACCGCCGCGAGGAGCGGCCCGAACGCGTCCCCCGCCGACGCCTCGAACGTCACCACCGTCCCGTCCGCCGCGAGGCGGGCGCCCACCGCCGAGAGCGCCGCGGGCAGCGCCGAGATGGGCCGCGCGAGCGCGAGGCGCAGCACCTTCGCGCCGTGCCGGGACAGGAGCGCCTCCGTGTCCTCGACCACGAGCAGCCGCCCGCGGTCGATGACGCCCACGCGATCCGCGAGCTCCTCGGCCTCCTCGAGGTAGTGCGTCGTGAGCACGATCGTGGTGCCGCGCTCTCGCAGCTGCCGCACGTACGTCCACAGCGCGCGGCGCAGCTCCACGTCGACCCCCGCCGTGGGCTCGTCGAGGAACAGCACCGCGGGGTCGTGCACGAGGGCCTTCCCGATGAGGAGTCGCCGCTTCATCCCGCCCGAGAGCGACCGGCTGTTCGTCGTGCGCTTCGAGAGGAGGTCGAGCGCGCCGAGGATCTCGACGAGCCGCTCCTCCGAGAGCCGGACGCCGAAGTAGCCCGCCTGGATGCGGAGCGTCTCCTCGACGTTGAAGAAGGGGTCGAAGTTGATCTCCTGCGGCACGAGCCCGACCGCGCGGCGAGTCTCGCGATACTCGCGCACGACGTCGTGACCGAGCACGGAGATGGCGCCCGACGTCGGCCGCAGGAGCCCCGCGATCATCGAGATGAGCGTCGTCTTACCCGCGCCGTTCGGGCCGAGCAGCCCGAAGATCTCGCCGCGCCGGATGTCGAGGTCGACGCCATCCACCGCGACGAGGCCGTCGTACCTTTTCGTGACTCCCCGGATCGCGACGACGGTGTCCACGCGCAGGCACTGTAACCCGGGTGCGACCGAGCGCACGGCCGAGAAACGCGACGCTGCTCACCCGAGCCGCTTCTGGAAGCGCAGGGTCGCAGTCGCGAGGATCGCGCCCCCGAGCACGAGCAGCGCCGCGAGCTGGAACCAGAGATCGCCGAAGCCGGCGCCCTTGAGCAGCGTCGTGCGCATCACCTCCGCGTAGTAGCGGACCGGGTTCAGGTACGTCACCGCCTGGAGCCAGCCGGGCATCGAGCGGATGGGGGTCATGACGCCGGAGAGCAGGATCGCCGGCAACATGAACAGGAACCCGCCCAGGAACGACTGCTGCTGCGTGGTCGAGAGGGTCGAGACGAGCAGGCCCACACCGAGCGTGGTCATGAGGTAGAGCAGCGTCCCGACGAGCAGGACGAGCAGGTCCCCGCGCAGCGGGACCCCGAACAGCCAGGTGCCGACCGCGAGGAGGAGCGCGACGTCGACGAGGCCGATGACCACGAACGGCGCCATCTTGCCGACGAGGAGGAACAGCGGCCGGATGGGCGTGACGAGCACCTGCTCGAGCGTGCCCATCTCGCGCTCTCGCGCGAGCCCCATCGCCGTGGTGATCGTCGTGACGATGAGGAGGAGCATCGCCGCGATGCCCGGGACGATGTAAGGCGCGGTCTCGAGGCCGGGGTTGTAAGCGAGGCGCGGCACGAGCGCGATCTGCGCCGGGGCAGCCCCCCCGCGGGCGGCGATCCGTTCGCGCGCGAGCGCCTCGCCGACCTCCCCGAAGTAGCGGGACGCGGCGCCGCTCGCGACGGTGGTGCGGTTCGGATCGGTGCCGTCGAGGATCACCTGCACCTCGGCAGGGCGCCCGGCGGCGAGATCGGCGGCGAGCCGCTCCGGCAGGATCACGGCCGCGACCACCTCGCCCGCGTCGATCGCGGCCTCCGCCTCGCGCGCCGAGGGCGCGCTGCCGGAGCGCAGGAGCGTGCCGTCCGCGAGGAGCCTGCGCGCATGCAGCCGGCTCTCGGCCGAGCCGTCGCGATCCACCACGACGGTGGGCACGCGATCGACGTCGTAGTCCACCGCGAACCCGAGCACCACCGTCTGGATGAGCGGCGCGACGACGAGCAGGAACATGATGCGCCGGTCGCGGACGGTCTGGCGGACCTCCTTGCGGAAGACGGCCGCGAGCTGGATCCGGGGCGAGGGGCGGCTCACGCGAGCCTCCGCTGGAAGCGGGCCGTCGCGACGGCGATCACGAGCCCCGCGAAGACGACCTGCGCGAGGAGGTCCGGCCACAGCTCCGCGATCCCGTTGCCCTTGAGGAGCAGGCCGCGCAGCGCGTGCACGAGGTAGCGCGCGGGGATCACGCGCGAGATGGCCTGGAGCGGCAACGGCATGTTCTCGATCGGGAAGATCATCCCGGACAGGATGAGCGACGGCAGGAGCGCCGAGAGCGCGCCCGCCTGCGTCGCCACGAGCTGGTTCTTCGCGACGACCGAGATGAGCAGCCCCTGGCCGAGCATCCCCACGAGGAAGAAGAGCCCGAGGAGGAGAAGCAGCCCCGGGCTCCCCCGCAGCGGCAGGTCGAAGGCGACCGCGCCGAAGGCGATGACGAGGAGGAGCTCGAGCATGCCGAGCACGAGGTACGGAAGGAGCTTGCCGAGCACGATTTCGAGCCGGCCCACGGGCGACGCGAAGAGCTGCTCCATCGAGCCGCGCTCCCACTCGCCTGCGATGGTGAGCGCGGTGAGGAGCACGGCGCTGATCGCGAGGAGGTAGGCGACGAGCCCGGGCACCATGAACAGGGCAGAGCGGCTGGCGGGGTTGTACCGAGTCCACACCTTCACCTGCAGCGGCTGCTCGCCCGCGGCGAGGCCGCCGAGGCGCCGCGTCTCGGCGCGGGCGAGCGCGTCCGCCTTCGTGAGCACCTGGTTCGCGACGGTCGGATCGGAGCCGTCCACGAGGAGCTGGACCTCGGTGCGCTCGCCGCGCGCCACGTCCGCGCCGTACCCCTCCGGCACGACGAGCACCGCGACCGCCGCGCCGGCGCGGAACAGGCGATCCGCGTCCTCCGGCGCGACGTCGCGCGCCACCGTCATGAGCTCGCGCGAGGCGGTGAGCGCGTCCCCGAGCGCGCGCGACGCCTCGGTGCGATCCGCGTCGGCGATCGCGATCGGGACGCGCTCGAGGTCGAACGACACGCCATAGCCAAAGAGGAACAGCATCACGACCGGCATGCCGAGCGCGAGGTACAGCGTGCGCGGGTCGCGCTGGATGTGCAGCGTCTCCTTGGCCGCCATCGCGCCGATCCGCACGAGCGAGCGTCGCAGGCGTTCCATCACGGTGCGTCCTCCCGCCTGCCCTCGCGCCCGACCACCGCGAGGAACACGTCCTCGAGCGACGGCTCCGCCGGCTCGACCTTCACGGCGCGCGCCCCGCCCGCGAGGAGCGCCTCGGCCACGGCGGGACCGGTCCAGCGCGCCGGGTCGACCCGCACGTGCAGCCCCGCGCCGAACGGCGCGACGCCGCGCACTCCCTCGCGGCCGGCGAGCGCGGCGGCGCCGCGGACGAGCTCCTCGCCGCGCGCCACGAGGACGCGGTCGGGCACCCACGTCCGCTTGAGCGCGGCCGGCGTGTCGAGCGCGACGAGCCGGCCGTCCACCATGAGCCCGATCCGGCGGCAGTACTCCGCCTCGTCGAGGTAGTGCGTCGTCACGAACACGGTCGTCCCGTCGTGCGCGAGATCGCGGATGAGGCGCCAGAACGCGCGGCGCGCGGCGGGGTCCACGCCGGCGGTCGGCTCGTCGAGGAAGACGATCGTGGGCTCGTGCAGGAGCGCGCACGCGAGCGCGAGGCGCTGGCGGATGCCGCCGGGGAGCGCGCCCGTCGTCGCGTCGCCGAGCTCGTGGAGGCCGGTCCGGTCGATGAGCGCGTCGACCCGGTCGCGGAGCGCCTTGCCAGCGAGCCCGTAAGCGCCGCCGAAGAAGAGGAGGTTCTCGCGCACGGGCAGGTCCAGGTAGAGCGAGAACTTCTGGGACATGTAGCCGATGGAGGCCTTCACGGCCTCCGGCTCGCGCCCGACGTCGTGTCCCGCGACCGTCGCCTCGCCCGAGGTGGGCGCGAGGAGCCCGGTGAGCATCCGGATCGTCGTGGACTTTCCGGCACCGTTCGCGCCGAGGTAGCCGAAGATCTCGCCCCGCTCGACCTCGAACGTGACCCGGTCCACCGCGGTGAACCCGCCGAAGCGCCGCGTGAGCTCGCGCGCGACGATGGTGGGGCCGGCATCGTCCGTTCCCCCCGAGCGTAGCGGCCGCGCAGCGGCCGCGAGGTCGAAGGGCGAGGTCATGCGCGCTCCCCGGTGCGGGCGAGGAACAGGTCCTCGAACGACGGCTGCGCGCGCTCGAGCGCGGCGCCGAGCGGGGCGAGCGCGGCGCGGACCTCGTCCGCACCGCCGCGCGCCACCACCACGCGGAGCCGCGCGCCGGCCGGGGAGGCGGCGCGAACCGGCCCGAGCGCCGCGAGCGCCGCGTCCACCGCGTCGCGCGCGCCCCCGTGAACCTCGTACGCCTCGTCCTCGAAGCCGGCGATGAGCGCGGCCGGCTCGCCCTCCACGAGGAGGCGCCCGTGATGGACGAGCCCCACCCGGTGGCATCGCTCGGCCTCGTCCATGTACGGCGTCGAGACGAGCACGGTCATCCCGCCGTGCACGAACTCGTGGAGGAGCTCCCACAGCTCGCGCCGAGAGACCGGGTCGACCCCGTTCGTCGGCTCGTCGAGGAGCAGCACCTCCGGCTCGTGCAGGAGCGCGCACGCGAGCGCGAGCTTCTTGAACATGCCGCCCGAGAGCGCGTCCGCGCGACGGTCGAGGAACGGGGCGAGCCGCGTGATGCGGAGGAGCCGCTCGGTCCGCTCTCGGTACACCGCGCGCGGGAGCACGTAGAGCCGCGCGAAGAACCGGAGGTTCTCCTGCACCGAGAGGTCGCGGTACAGGCTGTACTGCTGCGGCATGAGGCCGAGCCGCTCGCGGACCTCGCCCGACGACGGGGCCAGCCCGAGCACGCGCGCCTCGCCGCCGTCGAGCCCGACGAGCCCGGCGAGCGCGCGGATTGCGGTGGTCTTCCCCGCGCCGTCCGGACCGACGAGCCCGAAGAGCTCGCCTCTCCCCACCGTGAACGAGAGCCCGTCCAGCGCGGTCACCGCACCGAAGCGGCGCACGAGGTCGCGCGCCTCCAGCGCCGGCGCCGAGGCCTCGAGGGCGGACACGCGCTACCTCCCCGTCCCCGTCAGCGTCACCTGGACCGGCATCCCGGCGCGCAGCTTCCCGTCGCGGTTCTTCACGGTCACCTCGACCGGGTAGACGAGCCGGTCGCGGTCGGTGCGAGTCTGGATGTTCCGCGGCGTGAACTCGGCCTCGAGCGCCACCGTGCGCACCGTCCCCTCGAACGACTCGCCCGGCCAGGCGTCCGCGACGACCGTCGCCTGCGCCCCCGGCTTCACGGCGCCGATCTCCGCGTTGGGCAGGTAGAAGGTCGCCTTCACCTCCGTGAGATCGACCAGGCGGACGAGGACCGCGTTGGGCGCGACGAGCTCGCCCGCCTCGTGGGGAAGGGTCGCGACCTCCGCGTCGCGGGGCGCGCGCACCTCGCACTCGGCCGCGAGGAGGCGCGCGCGCTCCACCGACGCCTCGGCGGCGCGCACCTGGGCGGCCGCCGCCTCCGCCTGAGCGGTCGCCGAGCGGATCGCGACGTCCGCGGCCCGCGTCTGGGCTGCGCTCGCAGTGGTCTGCGCCTTCGCCGCCGCGGTCTGGTGCTCGAGCCCCTGCGCGGAGGCCTGCGTCTGGTCGATGCTCGACGCGGGCACGTCCTGCGGGAGCGCCTCGAGCCGCTTCGCCTGCCGGGCCGCCGCGTCGCGCTGTGCGGCGAGCGAGGCAACCTGCGCGCGCGATGCCTCCTCCGCCGCGCCCGCCGCCGTGCGCGCGCGCTGCGACGCCTGGATCTGCGCGCCCGCTGCGACCGCCTGCGCCTTCGACGCCGCGAGCCGCGCCTCCGCCTCCGCGAGCTGCGCGGCGGGATCGGCGCAGTCGAGCCGCACGAGGAGGTCGCCCGCCTTCACGCGGTCACCCTCCCGGACGCGGACCTCGACGATCCGTGCGCCCACGCGCGACGACAGATCGACCTCGGTGCCCTCGATCTCGCCCGACCCGCCCGAGGGCGCGGCGAGCGCGCGCGCCTGCATCCAGAGGCGCAGCGCGATGAGTCCCGTGAGGACGACCGTGAGCACGACGAGGACGATGACGACTCGGCGCATCGGGTGAGCTCTCCTGTCCCGCGAGGAGGCGGGCCTCGCCCAGAGGGGCAAGGCGCGTGCCGCGCCCCGCGTGCCATCCACCTCAGGAAAGCGGCCCGTTTGCCAGGGCCGCACGTCGCCCCACTGTAAGGAAGTCCGACACCCCGTTCGGAATCGCTGACAGCTCGCGGGGGCGCCGCCCGCGAAAACCCGCGCCGTCTCGGGATCCGCGCGCGGGCACCGGGATTGCTCAACAGTCCTCGCCCGGCCAGCTCGCCGAGGGAGGGATGGGATGATCGAGACGGTGCTGATGGTGGCGATGGCGATGGCAGGGGCTCCGGCGATGGAAGGCGCGACCCTGACCACCGCGACCCCGACCCCGACCCCGACCGCGACCCCGACCGCGACCCCGACCGCGACCCCGACCGCGACCGCGACCCCGACCCCGACCCCGACCCCGACCCCGCCCCCGACCCCGACCCCGACCCCGACCGCGACCCCGACCCCGACCCCGACCCCGACCCCGACCCCGACCCCGACCCCGACCCCGACCCCGACCCCGACCCCGACCCCGACCCCGACCAAGCTCTC
>DATIDF010000156.1:0-26706 GCA_035456445.1 Anaeromyxobacter sp.
GCCTCGATCCAGGCGAACCCACGGGTGATCGAGGCGTACCTGGGCACGGAGGAGGTCGCGTGACGTCGCCGCTCCTCGAGACGCGCGGCCTGCGGGTGAAGTACGGCAACGTCGAGGCCCTGCACGGCATCGACATCACCGTCCGGCAGGGCGAGATCGTGTGCATCCTCGGCGCGAACGGCGCGGGGAAGTCCACCACGCTCCGGGCCATCAGCGGCCTGTTGCGCCCGTCGGGCGGGGAGATCCGCTACGACGGGAAGCCGGCCACCGGAATCCCGGCGCACGAGCGGGTTCGCCTCGGCATCGCGCAGTCGCCCGAGGGGCGCCGCATCTTCGGCACGCTCACCGTGCGGGAGAACCTCGTCCTCGGCGCCTTCACGCGCAGCGACGCGGCCGAGATCGCCGAGACCGCGACCTGGATCTACCGGCTCTTCCCGATCCTGGAGAAGCGCCGCGATCAGCTCGCCGGCACGCTCTCCGGCGGCGAGCAGCAGATGCTCGCGATCGGCCGCGCGCTCATGGCAAAGCCGCGCGTGCTGCTCCTCGACGAGCCCTCCCTCGGCCTCGCCCCGCTGCTCGTGAAGGCGATCTTCCAGACCATCCGCGAGATCAACCAGACCACCGGCGCCACGGTGGTGCTGGTGGAGCAGAACGCCCGCGCCGCGCTCAAGCTCGCCCACCGCGGCTACGTGATGGAGGTCGGCCGGATCGTGCTGGAGGGCCGCGCCCAGGCGCTCATCGAGGACCCCACGGTTCAGAACGCCTACCTGGGCGGAAGGGCCCGCTGACATGCCTCGACTCCCCGATCCCCGCTTCGCCCCGAACTGCGCCATCCTCGTCGACGGCGAGCGCTTGCCGGCTCGGCGCGGTGAGAGCATCACCTCGGCGCTCCTCGCCGCCGGCAGGCTGCTCGTGTCGCGCAGCGCCAAGTACCACCGGCCGCGCGGTCCCTTCTGCCTCGCCGGCTCGTGCGCCGCCTGCTTGGTCCGCGTCGATGGGCAGCCCAACGTCCGCGCGTGCGAGACGCCGTGCCGCGACGGCCTCACCGTGGAGTCGCAGAACGCGCTCGGCAGCGCCGCGCACGACCTCCTGCGCGCCATCGACCTCTTCGCGCCCGGTGGCATCGACCACCACCACGTGGGCACGTGGAGCCAGCTGGCGAGCCGCATCACCGTGAGCGCCTCGCGCCAGCTCGCCGGGCTTGGGCAGATGCCGGAGCGAGTGCCGCCGGCCTTTCCTCCCGCCGTCGAGGAGCGCTTCGACGCGTTGGTGGTCGGCGCCGGCCCGGCCGGACTGGGGGCGGCCGAGGCGCTCGCCCGCGCCGGGAGGCGCGTGCTCCTCGTCGAGAAGGAGAGCGCCGTCGGCGGCCGGCTGCGCTGTCGCCTCGGGCTTCCCGGCGACCCGCCGCTGGCGTGGGCGGGCGAGGTGGCCGAGGCGGTGCGCGGCGCCGGGGGCGAGGTGGCGCTCGACGCCACCGCCCTGGGCGTTTGGCCCGATGCGGGCGGCGCACGCGCGGCGGTGTCGCAGGTGGGCGAGCCCGCGCGGCTGCGGCTCGTCCGCGCCGCGCGGGTGATCCTCGCCAGCGGCACCTGGGCCCAGCCGCCCGTCTTCGAGCGCAACGACCTGCCAGGCATCTTCGGCGCGCGCGGCCTCCTGGTGGCGCTGGCCGAGGACGGCGTCGTGCCAGGCGAGCGCGGCGCGGTGCTTGGCGCGGGGCCGGAGGCTGAGGCGACGGCCGCCCGGCTCCAGGCGGCCGGCATGCAGGTGGAGCTCGTCGCGGGCGAGGTGGCGCGGGGCCGCGGTGGCCGCCGGCTGGCCGCGCTCGAGCTCGTCGACGGCCGGACCGTCCGGTGCGACACGCTCGCCGTCGCCACCCCGCGCATGCCCGCCGCCGAGCTGGCACGCGAGGTCGGCGCCGCGCTCGAGCTCGACCCGGCCACGGGTGCCTTCCGCGTCCGCCCCGAGCCAGGCGGAGGCATCGCGGACGGCTACTGGGCGGTGGGCGAGGTGACCGGTCCGCTCGACGCGGCCGAGGCCGCGGAGGCCGGCCGGCGCGCCGGGGAGGCAGCATCCCATGGCTAGGAACTTCGTCTGCCGCTGCGAGGACGCCACCGTCGAGGACGTGCGGCGTGCCTTCGAGAAGGGCTTCCGCGACCTCGAGTCGGTCAAGCGCTACACGGGGATTGGCACCGGCCCGTGCCAGGGGAAGACCTGCCTCGCCGTCACCGCGCGCGAGCTGCTCCGGCTCGGCGCCACTCCGGCGGAGGTGCTCCCCTTCACGGTGCGTCCGCCCTTGCAGCCCACCTCCTTGGGCGCGCTGGCGGCGCTCGATCCGGCCGGGCTGCCCCTCGAGTCGGGCGTCCCGATGCCCGTCCCGCCCCACGCCGCACCCCGCCCGTCGGCCGCGCTGCCGGCCCGGGCCAAGGTGGTGATCGTCGGCGGCGGCATCATGGGCCTCGGCCTCGCCTACAACCTGTGCCGGCGCGGCGTGAACGACGTGGTCCTGATCGAGAAGGGCTACCTCACCTCCGGCGCCTCCGGCCGCAACGGCGGCGGCGTGCGTGCCCAGTGGACGACGCCCACCATGATCCGGCTGGCGCGCCGCTCGCTCGAGATCGGGGAGCGCTTCGCGTCGGAGATGGGCATCAACGTCTGGTTCCGGCGCGGCGGCTATCTCTTCCTCGCGCCCACGCGGGCGCAGGCGGAGCGCATCGAGAAGAACGCCGAGATCCACGCGAGCCAGGGCCTCCGCACGCGCATCCTGACGCCCGTCGAGGCGAAGGAGGTCGTGCCCGAGCTCGACGAGCGGCGCTTCCTCGCCGCCTCCTGGAATCCCGACGACGCGGTTGTCTTCCCCTGGCCTTACGTGTGGGGGTACGCGGCACGGGCCGAGGCGCTCGGAGCCAGGGTGCTCACCTTCACGAAGGTGACCGGCCTCGAGCACGCCGGACGACGCCTCACCGCCGTCGAGACCGACCGCGGCCGCATCGCCTGCGAGGTGGTGGTGAACGCCGCTGGCGCCTGGAGCCGGGACCTCGCCGCGCTCGCCGGGGTGAAGCTCCCCAACGAGGCGGAGCGCCACGAGATCTGCGTCACCGAGCCCCTCAAGCCCTGGCTCGGCCCCATGGTGTCGAATCTGGGCAACGGCCTCTACTTCTCGCAGAGCCTGCGCGGCGAGATCGTGGGCGGGATGGGCGATCCGGAGGAGCCGTCCGGCATCGACACCCGCTCCACGCTCCGCTTCCTCGCCCGCTACTCGCGCGCCATCAGCGACTGCATCCCGAAGACCGCCGGCCTCAAGGTCATGCGGCAGTGGGCCGGGTGCTACGACGTCACCCCCGACAACAACCCGATCCTGGGTGCGGCCGGGTTCGACAACTTCCTCCAGCTCAACGGCTTCGTCGGCCACGGCTTCATGATGGCCCCGGCGGTGACGGAGCTCATGGCGGGCTGGATGGCGGGCGATCCTCCGGACGAGATCTTCGAGCGCTTCACGCTCGACCGCTTCGCCCGCGGCGACACCAAGGGTGAAGACTTCATCATCGGTTAGACACTGCGGCGGGGCGTCCCCGCCCTGCTGAGGAGCACGCCATCGTGAGCCAGTTCCGCGTCCCCATCCCCCACAACGAGCCGGTCCTCTCCTACGCGCCGGGCACCCCCGAGCGACACGCGCTGCGAGCCCGGCTCGGCGAGCTCTCCGGGCAGGAGCTCGAGATCCCGCTCGTCATCGGCGGCAAGGAGGTGCGCACCGGCAAGCTCGCCGACGTGCGTTGCCCGCACCGCCACACCCACCGGCTGGCGCGCTTCCACCAGGCCGGGCCTGCCGAGGTGCAGGCCGCGATCGAGGCGGCCGGCGCTGCCCGCCGCGAGTGGGCGGCCCTGCCGTTCTCGGCGCGCGCCGCGGTCTTCCTCAAGGCCGCCGACCTGCTCTCCGGAGGCTGGCGCCCCACCCTCAACGGCGCGACGATGCTCAACCAGTCGAAGACGCCCTACCAGGCGGAGATCGACTCGGCCTGCGAGATCGTCGACTTCTGGCGCTTCAACGCGGCGTTCGCGGAGAAGATCTACGCCGATCAGCCCATCAGCTCCCCCGGCCAGTGGAACCGGGTCGAGTATCGGGCGCTCGAGGGGTTCGTCTTCGCGGTCACGCCGTTCAACTTCACGTCCATCGCCGCCAACCTCCCCACCGCCCCGGCGCTCATGGGGAACACGGTGCTGTGGAAGCCCGCTTCCAGCACCGCTTACTCCAACTACTTCATCCTGAAGCTGCTCGAGGCGGCCGGGCTGCCGCCGGGGGTCATCAACTTCGTGCCCGGCTCGGGCCGCACCGTCGGCGACCCCGTCCTCGCCAGCCCCGAGTTCGCCGGCATCCACTTCACCGGCTCGACCGCCACCTTCCACGGGATGTGGCGGACGATCGCGGAGAACCTCCCCCGCTACAAGTCGTACCCGCGCATCGTGGGCGAGACCGGCGGCAAGGACTTCATCTTCGCTCACCCCTCCGCCGAGGTGGACGCGCTCGCGACCGCGCTGTGCCGCGGCGCCTTCGAGGCGCAGGGGCAGAAGTGCTCGGCCGCCTCGCGCGCCTACGTGCCGGAGAGCCTCTGGCCTCGCGTCAAGGAGCGCCTGCTCGCGCTCACCGCCTCCATCCAGATGGGCGATCCGGTCGAGGACTTCCGCGTCTTCATGGGCGCCGTCATCGACCGGGGTGCGTTCGACAGCATCAAGTCGTACGTGGAGTTCGCGAAGAGCTCGCCCGAGGCGACGATCCTCATCGGCGGCAAGTGCGACGACAGCGTCGGATACTTCATCGAGCCGACGGTGGTCCAGGTGACGAACCCGCGCCACAAGCTCATGGAGGAGGAGATCTTCGGACCGGTGCTGACGATCTTCGTCTACCCCGACGCGAAGCTCGCCGAGGCGGTCGCCCTCTGCGACGGAACCTCGCCGTACGCGCTCACGGGCGCGGTGTTCGCGCAGGACCGGTTCGCCGTCCAGCAGCTCGAGCGCGCGCTCGCCGGCGCCGCCGGCAACTTCTATGTGAACGACAAGCCGACCGGGGCGGTGGTGGGCCAGCAGCCCTTCGGCGGCGCCCGCGCCAGCGGCACGAACGACAAGGCCGGCTCGATGTGGAACCTCATCCGCTGGGTCTCGCCTCGTGCGCTCAAGGAGAACTTCGCGCCTCCCACCCGGATCGAGTACCCGCACCAGGCCGAGAAGTAGGGAGGAGGCGCCCTTGCCCGCACGCGAGATCGTCCAGCAGGTCGTGGAGCACGCGGAGGCGGGCGCGAGCTGGCTGGAGCGTGAGCTCCCCGGCCTCTTCACCGGGATCCTCCGGGGGGACCGCGAGGCGGTGGCAGCCCTGGCCTCGGGGCTCCACCGGCTCCAGGTCGATCGCCAGCTCGTCCTCGCCGATCGACCGAAGGAGCTCATCCTGGCCCGGCTCGACACGCCCGGCTCGGTCTTCGAGACGCTGAACGAGCTCCGGAACCGGGCGATCTCTCGCACCGAGATCGTCCACTCCCTCGAGCCGGTGCCCGGCGCCGACCTGCCGCTCGAGCTCCAGCACTACGTGTTCGACCGCAAGCCCGAGGAGCTCGTCGGGCAGGCCGGCGACGCGGCCATCCCGGAGGCGGCGCAGCGGGCGGTGTTCACCGCCCTCGCCTCCCTCGACCCGACCTTCCCGGCCGAGGCGCGGAGCGAGCTGCTCCGGGTTCTCTGGATCAACGACCCCACCTTCGTCGAGCAGGGGCGGCCGCACGAGATCGCGGCCGCCATCCGCATCTTCCACCAGGCCCTGGAGGGCGGCGGCTTCGCGATCGATCTGCAGCCGGCGACGAGCGGTCCGGCGGGCGAGGTCCAGGTCCTCTTCGCAGTGGAGAACCCGCCCGCGCGCGAGTACCTCGCGCAGGTCATCCAGGTCTTCAACGGGCTCGACATCGGCGTCCGGCGCCTCCTCGCGCTGACCCTCGCCACCGGCAGCCGGCCCTTCTTCCTCGGCAGCTTCCGCGTCTCGCGCCGGAACGGGAAGCCGCTGGAGCGAGACTCGGACCTCTTCCGCAAGCTGCGCCGGCTCCTCTTCAACACCCAGATCCTGTCACCCCACTCGGCGGCCTACATTGAGTTCGTCCTCCCCGGGATCATGACCGGCGAGGAGGCTGCGCTCGTCAACGCGTTCATCGGCTTCTGCCACACCAACTGCGCCCACGCCCAGCCGCACCGCTACACGTTCGAGGACGTCATCCGGGCGTTTCACTCTCAGCCCGAGATCGCCCTCCGGCTCGTCCGGCTCTTCGAGCTCCGCTTCGACCCGGAGCAGGAGGAGCGCGAGTCGCGGTACGCCGCGGAGCTCGCGCTCGTGGAGAAGGAGGTGGCCAACTACAACACCGGTCACCGACAGCTCGACGACTTCCGCCGCTCCATCTTCCGGACCGCGCTCATCTTCGTGAAGCGGACGCTCAAGTCCAACTTCTTCGTGGTCGAGAAGCACGCGCACGCCTTCCGGCTGGACCCGGCCTACCTGGAGGACCTCGGCGCGGAGTTCACCGGCGACCTCCCGCCCGAGCGGCCCTTCCGCGTCACCTTCTTCTTCGCGCGCGAAGGCCTCGGCTACCACATCGGCTTCTCCGACATCGCCCGCGGTGGGTGGCGCACCATCATCACGCGGACGCGAGATGACTTCGTCACCGCCGCCAACACCCTCTTCCGCGAGTGCACGGTGCTGGCCCACACCCAGCACCTCAAGAACAAGGACATCTACGAGGGCGGCTCGAAGCTCGCCTGCGTGCTCCACGCCCCGGCCCCGGAGAGCCGCCAGGAGCTGGACCGCCGGCTGCACCGCTTCCAGCTCGCCCTCGCCAGCGCCTTCCTCGACGTCTTCGTCACCCGGGACGGCAAGGCCCGCGACGCGCGCGTGCTCGACTACTACGGCGAGGACGAGCCCATCGAGCTCGGGCCCGACGAGAACATGCACGACGAGATGATCGAGGCCATCGCCGAGCTCTCGATCCGCCGCGGCTACCTGCTGGGCTCGGGCATCATGTCGAGCAAGCGGGTGGGCATCAACCACAAGGAATACGGCGTCACCTCGCTCGGCGTCGTCACCTACGCCAGGGTCGCGATGAGGGAGCGGCGCATCGACATCGGGACCGACCGGTTCTCGGTGAAGCTCACCGGCGGCCCGAACGGCGACGTCGCCGGCAACGCCATCCGGCTCCTCCTCGCCGGCTGCGCCGACGTCCGCATACGGCTCATCGTGGACGGTACGGCGGCCCTGGTCGACCCGCAGGGACTCGACCGCGAGGCCCTCGGCCGCATCGTCCTTCGCTCCGACGCCGAGGCGTTCGACCTCTCCCGGCTTTCGCCCGGGGGCTTCGCGCTCTTCCGGAACGCGAAGCGGAAGGACGGCTTCCGCGAGCTCCACCGCCGCGTGGAGATGACCGCGGCCGGGCTCCGCGAGGACTGGGTCACCCTGGACGAGTTCCACCAGGAGTTCGACTCACTCATCTTCACCACCCCGGCAGACCTCTTCATCCCCGCCGGCGGCCGGCCCGAGACCATCGACGGCACGAACTGGGCGCTCTTCCTGACCGGGGATCGCAAGCCGAGCGCCCCCGTCATCATCGAGGGGGCGAACTCCTTCATCACCCCCGAGGCGCGCGACCGGCTGCAGGAGGCCGGGGCCGTCGTCTTCCGCGATGCTTCGGCCAACAAGTGCGGCGTGATCTCCTCCTCCTACGAGATCATCGGGAACCTCCTCCTGTCGGAGGAGGAGTTCCTGGCCCACAAGGAACGGTACGTGAGGGACGTGCTCGCCATCCTGGAGAAGCGGGCGGCCGACGAGGCCAACCTCCTCGTTCGGCTCCACCGGGAGGAGGATGGGAAGCGCTCCTGGACGGCGCTCTCGGCCGCCATCAGCTCCGAGATCAACGCGCACAAGGCGCAGCTCTTCCGCCTGTTCCAGTCGCGCCCGGGGTTGGCCCGGGAGCCGCGCTACCAGCAGGCGCTCCTCGCCCATCTCCCGCGCATGATCCGGGAAGAGCCACAGCTCCGCCTCCGCGTCGAACGGCTGCCGCCGAAGTACGTCTCCGCAATCCTCGCCGCCGAGATCGGCACGACGATGGTCTACCGCGAGGAGCTGCGGCCGGACTACGAGGCCGCGCTCGACGCCTACGTCAGCCGGATGTACGGGACCTAGAGACTCGTGCGGATCGGCGTCCTGCGCGAGGTCTTGCACCGCCAGTTCGACCCAGGTTGGCTTCAGCTCAGGCTCCCGGTCCCCCTGCCGATCGTCGACGCGAGCTGGGCTTGGGGCAGGTGACCGAGCGGAGCGCTCGCGGCTGCAGCCGATGGCGCCCGCCCCCGCCGGGCGCGGCCTTTTGCCCCACCCGGATCTGCCCCGCCCGAAGCGCTGCGACGGTGTCGCACCGACTTCCAAATCGCCCGCTTGCGCGAGGGCACAAGTGGTCGGGGCTCACGGCCATTGTTCGCTCCGCTTCCGCGCCTCCTCGCGCCGCCCGCAGCGGAGCGCGAACCGGTCTCGACCACGGCCTCGGCAACGCGCGATCGCTCGCTTGCACGGATTTGCGCGATCCGGCCGCCCGTGCGAAATGAGCGCGATGCAGCACGTGCTCGTCGTCGACGATGATCCAGACATCCGGGAGACGCTCGCGCACCGGCTCGCGAACGAGGGCTACTCCGTCGATCTCGCCCGCGACGGCGCCGAGGCGCTCGCGCAGCTCTCCGAAGGCTGCTCGCCCGACGCCATCGTGCTCGACCTCGGCATGCCGACCATGAACGGGTGGCAGTTCCGGGATCTCCAGAAGCGGAACCCGCGCCTCGCCGAGATCCCCGTCGTCGTCATGACCGGCCAGGCGCCGCTCGGCATCGACGTCCAGCACGTGCTCGTGAAGCCGTTTGCGATCGAGCACCTCGTCGACACGATCCGGCGCCTCACCGTCGCGAGCTGATCGGAGCCGCGCCGCCTGCCGGGTCGCCGCCTCCGCGGCGGCCCGAACGGCTGTTGCGCCGCGGGCGCGCGGCGAAGATCGACCACGTGATGCGAAGGCTCGGGGTCGCGCTGGCGGTCGCAGTGCTCGGGGCGCAGCCGGTCCGGGCAGACACCGACGACCTCCGCGTCGATCTGCGGGTCCATCTCCCCGTCCTCGTCGTCGCCGCCGGTGCCGGGATCGGCCTCGCCTCGATGCCGCTCGCGTCGGGCTGCGTCATCTGCTCGTCTCATGGTCCCGACGAGGACGCCCGCGAGATCCTCCGGCTGGGCTCCCCGCGCCTGATGCGAGACGCCCGGCGCGCATCGGACAGCCTCGTGTCGCTGATCCTCCCTGCCGGCGCGCTCGCCGCGTCCGGGCTGGGAGCGTATCGGGACGGCTCGCCGCGCCACCTGCTCGAGGACGTCTTCGTCGTCGCCGAGTCCGCCATGATCGCGGCCGACCTGAACACGCTCGCGAAGCATACGCTCTCGCGGCGCCGCCCCGACGCCAGCTCGAGCGGCGCCGGCGGCGAAAGCTTCTACTCGTCGCACACCTCGCGCGCGTTCGCGCTCGCCGTGTCGACGGCGACGGTGGCAACGATCCGCGGTCGCGAGGGCGCACCCTGGCTCTGGGCCGCGGGGCTCACGCTCTCGACCGGGGTCGCCTACCTCCGCGTCGCGAGCGACTCTCACTGGCTCTCCGACGTCGCCGTGGGCGCGGTGGTGGGGAGCGCGGTCGGCTTCGCGGTGCCCTGGTTCCTGCACCGCGGGCACTCCAAGCCCCCGTCATCACGGCATCACTTCGAGGTCCAGCCCGCGCCGGGGGGACTCGCGGTCGCGTTCTAGGACTCGTCTCAGCTGAGCCGCCCGCCGCCGTCCACGTGGAAGACCGCACCGCTCGAGAACCGGTTCGTCGCGACCGCCAGGATGACCGCCGCGACGTCCTCCGGCTTGCCGACGCGCTTCGCGGGCAGCCTCGATGCGACCTCGGCGAAGAAGCGCTCCCGACCCTCGCCGAGGCCCGACCACGACGGCGTATCGGTGACCCCGGGCGAGACGACGTTCACCCGCACCGGAGACAGCTCCACTGCGAGGGCGCGGCCGAGGGCCTCGATCGCGCCGTTCACAGCCGCGACCGCCGCGGCGCCCGGCGAAGGCCGCTCCGAGGCGATCCCGGAGACGAGCGTCACCGAGCCGTCCGGCGGGAGCCGTGGCGCCACGGCCTGAACCACGCGCACGTACCCGAAGAGCTTCGAGTCGAACACGTGCTGGAGATCGCCGAGGGGCATCGCGAGCAGCGGCGCGTAGCGCAGGTCGGCGGCCGCGAGCACCACGTGCAGGAAGCGCTCCGTCCCGAGCGCCGCGCGTACCGATGCCTGGTCGCGCAGGTCGAGCGAGACCGTGCTCGCACGCGCGCCGATGCGCCGCGCGGCCTCCGCGAGCCTGTCCCGGTCTCGCGCCGCGATCGTGACGGCGTGCCCCCGCGCCGCAAACGCCTCCGCAGTCGCGAGGCCGATCCCCGAGGAGCCCCCCACCACCAGCACCCGATCCGTCTCGCCCATGTCCCCCGCCCCCTCGACGTTCAGTAGACGCCCTTCAGCACCCCACCCTCCGCGCGGACCGCCGCGCCATTCACGGCGGACGCGAGCGGGCTCGCGAGGAAGGCGACCACCGCGGCGATCTCGTCGGTCGCCGCGAACCGCTGCAGGAGCGACGTCGGCCGGGCGGTGGCGAAGAAGTCGCGCTCGACCTCGTCGGCCGGGACTCCGCGCTGTTGCGCGAGCCCCTCGACGAACGCCGCGACGCCCTCGGAGCGCGTCGGCCCGGCGAGCACGGTGTTGACCGTCACCCTCGTGCCGCGGGTGCGCTCGGCAAGCCCGCGGGCGAGCGCGGCCTGCGCCGCCTTGGCGACGCCGTAGTGGATCATCTCGACCGGGATCTGGAGCGCCGACTCGCTCGAGATGAACACGACGCGCCCGTCGTCTCGCGCCAGCATGCGGGGCAGGTGATGTTGCGACAACCACACGCCGGAGAGCACGTTCACCGCGAACGAGTCCAGCCAGTCGGCGGTCTCGAGCTCCTCGAGACGCTTCGCCGCGTATGCCCCTACGTTGTTCACGAGCACGTCCACGTCCGGGAACGCGGCGAGGACCCGGCGGGCGCCCTCCTCCCGGGAAAGGTCGGCCGCGATCCCCTCCACCTTGGCCCCCGGGACCTCGCCCCGCAGCGCCTCGCATGCCGAGGCGACGCGCACCTGCTCGCGCCCGCCGACGATGACGCGCGCCCCCTCCTGCGCGAGCCGGCGAGCGATCGCGAAGCCGATCCCGGCGGTCGACCCCGTGACGAGCGCCCGCTTGTTCCGAAGCTGGAGATCCACGACCGCCTCCGGCGAGGGACCTGTCCCCGCCGCGTCATGTAGCGGGGCGTCCAACCCGAGGCCAGCACGTGACGGCTGAGGGGTCGTCGTCCTTCGACTCCGCGCCGCCTGCGGCGGCGCTACGCTCAGGACGCACGGCCTCTATAGATGCGGTCTCGAGTCGGGGTCACCCTCCCCGCCCAGCGCAACGAACGCTACCGCCGCCTCGATCGAAGGGCGTGCCGCAGGATACGCCGGTGGCCTACCCCGGCGAGCCGCCGGAACGCCGCGCGCGCGGCCGGCAGGCCGCGCGACATCGCGTGGGTGTTGGCGGACCTCGAGAAACGCGGAAATCTGAACTTGCCGGTCACCCCACTTCTTGCGGCGTCCGGTTGCCGGTGGCCTCCTTCGTCATCTCGGCCTTGCGCTTGCGATGGCTCTCGCCCTCGATGCCGATGATCTCGGAGTGGTGGACGAGCCGGTCGATGAGGGCCGTAGGGCGTTGCTCGCGCGCTGGGCCTGGGGGCCGACCCAACTCCTCCCGATGGGCTCGCCGAGATCTCGCCGGTTCTGGCTCAGATCATGAGCGCCTCGGTTCAAGGGCGGGTGGCGCTCGGACGGCACGCGGGCACCCGGGGCGAGCGCCTGGGCGGCGAGCCGACTGAGTTCGTCGGCCGCAGTCACGGGCCGCGCCAGGCCCATCGGGACGAGTTCGATCTGCATGCCGACGTCCCGGTCCCCCCGAATGATCGGGCCGGCGACGCGGTCGCCATCGACCCTCATCGTGAACTGCAGCGCGCCGCCGCGCGCTACGCCTTTGCCGCGAGCAGCGCGTTCACCTTCTCCATCACCGCGAACGCGTCCGCCACGTACAGCACGTCCGCCTTGCCGCGCGCCCACCCGCAGCCCGCGTCGAGGTTCACGGCGCGCCGCTCGCGGATGAACCGCCAGCCGACGACGTGCGGCTCCTCCCCGTGGCAGCAGGTCGCGAGCCCCTTCGGATGGCGGGGCGTCGCGCCGGTCTGTCCCACCTGGTTCAGGTGCGTCATGAACTCGAAGACCCGCTGTCCCTCCCCCGCCTGATCGACGAGTGACTTCGACGAGCCGAGCGACGCGCCCGAGCCACGCAGGAACCCGAGGATGAGCTGCTCCGCCTTGTCCGGGTGGGGCTTCCCGTCCGCCTGCTTCTTCGTCCAGCCAGCTCCGGCGACGAAGAGGAGCTTCGCCTCCGGACGGATCGTCTGCTCGCCCGAGGACGGGGCGCGGAGCCCGACGACCTTCGTCCGCGTCGCACCCTCTGCCGAGACGGCGAGCTTCTCCACGGCCGGCGCGGCGCCGCCCTCCACGCTCGCCGCCGGATACGCCCCCGGATCGACGAGGAGCACCCAGGGGCGCTCCTTGCGGCGGAGCTTCGCCTCGATGCGCTGCTTGTAGAACCAGCGCGTCGCGGCGAGGCCTCCCTCGGCCGTGACCTGCGTGACGTGCGTATCCACGCGGCCACCGAGCCGCTGCGCGACGCCTGCCGCGATCCGCGCCATGCGGCTCGTGGCGGGCGCGATGACGACGCTCGCGCCGGAGGCTTTGGCGAGCGCCGCCGCGGCGGCGGTGTCGGTCCCGTAGCGCGCCTCGCCGAACGGCGCGCCCTCGACGGCGAGCACCTTCGCGGCGCCGGCGCCGCCGAGCGCGGCGGCGGCCTTCTCGACGGAGGCGCCGAACAGGCCGACGACGAGCGGACCGCCGGCGGTGCGGGCGGCGGAGAGCGCCTCGAGCGCGGCGCGCGGCAGGCCGCCGTCGGGCTCGGTGTGGGTGAGGAGGAGGACGGTGTCCATGGTCGGGATCCCTCGCGCTAGTCCTGGCCGATCCACTCGACGATCTCGCGCGCGACGTCGTCGGGGCTCATGTCCTTCACGATCCGCGTCTCCCGCTGTGCCTTGGGCACCGCGACCGAGACGAACTCGACGCCGCCCGTTCCCACCGGCGCAGGCGTCGCCTTCTGCAGCGACGGCATGATGCCGCGCATGTTGGCCATGCCGACCTGCGGGTTGTTCTTCGGCTCGCCGAGGTTGCCGGTGGCCCAGCCGAGCACGGCGGGAGCCCCGGCGCACGAGGACACCTGGTGCTTCCCGCCCTCCACGCGCTCGAGCACCTCGAACGAGCCGTCGGGTCCCGGCGTGAGCTGGTCCACGCCCTGGAACTGATCGGTGATCGCGAGCCGCTCGCCGACGAGCTGCAGCGTGACGCCCGCGCCGCGCGAGGCGGACTCCCAGCCGCCGAACAGGAGCAGCCGCGAGCGATCGAGGCCGGGCAGCGCCTTCACGGCCTCCGCGAGCCTCGCCGCGACCTCGTGCGGATCCGTGAAGCCTCCAGCGGGGCCGTCGAGCGCGACGAGCTCGAACGGCACCTTCTGCCCGACCGCCATCATCACCTGCTGGAGCTTCGCCTTCGGCCCGAGCGAGAGGAGCGTCACCTTCGAGCCGGGGGTCTTCGCGGCGAGGTTGGCCGCCTCATACAGCGCGTGGGCCGCCCACGGATCGAGCACGTGCGGCAACATGAGCTCGTTCTTGAGGCCCGGCCCCTGCGCCGTCTGCGCCGGCTCGAGCGTCTGGAGCGGGTCGGGGACGATGCTCCCGAGGACGACGATCTGGTATCCGCTGCTCATTCACACTCCGGTCTACCGCTCGTGGTTCGACAGGCTCACCACGAGCGGTTCGTTCTGCCGCTCACCACGAGCGGTCGTTCTGCGGGCGCCGCTGCTCGTCCGCGTCGCGCGCCGCTTCGGCCAGCGGCAACCAACCTGGCCGCTCGCCCTGAGCCTGTCGAAGGGCGAGCGGTGGATGGCTCAGTTCTCCGCCGAATGCAGCCCGCCCGTGCCGGCGCGGAGCTCCAGGTTCACCTCGTCCGTCCCGTCGACGCGCGTCGTGCAGCTCCACAGGCACGCCCCGCAGTGGACGCACTTCTCGCGGTCGAAGCTCGGGACGCCGCCCTCGCCGGGGCGGAGCGCCTCGGCCGAGCAGATCTCGAAGCAGACCCGCCGCCCGCAGGCTTGGCAGAGCTCGGGGCGGAGGAAGACGACGTGGTCGGCGTAGCCCGCGGGTGCCTGCACCTTGCCTCCCATCAGCAGCGCGTCCTGGTGCGTGACGAGCAGCTTCCCGTCGAGCGCCACGGACGGCCAGCCCGCGGCGTCCATGAGGGCGTCGTGCAGCGGGACGCCTTTCGCCTCGCACTCCTTGCGGATCCGGGCGATCTCCTCGGCGGGGATCTTGCCAGCGTAGAACCCTTCGACCGTGCCGATCGCGTCCGCCGGGTGCGGCGGCTCCTCGCCGAGCGCGACCTTGCCCTTCGTGAGGCCGGCGAGCGCCATCCCGACGAGGCCGGTGACGACGCCGCGCTGGAACCCGTCGCGCGCCTTCTCGGCGACCCGCCCCTCCGACTCGACCCAGCTCGCGCGCCGTCGCGCCACGTAGGCGGCGTCGAGGTTCTCCTTCGTGAGCGGCTTGCCCGCCTCGAGGAGCTCGATGACGCCCTCGCCGAGCTGCACGCCGGTCGTGAACGCTTCGTCGACGCCCGACGACGTGAGGACGTTGGTCGAGCCCGAACCCTCACCGATCCGGGCGAACCCGTCGCCCGCGAGCACCGGCTCGCCGCGCCGGCCCGACTCGAGGATCGACTTCGCGCCCCACGAGCGGAGCCGCGCGTCCTTGAGCCAGCGCCAGAGGTACGGGTGCTGGACGTAGTGCTGGAGGTATCGGTACGTCGTCCGAACCGGCGACTCGAACCAGCTCGGTACGAAGATGCCGACCGAGGCGACGCGGTCCGGGTGGACGTAGAGGAACCCGAAGATCTCCGGCTCGGGGAAGCCGAGCGTGTGGAGCACCGTGCCGGGCGTGAGCGGCGTGTCCTCCGGCAGGTCCACGACGAACTTCATCCCCACGGCCCAGTCGCGCCGGCCGTGCCCCTCGGGCATGCCGATCGCCCCGTCGAGCTGGCGGCCGACCGCGCCGACCGGGCCATCGCCCACCACGGTGAGCGCCGCGTGGACGTCCATGCCCGGCATGTACGCGGCGTCGGGGCGACCCTGCCGATCGACGCCCTGGTCGAGCAGCCGCACGCCGAGGACCTTCTTCCCGTCGACGAGCGCCTGCGCGACCGGCGTCCCGGGCCAGAGCTGGACCGTGCCCGTCGCCAGGACCTGGCTGCTCATCCACTGCATGAGCTGGCCCATCGAGAAGACGAAGCCGTCCTTCTTGTGGAGGAACTCCGGCGTCCAGGGGAGCTCCATTGCCTGCTCCTCGACGGGCAGCACGCCCTTCATCGCGCGGATGGACGCGTCCGCGACGCGGAGCGTCGGCGAGCGGCGGCTCGCGCCGATGGGGTCGAGGAGGTACAGCACCTTCTCCTCTTGCACCGGCGCCGCCATCGGGATCTGCGAGGGGTCGAGGTCCGGGAAGGCGCGGCGGATCCCGCGCGCGCGCGTGACGACACCCGACACGCCGAAGCCGAGGTCGTCGGCGCGCTCGTAGCACACGACCTGCAACGGCATGCCCGGCGCCGCGGCGCTCTCGAGCGGCGGCCGGTCGGCCGCGGCGAGGCGGCGCGAGAGCGTCGAGAGGAAGCCGGCCATCGCCGGTCCGAAGCCGACGCACGCGATGTCCACGGACATCGTCTGGCGCTCCGGCAGCTCCGCGGGAACGAGGGGCTCCACGTCCTTCTCCTTCGATCGAGGTCTTCGGCTACTGCGGGTAGTCGAGCGCCTCGGGGATCATCACCTTCGAGAGCGCCTCGGCCGCGCGATCCTTCGCGAGCATCGCGCCCGTCAGGCAGCCGTCGATCTTCACCCGCAGCGTCCGGAAGTCGCTGATCCCCTGGCACGAAGCGCAGGGCCCTTCCTTGTCCGGGTGGCTGCCGTCGGCGAGGAGGTCCATCGAGCAGCCCGCGAGGCCGGGGATGATCCCCTCGAGCGCGTCCGCGTCGTTCGCCGACCAGCAGGCATCGCGCCCCTGCTCGTCCCAGGACGGGTGGCGGTTGTAGCCGTGCACGAGCTCGGCGCAGATGCGGCCCACCTCGCCGGCGGCGCGCGCCGCCTGGACGTGGCAGAGGTCCGCGAAGAAGCGGGCCGTGCCCGCGTGCGCCTCGCCGAGCACCGCCGCGCCCTCCTCCGCGAGGACGACCGCGTCGAGCACCTGCATGCGCGCCGCCATGAGCCAGCCGAGCGCGTCGGCGAGCTTGAACGTCACGCCCTGCCGCGGGGACTGGACGAGCTTCGCGCCGTCCGCGTCGGTCGAGCGCTCGAGGTGCCGGTACGTCCAGAGCCACAGGTCCATCGCCGAGGCGAGCGCGCAGGCGCCCGTGCCGGGGTGCTCGCCCGAGACGTGCCGGAGCTCTCGGATCCACGCCTTCATCTGCGCGAGGAAGAGGGGGTTCCCCATCGTCACGGAGATCTGGCGGCGCTGGACGGCCTCGGGCCCCTCGTACGTCGCCTCGAGCTGCGCGTCCATCCACTTCTGGCCGAGGAAGCCCGGGCAGTCCTCGGTGATGCCGTAGCCGCCCATGAGCGAGACCGCCTCGCGCATCACGCTCGCGCCGACGCCGGTGTTCCAGAGCTTCGTCGCCGGGCAGAGGACGTTCGCCTGCGCGTCGAGGAGCGCGAAGCGGACCATCTCGTCCGCGCGGAGCTCGGCGACGCGCGCCTCCTGCTTCTCGCCACGCGGGTGTGCCTCCAGCTCGAGGAGCTCGAGGGCGCTCTTCTCGAGCGCCTTCATCCACCTCATCGTGGCCTTCATGCCGGAGACGCCCTGCGCCGCGAGCACCGCGTCCTTCTTCTTCTCGAGCGGATCGAGCTCGTCGAACAGCCGCGCCGTCGCGAAGCCGAGCGACGCCCCCGCCTCTCCAGCGGCCCAGACCTCGGCGAGCCGGTGCAGCGCGTCCTCGCGCTGCTGGATGCCGAGCTCGTAACGCACCGAGCCGGGCGCGGCCTGCTCGGCGCCGCGGAACCGCCCGCGCTGGTAGCGGATGACCGGCTCGACCGCGCTGAGGAGCTTCGCGGAGGTCATGACGCCTACCGTCACGCGCGTCCGGCGGAACACCGCCTCGATCACCTCCGAGTGGTCGAAGTTCGGGACGATGACGCCGTCCTTCACCGTGTAGCCGCCGACGATCCGGCTCGCCGGGACCCGCAGGCTGAAGATGGGGTCGCTCGTCGACGACAGCTGGTGGACGAGCTTCTTCGTGGGCGTGCCGCGGTCGTACGTCCCGGGGTCCGTGTCCTCGAGGATGACGAGGCAGGAGGACTTGATGCGGGGATCGCCGGTATCCACGGCGGCCGTGACGAAGTTCGCGAACCCCATGTTCGTGATGAATCGGCCGCGCTTCTCGACCTGGAGCACGGGCTCCTGGCCGTCCTTCCACTCCGCCACGCTCACCTTGCCCGAGAGCATGCCGGTGTCCACGCCGACGTACGGGATGGGCTCGGTGAGCGCGAAGGCGGCGCGCCAGGGCTTGCGGTCTTCGCCCGGCTTCGCGGGCGCGGCGAGGCTCATGTAGTGCAGAGCCTGCTCCGGCGTGCCTCGCTCGTGGATCGGCGACAGGCCGAGGAAGCTTGCGAGCGCGCCGGTCGCGGCGCCCGCGTCGACCCAGGCGAGCTCGAACGCGGCGAGCGCGAGCGCGAGGTTCTTCGGACCCGAGATGAAGCCTCCCTCCTCTGGTTCCATGAACGCTGCGGTGATGCCGGACGCGTCGTAGTGGGCGAGGAGCTCGTTCTTCCGCGCGGTCCACTCGTGCTCGTTCCGCCCGCCTTCCGCCACGAGGCGCGCGACCGGGCCGCGCGCGACGGCGCGCGACGACTGCACCAGCATCTGCAGGTCGTAGCGCTCGGCGAACCGCCACATGAGCTGCCGCACGTCATCGCCGGGGAGGGTCCGGAGGGTGTCGGGGTGGGTCTTCGGGGCAGGCGTCGCCATGGGTGTTCCTCGCGGGGCAGGTGCGCGCTGGAGCGCACCCGATTGTGAGTGGCGTGCGGCGGACAGTACCAGAGGAACGGGGGAGGACTGCAATTCCACTCACCCGATGCGGGCTAGATTGGTCAATCGATTGGGCTCCGCGACATTTTGCCGCGCGTCCGCCGCGCGCGACAATTCGCCGCGAGGCCACATCGAGGGGCATGAGGACAACGAGATGATGCGGCCCTACCTCACCGGGCCGCTGCCGGACCTACCGTGACGGCGCGCGTTCCCCGGCGGCGCGAACCGGCGCCGGGTGGAGCATGCCAGGGGTTCGAGACTACGCTCGCCAGCTCTCTAGAGACGCGTCCCATCGGGGCGCCGTGTTGTGTTCCCGGGATGCCCGGTTCACGCTTTCCATTCAGGTACGCCTTCTTCGCCTGCGGCTCGGGCAGGAACCACGGAGGCGACCGTGGCCAGCGGCACTGTTGCGAACGGGGGAGTCGCGGGCGCGAGCCGGCGCCTCTGGATCGCCGGGCTCGTCGCAGGCGCGGCGATCGGCGCCGTGGCCGGCCTCACGTGGTCCGGACGTCCCGCCACCGTCACGCAGCCCGTCGCCTTCGATCATCGCCTCCACGTGCGCGACCTGGAGATCGCCTGCGCCACGTGCCATCCGTTCGACGCGCGTGCCCCGTTCTCGGGATTGCCTGCGACGGAGAGCTGCGCGAGCTGCCATGCGGAGCCGCTCGGGACGAGCGCCGAGGAAGCGAAGGTCGTCGCGGCCGCGCGATCGGGGAGCACGCTCGCCTGGGCGCCGCTTCATCGCCAGCCGCCGCACGTGTTCTTCTCGCACCGCCTGCACGTGGAGGCCGCGCGCATCGCGTGCGACGCGTGCCATCCCACGTTCGCGGACGCGCGGTCTCCGCCCGCGCGCGTCCGGGCGATCCGGATGGCCGACTGTCTGCGCTGCCACCTGCGCGCGGGCGCCCCCACGCGCTGCACGGCGTGTCACCGGTGAGAGGAGGCGGACGTGCTGTCGCGCCGGCGATTCCTGGGGTTCACGGCGGGTGCTGCGGCAGGCGCCGCCCTCGGCGGCGTGGCGGGCGCGGGCCTGCGGACGCTCTTCGCCTCGGCCGAGTCACCCATCGTCCCGCCTCGTGGGCCGGAGCGCGTCGTCCTCTCCGTCTGCGACCTGTGTCCCGGCGGGTGCGGCGTCCGGGTCCGCGTGATCGGCGACCGCGCAGTGCGTCTCGAGGGGAATCCGCTCCACCCGGTGAGCGGCGGCCGGCTCTGTCCGCGCGGCCAGGCGGCGCTCCAGGCCCTCTACCACCCCGATCGCGCGGAGGGCCCGCTGCGCCGGCGCGGCCCGCGCGGCGATCTCTCGTCGTTCGAGCGCGCCACCTGGGACGAGGCGCTCGGCGAGATCGGCGCACGGCTCGCGGAGATCCGGGCGGGAGGCCGCCCCGAGGCGGTCGTGCTCGTCACCGGAGGCGGCGGCGCCGGGCTCGGACCCCGCGTGGCACGCCGGTTTCTCTCGGCCTACGGCTCGCCCAACGACGTGGCGCTGCACCGCGGCGACGATGCGGCGGCGATCGCGCTCCTCCTCGCCCAGGGAGTGCGCGCCGCGCCCGCGCTCGACCTGCAGTCGGCCGACTACGTGCTCTCGCTCGGCAGCGCGCTGCTCGAGGCGTGGAGCGCACCCGTCCACGCGACGCGCGCCTACGGCGAGTTCCGGCGGGGCCGCACCGGGAGGCGCGGCAAGCTCGTGCACGTCGAGCCGCGGCTCTCGATCACCGCCGCGTCCGCGGACGAGTGGATCGCGGTGCGTCCCGGGACGGAGGGCGTGTTCGCCCTCGGCGTCGCGGCGGCGATCGTCGGAGAAGGGCTGCACGCAAAGCCGTTCGTCGCGGAGCGCGTCGCCGGGCTCGAGGAGGATCGCGACGCGGCCGGGCGGACGCGCCCCGGCCTGCGCTCGGTCCTCGCGCGGCGCTACCGGCTCGAGCAGGTGGAGGCGGAGACGGGCGTCCCGGGCGACGTGATCCTCCGCGTGGCGCGCGAGTTCGCCTCCGCAGGGGCGAGTCTCGCGATCGGGCCGAGGAAGGGGCCGCTCCTGCCGGGCCGGCTCTTCGACCACCTCGCCGCGGGCGTGCTCAACGCGCTCGTCGGCGCGGTGGACGCGCCGGGCGGCGTGCTCGTCGCCGACGACCCGCCGCTGCCTCCGTGGCCGGCGCTGCCCGGCGGCGTCTCGGCCGCGGGGCGCGCGCGGCCGAAGCTCGACGGCGCCGGCCCGGACCAGCCGCTCCTCGCCTCGGATCCGGAGCGGCTCGCGGAGGCCATCCGCGCGGGGACGCCGTACCGGGCCGAGGCGCTGCTGCTCGTCGATGCGGATCCCGCCTTCGCGTCCGCCGCGCCCGAGACGTTCGCCGCCGCGGTACAGAAGGTCCCGCTCGTCGTCTCGTTCACCGCGATCCCCGACGACACGGCGCTGCTGGCCGACTGGATCCTGCCGGCCAGCCACTTCCTCGAGCGCGCGGATCTGCACACGACGCCCGCGGGCGTCCCCTATCCGCTCGTGAGCCTCGCCCGGCCCGCCCTCCTTCGTCCGGTGCGCGATGCGAGACCCACCGCCGAGGTCTTCCTCGAGCTCGCGCGCCGCATCGCGCCCGACCTCGCCGCGGCGCTCCCGTGGAAGGATCTCGACGCGCTCCTGCGCTGGGAGATGGAGGGCCTCCACGCCGCGCGGCGGGGCGCGGTCATGGGGACCGCGTTCGACGAGGCGTTCGTGCGAATGATGGAGGGGGCGGGCTGGTGGGCGCCGGGGTACCGCACCCCCGCGGAGCTCTGGACGCGCGCACACGAGTCCGGCGGCTGGTGGGACCCCTTCTACGATCACGGCGACTGGCGTCGCGTGCTGCGAACCGCCTCTGGCAAGGTCGAGCTCCGGGGCGACCTCCTCGACCTTGCCCCCGCGGCGCCGGAGCGCGATGGGGCGCTGGCGCTCCTCCTCTTCGAGCCCCTGCCGATCGCAGGCGGTACGGGGGCCGAGCTACCCTTCCTGCAGGCGATCCTCGATCCCGGGCACGAGGCGCACTGGGAGACCTGGGCGGAGATACACCCCGAGACCGCTGCGCGCCTCGGCGTGAGCGACCGCGACTGGATCCGCGTCGAGTCGCCCCGGTCCTCGATCGTGGCGAGAGCGCGGCTGACGGCGCGCGTCGTCCCGGACGCCGTCGCGGTTCCCGTTGGCCTCGGAAAGCGCGGCGGAGGCCGGTGGGCGAGCGGAATCGGCGCGAACCCGCTGCGCCTCCTCGCACCCGCCCGCGATCCGCTGTGCGGGCTGCCCGACTTCGGCGCGACGAGGGTGCGCGTCGCGCGCGCCAGGCCGCCGGACGGGAGTGCGTGATGGCGCGCTGGGGCATGGTCATCGATCTCGACCGGTGCACGGGCTGCCAGGCGTGCGTCGTCGCGTGCCAGGTGGAGAACAACGTTCCTCCCGCCGGATCCCGCGACGCAGCGCGCGGCCGGGCGATCTCGTGGCTGCGCCTGGTCCCGCTCGACGGCGGCCGCGAGGGCCACGGCACGCGTCCCGCGCTCCGGCTCGTGCCGCTGCCCTGCCAGCACTGCGATCTCCCGCCGTGCACGCGCGTCTGCCCGGTGTTCGCGACTCAGAAGGACGAGGAGGGGTTCGTGGCCCAGGTGTACCCGCGCTGCATCGGGTGCCGCTACTGCACCACCGCCTGCCCGTACACCGTGCGCGAGTTCAACTGGCGCCGGCCGGAGTGGCCCGCGCCCATGGAGCGCTCGCTCTCCCCCGACGTGTCGGTCCGACCCCGCGGCGTCGTCGAGAAGTGCACGTTCTGCCACCACCGGCTCCAGCTCGCGCGGGACCAGGCGCGTGTGGAGGGGCGGCAGCTTCGGGAGCAGGACTACGTGCCGGCGTGCGTCCAGACGTGCCCCGCGGACGCGATGGCGTTCGGCGATCTCGACGATCCGCGGACCACCGTGGCGCGCCTCGCGCGCAGCCCGCGCGCGTTCCGGCTGCTCGAGGATCTCGGGACGGAGCCGAAGGTGATCTACCTGTCGAAGGGAGAATGGGGTGCTTGATCTGGAGCGCCAAGACGAGGAGCCGCTCCTCGCGCCCATCATGCACAGCGGGCGCGGCTTCTGGCTCCTCGCCGCATGCGCCGGGCTCCTCGGCTTCGCCGGGCTCGCCGCCTGGCTCGTCCAGCTGCGGCGGGGGCTCTCGGTGACCGGCCTCAACGTGCCGGTGTACTGGGGCCTCTACATCACCCACTTCGTCTTCTTCATCGGGATCAGCCACGCTGGGACGCTCGTCTCGGCGATCCTCCGCCTCTCGAACGCCGAGTGGCGGCGCCCGATCACGCGCGCCGCTGAGGTGATCACCGTGCTCGTCCTCTTCTTCGGGATGGGCTGCATCCTCCTCGACCTCGGCCGGCCCGACCGCGCGCTGTTCGTGCTGCGCCACGCGAACCTCCGCTCCCCGCTGCTCTGGGACGTGATCTCCGTGACCACGTACCTCGCGGCGAGCACCATCTACCTTTACCTGCCGCTCATCCCGGACGTCGCGCTGCTGCGCGATCGCCTCCCCCGCCGGCGCTGGCTCTACCGGCCTCTCGCCGTCGGCTGGACCGGGACGCCGAGGCAGCGGCGGATCTTGCACCGCGCGATCTCGGTGATGGCGGTCCTCGTCATCCCGATCGCGGTGAGCGTTCACACGGTCGTGTCGTGGGTGTTCGCGATGACCGTGCAGCCGATGTGGCACTCGACGATCTTCGGGCCCTACTTCGTGGTCGGCGCGATCTTCTCCGGGATCGCGGCGATCATCCTCGCCATGGCGATCGTGCGGCGCGCCTATCGCCTCGAGGAGTACCTGAAGCCGATCCACTTCAACAACCTCGGGCTCCTGCTCCTCGTCATGGCGCTCCTGTGGTTCTACTTCACGTTCGCGGAGTTCCTCACGACGTACTACGGGGCAGAGCCGTCTCACATGGCCGTCTTCCTGTCGAAGACGGAGGGCCGCTTCGCCGGCGAGTTCTGGACCATGATCGTCGCCTGCTTCGTGGTGCCCGTCGCGCTCCTCGCGAGGCGGCGGACGCGGTCCACCGTGTGGGGGACGGTCGTGGCCGCGCTCTCCGTGGAGATCGGCATGTGGCTCGAGCGCTTCCTCATCGTGGTACCGAGCCTGTCCGTACCGCGACTCCCGATGGAGGCGGCGCCGTACGCGCCGTCCTGGGTCGAGTGGTCGCTCTTCACCGCGTTCCTCGCGGTGTTCATCCTGCTGTACGCGGTCTTCACGAAGCTCTTCCCGATCGTCTCGATCTGGGAGGTGCGCGAGGGCCGGGAGCGCTCGGTCGCCGACGTCGCGCGGCGCGTGAAGAGCTACCTGCCCGGCCGGGAGACGGTGCCATGACGGCGAGGCGGGCCGCCTCCGCGCGTGCGCTCGCCGTCGCGGCCGTCGCCATCGGGCTGACCGTAGGGGCCGCGGCGGCCGCGGACATCGAGCCTGCGCCCGGGGATCCGATCCGCGGACAGGCGCTCTTCGTCTCGAAGGGGTGCGTCGAGTGCCACGCGGTGCGGGGCACGGGCGGCCGCATCGGCCCGGATCTCGGCCGCGCCGCCATCAAGGGGTCCTTTCCCGAGATCGCCGCCGGCTTGTGGAACCACTCGCCCGCCATGGGCGAGAAGATGCGGGACTTCCGGGTGGCGCGGCCAACGTTCGAGGGGAACGAGCTCGCTGATCTCATCGCGTTCCTCTACTTCCTGAACTACTTCGACGAGCCTGGCGATCCGAGGGCGGGCAAGGCGCTCTTCGCGGAGAAGCACTGCATCCGCTGTCACGCCGTGGGGCGCGAGGGCGGCACCATCGGTCCGCGCCTCGACGAGATCCCACGGGGCGCGCCGCCGCTCCGTATCGCTCAGGCGCTCTGGAATCACGGCCCGGCCATGACGAACGCGATGCGCGGCATGGGACTCGATCCGCCGCGCTTCCGCGGCAGCGAGTTCCTGGATCTCGTCGCGTTCCTGCGAAGCCAGGGCGCACGCGCGGCGTCCCGCGAGTTCCGGTCAGCCGGCGATCCGGAGGCCGGCCGCCGGCTCTTCGCCGAGAAAGGCTGCGCCCGCTGCCACGCGGTATTCGGGCGAGGCGGCCGCGTCGGACCCGACCTCGGCCGCGCCGAGCTGCGCGGCCGCAGCGTCACCCAGCTCGCGGCGACGATGTGGAACCACTGGCCCGCCATGAGCTCGGCGATGGAGTCGATCGGGATGGCACCGCCCACGTTCGCGGGCGACGAGCTCGCGGACGTGTTCGCGTACATCTTCCTCGTCCGCTACTCGGGGCCGCCGTCGGACCCGGCGCGCGGCGCGGCGTTGTACGCCGAGCGCGGCTGCGTCCGGTGCCACGGGGCCGGCGGGGAGGGCGGCGTCGGACCCCAGCTCCGGGGTCGGATGGCCGGAGAGGCGCCGGAGGAGATCCTCCAGCGCATGTGGAATCACGCGCCGGGGATGCTCGAGCGGATGTCGTCCCAGGGCACCACCTGGCCCAGGTTCGAGGCGGGTGAACTCGCGGACCTGCTCACCTTCCTCGCAGCAGGGCTGCGCACGACGGCGCCGGCCCGCCGCGACGCTCCGCCGTGAGGCCCGCTCAGGGGCGCGAATCGACGCCTGTCACGCGATCCTCCCGCGCAGCGCGCCGGGATCGTGCGGCCCCGGCTCTGCGATGAGGGCGCGGGCGGCGTCCATCTTGCCGAAGACCCCCCAGCTCAGGACGCCGCGCACCCGGCCGTCCGCGAGGTAGTAGATGACACCCTTGCGGAAGGGCTCCTTCCAGTCGGCGACGACCTCGAGGCGCGGATCGACGAGCCCGACCGCCTCGTAGCCGAGATCGAAGAGGTCCGAGTAGAAGAACGGCAGGTGCCGGTAGGCGGCGTCGGCCCCGGCCATCGCGCGGCCGGCCTCCCTTCCCATGCGGTTCGCGTTGTCCTCATGCTCGACGCGGATCGATCGCCCGAGCGCCGCGTTCGGAAACCGCGCGACGTCGCCGGCTGCGAAGACGGCGGGGTCGGCGGTGCGCAAGGTCTCGTCCACGACGATGCCGTCCTCCACCTGGAGGCCGGCCGCAGCGGCGAGGCCGTCGTTCGGGAGGATGCCGAGCCCGGCGACCACGAGGTCGGCGCGGAGCTCAGCCCGGTCCGTCCGGAGCGTGAACCCCGCCCCATCCGCCGTGAGCGAGGTGAGCTTCTCGCCAGGCCGGACCTCCACCTCTCGCTCCGCGTAGTAGCCGTTCAGGTGGACGGCGAGGTCGCGCGGGAAGAGGCGCGCGCCGATCCCTTCCTCGGGGAAGAGCAGTGTGACTCGGTAGCCGTTCGTGGCGAGCGAGGCCGCGATCTCCGACCCGATGAAGCCACCGCCAACGACCGCCACGTGCTTCCCCACCGGGAGAGCCTGGACGCGCCGGTAGTCCGCGACGGTCCGGTAGTAGACGACGCCATCGCCACCCGACGTCAGGCGCCGCGGCGTGCCGCCCGTGGCGAGGAGGAGCTTGTCGTAGCCGAGGGTCTCCCCTCCCTCGAGCGCGACGCGCCGCGCGGCGCGATCGATCGCGGCGACGCGCACGCCCGTACGAAACGTGACACCCTCCACCTCGCGCAGCCAGATCGAGCCCTCCTCCTGTCCGCTCCAGAGCCCCTTCGTCAGGGGCGGGCGCGCGTACGGCCGCACGGGCTCCTCGCCGACGAGGGCGATGGACCCGCTCGAGTCCACCGAGCGGATCCCCAGCGCCGCGGCGTGCCCCGTCATTCCGCCGCCTACGATCACGTACTTGAAGTCGGGCATCCGTCCTCCCTGGTCCGGCGCTCCGGTCCCGGCGCGCGACGCCACACGTCATGGATGCCGCGAACCGCTGCGCGGTTACTACCCCGCGACGGGCGTCAGCGCCGCGGGCGTGGGGGTCTCCGCCCGGAACGTGCCGTACAGGATCGGCACCGCGATCTTGACGAGCAGCGTGAAGGCGAGGAACCCCGTCCCGAAGACACCGGCGGCGACGGAGAGCTCGGTCGCGCTGGGCGCGTAGGCGTAGATCTCGCCGAGCGTGTCGGGGGTCATGCCGGCGATGACGAGCTCGGTGCCCTTCTCCGCGCTTCCTCGCGTCCGCGATCGCCTCGAACATGGCGGCCACGAGCAGGACCGCCTTGATCGCGATCAGCGGAGCCCGAACGAGCGCGAGCGCGGCTCATCGGGGGGTCAGCGCATCTCGAGTCTCACTCGGACCGGGATCGGCGCGGCGGCGCGCCGCCGTCGCCGGGCGTCCGCCGCTCCGCGTCGCGCCAGATCCGCCGCAAGCGGATCACGGAGAGCGCGACCGCACCGAGCGCAGCGAGCGATCCAGCCGCCGCGGTGATCCAGGCCTT
>DATIDF010000157.1:0-9034 GCA_035456445.1 Anaeromyxobacter sp.
TGGCGCAGGCGATGGGGTACGTCGATCGCGAGGAGGTCTCGGCGGTCGAGGAGTTCATGCGCCACTACTACCTCGCCGCGAAGACGGTGCTCGTCGCGTGCGACGCCATCGTGGACCGCTGCCTCGAGCCGCAGGCGGCGATGGGCTGGCGCATGGTGCCGCCGCCCGCCGCGACGATCGGCGCGGAGCGGTCGGTCCCCGTGCTGCGCGGGCAGCCGGCGCGCACCGTGGAGCGGCTCCTCCCGGGCGGCGAGCTCAAGGTGTTCCGCGGCAGGCTCACCGTCGTCGACAAGGACGTCCTGCGTCGCTCGCCCGCCTCGCTCGTGCGCCTGTTCGCCACCGCCGATCGCGAGCAGCTCGATCTGTACCCCTACGCGCGCGACCTCGCCGCCCAGGCCGCGGAGGAGCTCCCGCCCGAGGCGGCCAGCGACCCGGAGCTGAACCAGGAGCTGCTCGCGTGCTTCACGCGGCCGGGGACGCGCGGCCGGTTCCTCACGCTCATGCACGAGATCGGCGTGTTGCCGCGCGTGTTGCCGGACTTCGCGCGCATCACGGCGCGGCGGCAGATCGACGTCTACCACGTGTACACGGTGGACGTTCACACGCTGTTCGCGGTGCGCCGCCTGTTCGCGCTCCGCTGCGGCGACGTGAAGGAGGACGGGCTCGGCGACCTCGCGCGCGCCGTGCAGCGGCCGCTCGCGCTCTACCTCGGCACGCTCTTCCACGACATCGGCAAGGGCGGAGGCAAGGACCACTCGGCCCGCGGCGCGGAGATCGCGGCCGAGGCGTGCGTGCGGATGGGCCTCGACCCGGCCGACGCCGCCGACGTCGAGTGGCTCGTGCTGAAGCACCTGCGCATGAACGCGATCGCGCAGCGCCGCGACCTCTCCGACGCCCATCTCATCCACGCGTTCGCCGAGGAGGTCGGGACGAAGGACCGGCTCGACAAGCTGTACCTCCTCACCTACGCGGACATCGCCACCGTCGGTCCGCGGACCTGGACCGACTGGAAGGCCCGGCTCATCCGGGAGCTCTACGAGAAGACGCGCGAGGTGCTCGAGAGGGGCGAGCGCCGCCCGGAGCCGGGCACCGCCGAGGCGGCGGGCCGCGAGCGCGTCGCCGCGGCGCTCCGCGCGCGCACCACCGTCGCAGACGCCGAGCAGGCGCGCTTCGTGCGCGCCATGCCCGCGCGCTATTTCCTCACGGTCGATCCCGCCCTCGCCCCGCGGCACCTCCGGCTCGTGCGCCGGAGCCGCGATCTACCGGTCGCGACGGCGCTCCGGCACGACGCGGCGCTCGGCTACTCCGAGCTGTCGCTCGCCGCGCGCGATCGGCCCGGCCTGCTCGCGACGATCGCCGGCGTCCTGGCGGCGCACCGGATCGACATCCAGCACGCCGAGGTGTTCTCGACGCCGGACGATCCCGGCCTGGGCTGGATCGCCGGGCGTGCGCTCGACGTGTTCGAGCTGCGCGGGACGGAGGAGCGTGCAGTCGAGCCCACGCGCTGGCGCGCGGCCCGCGCCGATCTCGCGAGCGTGCTCGCGGGCGCCGAGTCGCTCGAGGCTCTGTTCGCCCGACGGCTGCGCGCCTCCTCGCTCCCGGAGAAGCCGCTCCCTAGAGTGCCGACCAAGATCGTCATCGACAACGAGAGCGCGCGCGCACACTCGGTCGTCGACGTGTTCACCGCGGATCGCGTGGGCCTCCTCCACACGCTCGCTCGCACGTTCTACGAGCTCGGGCTCTCGGTCGACCTCGCGCGCATCTCGACGGAGGGCCACCGCGCCTCGGACGCGTTCTACGTCCGGACGCCAGAGGGCGCGCTGCTCGAGGGCGATCGGGCGGCCCGCGTCGTCGCGGCGCTGACCGCCGCGCTCACTCGTCCCGACGCGCTCACTCGTCCCGATCGGGGCTGAGCACGATCCCCTAGGGCTCGCCCCGAGGGCCGTGCCGTCCGCCACGGGCCGTCCGGCCTGGCGGGGTCGCGCTGCGTGCTCCGCGCGGGGAGCGCGGCAGGGCTCGTCTGGGCACCACCAAAAAGATGCGGGATGGCGCGCCCTTGTCCGGCTGACCGGGCGTGGACACCGTGTTGCGCGGGCGGTCGGGGTGGGAGAAGGGAAGCAAGCGTCGCATGAACAACGACATCCGAATCGGGATCGTGACCGCCTGGCCCGAGGACGATTGGCACAGCAAGCGGCTCGTCACCGCGTGCGCTCGCCACGGCGAGGCCGCGGTGATCGATCCAGCGGAGCTCTCGGCGAACGTGGACGAGGAAGGCGTCGTCTCGGTGAACGCGGCAGGTCTCGGCTCCGAGGCCTACGACGCGTTCGTGCTCGCGCGGGGCATGGGCCGGACGGGCGACGCCGACGTGCAGTTCGAGATCTATCGCGCGCTCGAGGACGGCGGCGCCGTGGTCGTGAACCGGATCGACCCGCTCCTCGCCGCCCAGGACAAGTTCCGATCGTCGTGGCTGCTCGCGCGCGCCGGGGTGCCGACGCCGCGCGCCGCGGTGGCGCAGACCGCGCGAGGCGCGGACGACGCCCTGCGGGCGCTGGAGGACGCGGTGGTGAAGCCCCTCGCGGGCTCGCTCGGGGACGGCGTCGCGCGGGTTCGCGCGGACGCCGCGGGGCGCGCCTCGGCGCGCGAGCGGGTCGCGCGCGACGGCGCGGTGTACCTGCAGGCCTATGTTCCGCATCCCGGACGCGACATCCGGGTGTTCGTCGTCGGAGGGCGTGCCCGCGCCGCGATGGAGCGGCACGCGCCTCCTGGGGAGTGGCGCACGAACGTGTCCACCGGAGGTCGGGTCGAGGCGGTGCCGCTCGAGGCCGGGCTCGCGGCGGTTGCGGAGGCGGCGGCGGAGGCGATCGGGCTCGACTACGCGGGCGTCGACGTGGTGGTGGGACCGGAGGGTCCCACCGTGATCGAGGTGAACGGGAACCCCAGCTGGCAGGGGATCCTCGAGGCCACGGGCCTCGACATGGCGGAGGCCATCGCCGAGCACGTGCTCGGCCGGGCGCTGCGCCGGCGCGTGGCCAGCGACCACATTGTTCCTGACTGCACGGGGGCGACACATGGCTGAAGAGAAGAAGAGCGGTAGCAAGGGAGCGATGACGGTCTCCGAGGCCGGTCGCAAGGGTGGCGTGCGGGTCCGAGAGACGCGGGGCCGCAAGTTCTACGAGGAGATCGGCAAGAAGGGCGGCGAGACCGTCAAGGCCGAGCGGGGCCGCAAGTTCTACGAGGAGATCGGCAAGAAGGGCGGCGACACGGTGAAGGCCGAGCGCGGGCCGCGCTTCTACGAGGAGATCGGGAAGAAGGGCGGCGAGACGATCAAGGCCGAGCGCGGCACGCCGTTCTACGAGGAGATCGGCCGAAAGGGCGGCCACAAGGTCCGCGAGCTCATCGAGAAGGGGAAGCAGGGGGCGGAGGAGGATGCCGGCGCCGGCCACGGGGGCGGCGAGCGGTAATGCACCGACGAGGTGCTGACCGGTGAAGCACCGACCAGGTGCTCTGGGAGGGGGTTGCGATGGCGGACGAAGAGAAGGGCGCGCAGCGCGGGGAGCCGGAGGAAGGCCGCCGCGGGATGACGGTCTCCGAGGCAGGGCGCAAGGGCGGAATCGCCGTCCGCGACGAGCGCGGTCATGCCTTCTACGAGGAGATCGGCCGCAAGGGTGGGCAGAAGGTCCGCGAGCTCATCGAGCGCGGGAAGTCGCGCGGCTAGCGCACGAGGAGCGGGAACGGCGGCGAGGCCGCCGCGAGGCGCCCGTCCGGGGAAACCCGGGCGGGCGCGCTTGCTTCGCGCTCAGTACGTCGCCCCGTACGCGACGGCCGGAAAGGTGGGGCGTCCCGGACCTCCCGCACGCGCGAAGAAAGCTGCTAAAAAGGCCCCCCATGCCGGTCGCCCCCATCGTCGAGATCGATCCGCTGCATCCACAGCCCCGCGTGGTCGAGCGGGCTGTGTCGGTGCTCTCGTCCGGAGGGCTGCTCGCCTTCCCGACGGACACGTACTACGGCCTCGGCTGCGATCTCTTCGACAAGCGCGCCATCGAGCGGATCTACCAGCTGAAGCAGCTGCCCCGCTCTCACGAGCTCTCGTTCATCTGCCAGGATCTCGCCGAGATCTCGCGCTACGCGATCGTCGACAACGCCGCGTACCGCGTGCTGCGCCGCAAGGTCCCGGGGCCGTACACGTTCATCCTCCCCGCGACGAGGCTCGTCCCGGACCTCGTCCTGCGCCGCCAGAAGACGGTCGGCATCCGCATCCCGGACAGCCCCATCGCGCTCGAGATCGTCCGGCGCCTCGGGCACCCCCTCATCTCCACGTCCGCGGCGACGCCGGGCGGGGAGGTGCTCATCGATGCGCACGACATCAAGGAGCAGCTCGGGCACGGCCTCGAGCTCGTGCTCGACGGTGGCTACAAGCCGAACGAGCCGTCCTCGGTGATCGACCTCTCCGGCGCCGAGCCACAGGTGCTCCGCACCGGGAAGGGCGACGTCTCGGATCTGCTGTCTTGACGGCGCCGATGACCCGAGTCACGGGATCGTTCCATCGAGAGCTGCCCTGATCCCTCGCGCGCCCGCGCCACGAACTTTACCGCCGGCCGCGCCGCGCTATGGTCGCCTCCATGTCGCCGCTCGAGCCCGCGCTCGATCTGTTCGTCGCCCACGTGCGCGTGGAGAAGGGGCTCGCGGAGAACAGCGTCGAGGGGTACCTGCGCGACCTGCGCCGCTACGTCGAGCACCTCGATGCGCTCGGCGTCGGCGCGTGGGAGCGGGTCGGCCGGGCCGAGATCCAGGCGCACCTCGGCGAGCTGGTCCGGCGCGGGCTCTCGCCGCGCTCGCAGGCGCGGGCGCTCTCCGCGATCCGCTCGCTGCACCGGCTGCTGTTCGCGGAGAAGCTCACCTCGCTGGACCCCGCCGACGAGCTCGACGCGCCGAGACCGGGCCTCCGGCTGCCCGAGCTGCTCTCGCATGGCGAGATCGCCGGCCTCCTCGCCGCGCCGGACCCGCGCACCGCCGTGGGCCTGCGCGACCGCGCGATGCTGGAGCTCCTCTACGCGACCGGGCTGCGCGTCACCGAGCTCGTCTCGCTCGGCCTCAACGACGTGAACCTCGAGACCCGCGTGCTCGTCGCGCGCGGCAAGGGGAACAAGGAGCGGATCGTGCCCGTGGGCGCGCCGGCGGCGGAGGCGGTGAAGGCCTACCTCTCGGTCGCCCGCGAGAAGCTCCTGCGAGGCCGCCGCTCGAAGGACCTGTTCGTCACGCCGCGCGGCGGGCGGATGACGCGGCAGGGGTTCGCGAAGCTGCTCGGGCGCCACGCGCGCGCGGCGGGCATCCGGCGGCGCATCTCGCCGCACAAGCTGCGTCACTCGTTCGCGACCCACCTCCTCGAAGGCGGGGCCGATCTGCGCGCAGTCCAGGAGATGCTCGGCCACGCCGACGTCTCGACGACGCAGATCTACACGCACGTCGACCGCAGCCACGTGAAGCGGCTGTACGACAAGTTCCACCCGCGAGCCTGAAGGCGCGCGAGCGTCGCGGGACCGACCGGGCTCTGGGGGAGCGAGCGGCCGCCGTCCGCGTTGACCGGCCACCCCCGTGCTGCTAAAGAACCCCCTTTCCCTGCGAGGCTTTAGCGTTGGATAACGCCCTCATTCTCGAGCGGGTGCTGAACCTCATCGTCCTCCTGCTCTCCCTGACGTTCCACGAGTTCTTCCATGCGTGGTCCGCCTGGCGGCTCGGGGACGACACGGCGGCGCGCCTCGGCCGTCTCACCCTGAACCCGGTCCCGCACATCGATCCGGTCGGGACCTTGCTCCTGCCGCTCCTCGGGGCGCCGATCGGCTGGGCGAAGCCCGTGCCGGTGAACCCCGCGAACTTCCGGCGTTCCGTCCGCCAGTCCACGGGGGACATCCTCGTGAGCGCGGCGGGGCCGCTCTCGAACCTCGTCCTGGGGGCCGTCGCCGCCATCGCCCTCGGCGTCGTCTTCCGGGTCTCGCCCGAGGCCGTGCGGCCCGGCGGCGGCCTGCTCGAGTTCCTTCAGCGGCTCATGATCGTGAACGCGGGGCTCGCGATCTTCAACCTGCTCCCGGTGCCGCCGCTCGACGGCAGCCACGTGGCCGAGCACCTCGTTCCCGCCCGGCTACGGCCGGTCTGGGAGCAGTTCGCGCGATTCTCCCCGTTCTTCCTCATCGCGCTCATCCTGTTCGGCCGGAGCATCATCTACCCGCCGGTCTTCTTCGTCTTCGGTCTCCTCCAGCAGCTGACCCTCTCCATCGCCACGTAGAGCTCGATGCCCGAACAGCGCCCCATCATCGTCAGCGGCATGCGGCCCACCGGCCGCCTCCACATCGGCCACCTCCACGGCGCGCTCGCGAACTGGGTGCGTCTCCAGGAGGAGAACGACTGCTACTTCTTCAGCGCCGACTGGCACGCGCTCACGACGAACTACCACGACACCGCCATCATCAAGCCCGCCGAGCGCGAGATGTTCGTCGACTTCATCGCCGCGGGCGTCGACCCGGAGAAGGCGACGCTCTTCGTGCAGAGCGAGGTGAAGGAGCACGCGGAGCTGTACCTGCTCCTCGGCATGATCACGCCGCTCGGCTGGCTCGAGCGCTCGCCTTCCTACAAGGAGATGCGCGAGAACATCACCGACCGTGATCTCGCGCTCTACGGCTTCCTCGGGTACCCGGTCCTCATGACCGCGGACATCATCCTGTACAAGGCGACGCGGGTCCCGGTGGGCGTGGACCAGGTCCCGCACCTCGAGCTCTCGCGCGAGATCGCCCGCAGGTTCAACTACCAGTACGGGCCGGTGTTCCCCGAGCCGCAGCCGCTCCTCACCGCCGCCCCGAAGATCCTCGGCACCGACGGGCGGAAGATGTCGAAGAGCTACGGGAACACGATCGACCTCGGCGAGAGCGCCGAGTCGACGACGAAGAAGATCATGGGGATGGTGACCGATCCCCAGCGCAAGCGCCGCCAGGATCCCGGGAACCCCGAGGTGTGCGGGGTCTTCTACCTGCACAAGGTGACCAGCGCGCCCGAGACCGTCACCTGGGTGGACGAGAACTGCCGCACGGCCGGGATCGGCTGCGTCGACTGCAAGAAGAAGCTGCTCGAGCGGCTCCTGCCGGAGCAGGAGCGGATGCGCGAGCGCCGCGAGGCGCTCCTCGCGCGGCCCGGCGACGTGGACGCGCTCGTGCAGCTCGGGACCTCCAAGGCCCGCGCGGTGGCGGCGCGCAACATGGAAGAGGTCCGCGGCGCGATGAAGCTGAAGCTCGCCTGAGGACGACGAGGGCCTCTCCCCCCGATGCCCAGGGACCCGCAGAGCCGCGCGGTCGCCGACGCCGAGCAGGCGTCGCAGGACGCCTCCGCGCGCGCCGCGGCGGACGCTTTCCGGATCTCGCTGCCGCCGCTCCGTCCCGGCGAGCCGCCGTTCGAGGGCCCCCTCGACCTCATCCTTCACCTCGTGAAGGAGCACGAGATCGATCTGTTCGACATCCCCATCGCGCGGATCACCGAGAGCTACCTCGCGACGCTCGAGGCGCTGCGCGAGCTCGACATCGACATCGCCGGCGAGTTCCTCCACATGGCGGCGCAGCTCATGCTGATGAAGTCGAGGCTGCTCCTGCCGCGGACGGAGGTGGCGGAGGACGCGCCCGCGGAGGAGGCTGGGGTCGACCCGCGCGCCGAGCTCGTGCGGCGGCTGCTCGAGTACCAGAAGTACAAGGCCGCCGGCGAGGAGCTCGGCGAGCGCGACATCCTCGAGCGGACGGTGTTCGTCCGGAAGGTGCGGGTCGAGCGGCCCGCGGCGGCGGAGGGGCCCGAAGGGCTCGCCGACGTCTCGGTGTTCAAGCTCATCGAGGCGCTCGACCGCGCGCTCAAGCTCGCGCGCCCCGAGCACACCCACGAGGTCGAGACCGACCGTCTCACCATCAGCGACGCCATCGCGCGCGTCGCCGACGTGCTGCGGCTCCGGCGCCGTGCGACGTTCGAGGAGCTTCTCGCCGGTCCCGCCGAGCAGCGGCACACGCGCTCCGACGTGATCGCGACCTTCCTCGCCATCCTCGAGATGGCGAAGCTGAAGCTCGTCCGCATCTTCCAGCCCCCGCTCGACGACGCAGGGCCCGGCGCGGAGATCCTCGTCGAGGCGAAGGACACCCTGGGCGACGACGTGCCCGCGCCCGGCGGGGAGGACTATCGATGACCGCGGAATTCGACGACCCGTCCACCCCGAGCGCAGCGCCCGCCCCGGCGGGCGGCGTCTCGGAGGCCGAGCTCCAGGCGATGCAGGCCGCCGAGGACGCGAAGGCCGGCGATCCCGAGCTCGAGGAGGTCGAGTCGGCGGCCATCGACGCGCCCGGCGCGGAGGAGGAGAAGGAGGAGCCGTTCGAGAAGCTCGCGGCGGCCGCGAAGCGGCTCAGCGCCGATCGCGTGCGGACCATCGTCGAGACGCTCCTGTTCCTCGCGGAGCGCCCGCTCTCCGCGGAGGAGCTGCGCCAGGCGACCGGCGTCGACGTCGAACGGCTCGAGAAGGCGCTCGACAAGCTCTCCGGCCATTACCGCGAGGGCGTCTGCGGGATCGTGCTGCACGAGGTCGCGGGCGGCTGGCAGCTCCGGAGCTCGCCCGACAACTCCGGCTTCGCGCGCCGCTGGCTCAAGGTGAAGCCGCAGCGGCTCACGCGCGCGGCGCTCGAGACGCTCGCGATCATCGCGTACCGCCAGCCGGCGACGAAGGCGGAGATCGAGGCGATCCGCGGCGTGCAGGTCGGCCCGATCCTGCGCACGCTGGTCGAGCGCGGGCTGGTCAAGGTCGCCGGCCGCTCCGACGACCCGGGGCATCCGCTGCTCTACGCGACCACCCGGAAGTTCCTCGACGCGTTCGGCCTGGCCAACCTCGACGACCTCCCGCGGGACGGCGAGCTGCTCCGAGATTGAGGGCCGAGGCGGCCTTGGCCCCGGGGATGCGCGGGGCCGGCCGTCCTTGCGCCTTCCGAGCCGGCGGAACTAGACTCTCCGCCCTTTCGCCCTCCCC
>DATIDF010000158.1:0-6589 GCA_035456445.1 Anaeromyxobacter sp.
GCATACGTTCGCTTCGCGGGGGCCCCGATGGACGTGACGAGCGAGGATTCGGGTAGGCTCGTGCCGGCGCCGGAGGACACCGCGCGGTGCGGTGCCGGCGGGATCAGCGCCCCGATGCTCGAGGCGGTGTTCGACGCATCGCCCGTCGGCCTCGTGGTACTCGTCGGCCAGGATCTCGTCGTCGATCACGTGAACGCAGCGTGCCGAGCCCTCACGCGCCCGGACGTCGATCCCATCGGCCAGCGCTTCGAGGACATCTGGCCTCCCGGCGATCCGGTCGTCGTACCCGCGCTCCGCAACGTGCTCGCGACCGGCGCCGGGCTGTCCGTCGAGAACTACGCGGTTGCAGCCGGTGGTGGGATCCGCCGCTTCTCGGTCCGGGTGAAGCGCGTGCCGTGGCGCCGCTGCCTCGCGGTCCTTCTCTCGGTGTGGGAGACCTCCGACGTTTGGGAGGCGCGGCTCGCGGCAGAGCGGGCCGCCGACGCGGCGCTGCGGCGCGCCGGCGAGCTCGACGCCGCGTTCGATGCGATCGCCGACGGCCTCGTCGTCTACGGCCCCCGGGGTGAGCTCGTGCGCATGAACGAGACCGCCATCCGGATGGTCGGCTACGACGCCGAGGAGGGGACCCGCGACTTCGCGGCGCGGTTCGCGGCGATGCGTGTGTACACGCCCGACGGCCGGCTCATGCGCGTCGAGGAGACGCCGGTCGTGCGCGCGCTCCGGGGCGAGACGATCCGGAGCCTCCACGTGCGCGTGGAGTACCAGGGCAGGTCGCTCTGGGTCCTCGCGAGCGCTGCTCCCGTGCGCGGCGCCGACCAGGCCATCGTCGGCGCGGTGCTCACCTTCTCCGACGAGACCACGCTGCACGACATGGAGCAGGCGCGGGACGACCTCGTGGGGATGATCTCGCACGACCTCCGCACGCCGCTCAACGCCGTCTACAACCAGGCCCACCTCCTGCGCCGGCATCCGGAGGACGCAGCCCAGGTGGAGTCGCGCGCGACCGCCGTCCTGAAGAGCTGCGAGCGGATGAGCGCGATGATCCAGGATCTCGTCGAGGCGACGCTGCTCGAGGACGGGCGGCTCCAGATCTCGCCCGAGCCCGTGGACCTCGCGGTGGTCGTGCCGGAGCTCCTCGAACGTTTCCGCGGCGCGCTGGAGATCGACCGCGTGAGGCTCGCCGTCGAGCCAGCCATCCCGCGCGCGCTCGCCGATCCGCAGCGGCTCGAGCGCATCGTCGTGAACCTCCTCACGAACGCCCTCAAGTACTCGCCGTCGCAGGGCGAGATCACCCTCGAGCTCGCGTCCGATCCGGACGGCGTCGCGATCGTGGTGACCGATCGGGGCATCGGCATCGCGCCGGAGGACGTCCCGCACGTCTTCGAGCGCTTCTTCCGAGCTCGCGGTGCGCGCCAGCCCGAGGGGCTCGGCCTCGGCCTCTACATCACGCGCCTCCTCGTGCATGCCCACGGCGGGCGGATCGAGGTGTCGAGCCGGCTCGGCCAGGGCAGCACCTTCCGCGTGGTGCTCCCCGCGGCGCTGCCTTTGAGCTGAGGGCCGCTCCCGCGTAAGCTCCCGTCCTCACCTGCCCCGGCGAGCGGGGCGCTCCACCCTCGCCGAAACCTCGGGACGGACGCCTTGATCCGCAGCACCTTCAGGCTCGCGCCCGGCGTCGGCCCCTGGCTCGAATCGAAGCTCTGGGCCGCGGGCGTGCGGCGCTGGGATGACTTCCCCGCGCCACCCGAGGTCGCGATCTCCGCCCGGACCGACGGACGGCTGCGCGACGCCATCACGGCGGCGCGAGGAGCGCTCGAGCGCGGCGACGCGGACGCGCTCGCGGCGATGCTCCCCCGCACCGAGCGCTGGCGGCTCTACGCCGCGTTCGCGCCGGACGCGGCGTTCCTCGACATCGAGGCCGATGGCGACTCGGTCACTGCGATCGGCGTCCTCGATCGCCACGGGCCGCGTGTCTTCCTCGCCGGCCGCGACCTCGACGACTTCCCGGACGCCGCGCGGCCCTGGAAGCTCCTCGTCACGTTCAACGGCCTCTCCTTCGACGTGCCGGTGCTGCGCGCCGCGTTCCCCGGCTGGCGCCCGCCGCGCGCGCACGTGGACCTGCGCCACCTGTGGGCGCGGCTCGGCCACAGGGGTGGTCTCAAGCTCCTCGAGAAGGAGACCGGCGTCGGCCGCCCGCCCGGCCTCGACGGCGTGGACGGCCGGGACGCGATCCGGCTCTGGCGCATGCACCTGCTCGGCGACGCCGCCGCGCTGCGAACGTTCGTCGAGTACAACCTCCACGATGCCGTGAACCTCCGCACGCTCATGGACCTGGGCTACAACCGGATGATCGAGCGGCTGCGCCTCCCCGCCTCGCCCGTGCCGGTGTCGGAGCGCGGCGATCACCGCTACGACATGACGAAGCTGCTGCTCGCGCTGTGACCACGGTCCAGATGGCGCGCCGCGGAAGGCGCCGTTAACGCACGCGGGCGCGGTTGGCGCCGCGGTGCTCGCTCGGCGGGCTCGCGGTGCGCTCCCTCGCCCGAGGTCGCATGCGAGACGCCTTCGAACAGCCCCGCGGCGCGGGCGGACGGTTCGTGAACCTCGATGGCTCCTGGCCGGCCGGGCTCCCGACCGTGCTGCGCTGGATGGTGTGGGATCGGCTCACCGGCAGGCGCCGGCGCACGCCGGCCCGCGCGAGGGTCCCGGCGGTCGCGCCCGACCTCGCGCGGCTCGCCCGGCCGCCTGCCCAGGCCGAGCCCGCCCGCCTCACGTGGCTCGGGCATGCGAGCTTCCTCGTCCAGCTCGACGGCGTGTCGCTCCTCGTCGATCCGGCGCTGCGAGGCGCGATCGCCGGCGGTATCCCGCGCAACGTCCCTCCCGGCGTGCCCATCGCGGCGCTCCCACCCATCGACGCGCAGCTCGTCACGCACAACCACTACGACCATCTCGACCTGCCGACGCTCCAGGCCGTGAAGGCGCCGGTCGTCGCGGGGCTAGGTCTCGCGCGCTGGTTCCGGGCGCGCGGCCTCTCCGCGACCGAGCTCGGCTGGTGGCGGGAGACTGCGGTCGGAGCGGTCCGGGTGACGTTCGTGCCCGCTCACCACTGGAGCCGGAGGGGTCCCTTCGACACGAACCTGACGCTCTGGGGCGGGTTCGTGATCGAGGGCCCGACCGCGACGATCTACCACTCCGGTGACACCGCTTACTTCGAAGGGTTCCGGGAGATCGCCGAGCGGTTCCCGACCCTGGACGCCGCGCTCCTCCCGATCGGTGCGTACGAGCCCGGCTGGTTCATGCTCCGGCAACACATGGACCCCGAGCAGGCGCTGCAGGCGTTCGAGGACCTCGGCGCCCGCACGTTCGTGGCGATGCACTGGGGCACGTTCAAGCTCGGCGACGAGCCCCTCGACGAGCCACCGCGCCGCGTCGAGGCGGAGCGCTCCCGCCGCCGGCTCGCGCGGGAGCGGGTTCGCGTCCCCGCCGTGGGCGAGACGCTCGAGGTGGCGCTCGCGGTCGCCGCCCGCGGTCGTCCCGCGCAGCGCTGAGAGTCGTCCGGCGCTTGTCGCGCGCACCCGCTGGGTGCTCCTCACGCGGCGCCGCGCCGCGGCGCGTCCCGGCGCGCCTGCGAGGTTCCCCCGGACGCCTCCGTCGCGACGCGGTTCTCGCGGGGATCTGCTGCCGAGGAGTTCTCCGGCGAGCGAGTTGCAGAGTATCCTCGCTGACGGCACGCTCCCGCGCGACGGGAGCGGCCGGGGAGCGTCGATCGTGAACGCAGGCGCGCATCTCCTCGGATCTCCGAAGTCCTCCCGCGTCGTCGTGGAGTCCGCCGGCTCCGAGGCCGCGCCGGGGCGTGGCGCCGCGGCCCTCCGCCGTCGCCGTCGCGCGACACCCGCCCGGCTTCGCGCGTTCGTCGGTCGCGGGCTCGCCCTCCTGCCCGCGCTCGTCGTCCTGCTCGCCTGCGATCCCTACGTGAAGGGGAACGGCGTCCTGCGCGAGGAGACCCGGCACGTCGGCGCGTTCGAGGGGCTCCGCGTCGAGGACGGCATCCAGGCCGACGTCACGGCCGGCATCGAGACCCAGCGCGTCGCGGTGAGCGGCGACGAGAACCTGCTCGAGCACGTCCAGACGTCGGTGCGGACGGACGCCGCCCACGGCCAGGTGCTCGAGGTCCGCACGACGCTCTCGTCCTTCGACTCCACCCACCCGATCCGTGTGGTCGTCTCGGTGCCGGTCCTCCGCTTCCTCGCCGCGACCGACGCGTGCTACGCGACGATCGCCGGGGCGGCCGCGGAGATCATGTCGATCGACGCCGCCGACGGCGCGGACGTGCGGCTCGACGGCCCCGGCGGCGTGCAGCTCTCGGCGCGGCTCACCGGCGGGCAGCGGGGCGGCGCCCACCTCGACGCGCGCGACTACGACGTCGAGGACGCGACGGTCGAGCTCTCCGGCGGCGCGCGCGCAGAGCTGCACGTGGGCGAGCGCGTGAGCGGCACGGTGAGCGGCTCCGGGAGCGCGCTCGAGAACCTGGGCGGCGGCGCCTGCGAGGTCGTGGCGACGGACGGCGCGACCGTGAGCTGCACCCCGGGCGCTGGATAGCGCTGCCCGCGACGGGTTCAGCCCAGCGAGCAACGCTGAGAAATCCGGCCGCCTGGCCGCCCGCCGCGTCCCCGTCGAGCGGGGCGCGCGCCAGCCTCGATCTATGGGCGGACCGCCGCTAGAATCCGCCGCCTCATGACCGAGAAGATCACGCCGGAAGTCGTCGCCCAGCACGGGCTCACGCAGGGCGAGTACGACGAGGTGAAGCGCCACCTCGGGCGCGAGCCGAACCTGACCGAGCTCGGCGTCTTCTCCGTGATGTGGAGCGAGCACTGCTCGTACAAGTCCTCGCGCGTCCACCTGAAGACGTTCCCCACGACGGGCCCGCGCGTCATCCAGGGCCCCGGCGAGAACGCGGGGGTGGTGGACCTCGGCGACGGGCTCGCCGCCGCGTTCAAGATGGAGAGCCACAACCACCCGAGCTACATCGAGCCGTACCAGGGCGCTGCGACCGGCGTGGGAGGCATCCTCCGCGACGTGTTCACGATGGGCGCGCGTCCGATCGCCTCGGCGAACTCGCTCCGCTTCGGCGATCCCAGTCACCCGAGGACCGCGTACCTGCTCGAGGGCGTCGTCGCCGGCATCGGCGGCTACGGCAACTGCATGGGCGTCCCCACGGTGGCCGGCGAGGTGATGTTCCACCCGAGCTACAACGGGAACTGCCTCGTGAACGCGTTCACGCTCGGCATCCTCCCCGCCGACAAGATCTTCCTCGGCACGGCGGCCGGCGTCGGGAACCCGGTCATGTACATCGGCGCGAAGACCGGTCGCGACGGCATCCACGGCGCGACGATGGCCTCCGCCGAGTTCGACGCCTCCACCGAGGAGAAGCGCCCGACCGTGCAGGTCGGCGATCCGTTCATGGAGAAGCTCCTGCTCGAGGCCTGCCTCGAGCTCTTCAAGACGGACGCGGTCGTCGGCATCCAGGACATGGGCGCTGCGGGGTTCACCTCCTCGTCGGTCGAGATGGCGGGCCGCGCCGGGAACGGCCTCGACCTGTTCCTCGATCAGGTGCCGCTCCGCGAGGAGGGCATGACGCCGTACGAGATCCTCCTCTCCGAGTCGCAGGAGCGCATGCTCCTCGTCGCCGCGGAGGGCAAGGAGGACGTCGTCCGGCGGATCTGCACGAAGTGGGACCTCGACGTCGCCATCGTCGGGCGCGTGACCGACACCGGCCGCTGGCGCGCGCACTGGCACGGGAAGCTCGTCGCCGACCTCCCGGTGGACCCGCTCACCGAGGGCGCCCCGCGGTATCAGCGCCCCATGAAGCCGCACCCGGCGCTCCCCGATCTGCACGCATTCGACGTCTCGACGCTGCCCGAGCCCGCCGATCTGGGCGGGGCGCTGCTCCGCCTCCTCGCCCGCCCGACCATCGCGTCGAAGGAGTGGGTGTACCAGCAGTACGACCACATGGTCCGGCTCGTCGGCGCGGTGCGCCCCGGCGGCGACGCGGCGGTGGTGCGCATCGCCACCGGCGATGCCCGCTACGCGAAGAAGGCCGTCGCGATCTCGGTCGGCGCGAACGGCCGCTATTGCTTCCTCGATCCGCACCTCGGGGCCGAGCACGCGGTCGCCGAGTGCGCCCGCAACATCGCGTGCGTGGGCGGCGAGCCCATCGCCATCACCGACTGCCTCAACTTCGGCAACCCGGAGAAGCCGGAGATCATGTGGCAGTTCGCCGAGTGCGTGCGCGGCATCGGCGACGCCTGCCGCGCGCTCGGGACGCCCGTCGTCTCCGGCAACGTCTCGCTCTACAACGAGACCGAGGGCCAGGGGATCCTGCCCACGCCGACGATCGGGATGGTCGGCCTCGTGCCGGACGTCGAGAAGACCTGCACGAGCGCGTTCAAGCACGCCGGGGACGTCATCGCGCTGGTCGGGACGATCCAGGGCGAGGTGGGCGGCTCCGAGTACCTCGCCGCCGAGCACGGCAAGGAGGTGGGCCGCCCGCCCGCGCTCGACCTCGCGAAGGAGAAGGCGGTGCAGGAGACGG
>DATIDF010000159.1:0-29094 GCA_035456445.1 Anaeromyxobacter sp.
GGAGGTGGGCCGGATCACCGGCGAGAACGCGCGGCGGCTGTTCAGGCTGAACGACCTTGGGTGATCCACACTCACCGTGCGTGTAGCCTCGCGCTGTCGTTCAGCCCGATGGTTCTCACGGAGCGTGCCGCCCCGCCCCGGCTACCCCTCCCAGCTGCCCCACTCGTCGGCGAGGTCCGCCTCGGCGCCCGGCTTGTTCCGCTCCTTCCACTGCACGATCTCCCAGCCGCGCTTCTCGGCCAGTGCGCGGAAGGGGGCCTTGGGGTTCACCACCACCGGGTAGCCGACGGCCTCGAAGAGCGGCACGTCCGCCATCGAGTCGGAGTAGAGGAAGCTGCGCGAGATGTCGAGGTCCCAGCGCTCCACCAGCCGCTCCACCGCCTCGCGCTTCCCCTCCTTGAAGACCACCGGCGGGAGGATCTGGTCGGTGATCTTCCCGTCCACGATCCGGGTCCGCGTGCCGAGCGCCGCGTGGACCCGCAGGTGCCGCCCCACCTCGTCGATGATGTACTGGGACGAGCCGGAGGCGATGGCCACGAAGTGGCCGGACAGCAGGTGCTTCCGGATCTGCCGGATGGCCCCGCTGGTGATCCGCTTGCGGAGGTGGCGCTCGAAGCAGAGGTGCGCGTGCGCCTTCACGACGTCGGCGTAGAGCCCCTGCTGGCAGCGCGAGCCGACCTCCACCATGTCCTGCTCGGTGAGCCGGTTGCGCGCGTACTCGTAGATGATGCGCGGGACCCGCGAGCGCACGTCCGACCGCATGACGCGCTCGCTGTACAGGTACCAGGTGAAGATGGTCCCGGCGTTCCCGTCGAGGAGCGAGTCGTCGACGTCGAAGATTGCCGCCGTGCGGCTGAACGGAACCATGAAGAGCGAGCCCCCGCGCGCGTACGGCGCACGACACCGGGCCTGCGGCGGGCGTCCTCGCTCCTTGCGTCTGCGGCGCACTCTCAGGCGCCGCTCTGCGCGGCTCCTAGAAGAGGTGCGCCTCGGCGCGCGTCGCTGCGGCAGCCCGCCTCGGCTCCGGTCTCCTGCGCCTGGTCGGCAACTATTGTAAGCCAGCCCGGCGCTATGTCCCCTCGCCGGGCTTCGACTCGGCCGCGGGGGTCTCCGGTGGGACGGCAGGCGCCTGCTCTGACGCAGCCTCCACGGGCGCAGGGGCGGGGGGTGCAGAGGCCTCCTCGGACGGAGGTGCGGACGCCTCCTCGGGCGGCGGCGCCTCCGGCTTTCCGGTGTCCTCGAGCTTCGCGGCGAGCGCCGCGAACGGGTTGTGCGTTAGCGTCCGCTTCTCGGGCGGGCGATGGGGGCCCTTGTCGCCAGGGAGCCGCGGGCCGGTGTAGCCCCGCTTCTTGTCGCCGAAGCCGCCCGGGCTGCGGTGCTCGCCCGGACCGCCGCGGTGCTCGCGCGGCCCGCGGTCGGGCCGGGCCTCGCGGGCGGCGCCCTCCGGCCTCGGCTCGTGCGCCTCGGCGCGCGGTGCCTGGGCGGCCGCCTGGGCGGCGCCCTCGGCCTGCTTGGCCTCGCCTTGCGGAGCCGGGCGAGGCTCGGGCCGGCGCTTCTCCTTTTGCGGGCGGTTCCGCTTCTGCTGACCGCCCGCCGGCTGCCCGGCGCCCTCGCGAGGCACGTAGATCACCGGGGTCATGAGCTCCGCGGGCGGGCCCTTCTTCTCCGCCTGGACGGTGGGGAGCTGGCCCCGCCAGATCGGCTGCTCGTAGACGTTGTCCGCGGTCGTCCAGCGCCTCGAGCCGCCGTCCCGGGCCATCAGGTTCAGCCAGGAGTTCACGCGGCTGTCGAGCTCGTCGATGTAGTGCGTGAGCAGCGCCTCGAGCGTCATCGGCGGCTTGGGCGAGCCGAACTCGAGCCGGCCGTGGTGCGCGAGGATCATGTGCACCACGTGGTGCTCGAGATCGCGCGGGACCCCCACGCGGCGCGCCTTGTCGTGAACCCACTGCGCGGTCATCACGAGGTGGCCGACGAGGCGGCCCTCGTCCGTGTACTCGACGTTCCGGTCGCCCTGGAGCTCGCGGATCTTGCCGAGGTCGTGGAAGAAGGCGCCGGCGACGAGCAGGTCGCGGTCGACCTGCGGGTAGTGGTCGGCGATCCGGTGGGCCAGCTTGAGCGACGAGACGGTGTGCTCGAGCAGGCCGCCCGCGTAGGCGTGATGGATGGTCTTCGCGGCGGGCGCGCGGCGCATCCGGCTCGCGACGTCGTCGTCCTCGATGAAGGCCTTCACGAGGCTCTTCACGTGCGGATCGGCGATCACGTCGACGAGGCCGAGGAGCTCGTTCCAGAGCGTGTCCTCCACCCCGGCGGCGGCCGGCTTCTCGGGCTTCTTCGGTTCCGGCGGGGGGCTCCAGACGAACTCGGCGGCGTCGAGCGCCGCGGCGTCCTGAACCTTGCCGGCCACCTCGATCTTGAGCTGGGGCTTGCCCTGGAACGCGCCGATGGCCCCCTCGACCTCGACGTAGTCCTTCTCCTCGAACGCCGCCGAGAGCTCGTCCACGCGCTCGAACGCGCGCGCCTCGAGCTCGCCGGTCTTGTCCTGGAAGGTGACCGACAGGTACGTCTTTCCGCTCTTCGCGGTCGGCACCGCCTTGCGAGCGACGAGGAAGACGCTCTTCAGGCGCTCTCCCTCCTTGACGTCCTTGACCCAGATCTTGTCCATGGTGCGCGCAAGCTAGCTCAGCCCTGCGCCCGAGACAACACGGATTCCGGCCGGTTCCGGGCCTTTCCGGCGCGCGTCGCGCGGACGGTCTTCCCCCTGCCGGGGGCGAGGTGGCGGGTGCGCGCGACACGGACCGCGGGGTGCGCGCGGGTTAAGACAGGGTCATGCGCATCGATCGCGAGCACGACGCGCTCCTCGCGGTGGACCTGCAGCACGACTTCCTCCCGGGCGGCGCGCTCGCCGTCGCAGGCGGAGACGCCATCGTCGCGCCCATCGCCCGGCTCGCGCCCGCGTTCGCGACGGTCGTCGCGACGCAGGACTGGCATCCGCCCGGCCACGTGTCGTTCGCGTCCTCGCACGCAGGCGCGAAGGCATTCGAGACGATCGCGCTTCCGCAGGGCCCGCAGGAGCTCTGGCCGGACCACTGCGTCCGCACCACGCGCGGCGCGGCGCTCCACCCCGGCTTCCCGGACGCGCACACGACGCTCGTGCTGCGCAAGGGAGGGCGCGTCGAGGTGGACTCGTACAGCGCGTTCCGCGAGAACGTCGGGCCGGACGGGCGCCGGCCGACGACCGGCCTCGGCGCATGGCTCGCGGCGCGCGGCGTGCGCCGCGTGTTCCTGAGCGGGCTCGCACGCGACTTCTGCGTCCTCTGGTCCGCCGAGGACGCGGCCGCGGAGGGCTTCGAGCCCCTCGTGCTGGACGACCTCACGCGCGCCGTGTTCCCCGAGCGACGCGCGGAGGTGGACGCCAGGCTCGCGAGGGCGGGCGTCCGTCTCGTGCGCGCCGCGGAGCTCGAGCTGCCGTGATGCCTCGCCGGGGGCCGCGCGAGCGACCGCTCGCGCGCCGCGTATGCGCGCTGGGGCCGCGCGCCGACCCCTTTCCGACGGCCGCCGAGGCAGGCGAGGGCGATCTGCCACGAGCGGAGGTGCGATCGCCGGCGCGGGAGCGGGCCCGCCTGCTCCTCGGAATGCCTGCGCAAGCCGTGCGTCAACCGATCCGTCGCACGCAAGTCTCGCCGGGTACTTCGCGAAATCAGGCCAGAATTCCGGAGGCACGGCTCGTGAAAAGGCCGAGGCCCATGAGCCGCATCGAGGCGGAGGCGCGCGAGATCCTGCTGCGGCGCCGTCGCTCGCTCAGCCTCGGAACAACCCACTCCGCCGCGGATCCCGCGGCGCGCTGGGCGGACTACGAGGCCATGCCGGCCCCGGTTTCCGACGGCGTGCGCAGGGAGATCGCCGACATCGACGCGGCCCTCGCGCGGATCCAGGCCGGCAGCTACGGGCGGTGCCTGAACTGCGGCGGTCCGCTCGGGCTGCAGCGCCTCCGCGCGATCCCCGAGGCGCGCTACTGCCTCGCCTGCAGCGGCCACGTGAACCTGATCGACTGACGGCCCCCCGGCCGCCGCGAACGGGACGCTCTTCCTGAAATCGCCGCTCGTCTTCGGCGGTTGAAGAGATGCCCCTGCCCGAGGCGTCCGCCTCTGGCGCGCCCGGCAGGGGCCTGCTATTTGACGCGCCCGTGGTCGTCGACACCGAACAGCGCGAGCCGACGCTCGCTTATGTCCTTGGAGATGCGCTCTACCTGAACCTCACGAGCGCGTGCACCCTCGCGTGCGTCTTCTGCCCGAAGATCCGCGACGGCGATTGGACGGTCGGGGGCTTCGACCTGCGGCTTACCCGCAATCCGAGCGCCGACGAGGTCTGGGCTGCCGCGGAGCGCGCCGGGATCGCGGGGCGCTCCGAGGTGGTGTTCACCGGGCTCGGCGAGGCGACGCGGCGGCTCGACGTGCTCCTCGCGCTCGTCCGGCGGCTGCGCGAGGCCGGCGTGAAGCGCATCCGGGTGGACACGGACGGAATCGCGAGCCTGCGCGAGGGCTTCGACGTACCGCCGTTGCTCGCGGAGGCGGGCGTCTCGGCGGTATCCGTGTCGCTCAACGCGCCGGACGCCGAGACCTACGCGCACTACTGTCCGAGCCGCTTCGGCGAGACGGCGTACGATGCCGTGAAGGGGTTCATCCGCAGCGCAGCGCGCTGCATCCCGGACGTGGCGGCGAGCGCGGTCGCGTTGCCCGGGCTCTCGGAGGACGCCTGTCGCAGCGTCGCCGAGTCGCTGGGAGCGCGCTTCAGGTGGAGGCCGTACGACAGGCTCGGCCGGGTGGAAGGCGCCGGCTCGCTTCCGCGGGAACGCCGGTGAGCAGGCCAGGAGTGGTCGATATTTGTCTTTTGGGGCCGGGAACTTGCGGTGAGATCCGGTGGATCTCGCGCCCGGAATCGTGCATAACCTGCGGCGTCCTGCACGGTTTGCGCTCGAGGTGAGGCAACGGTGAACATTCCGAACACGGCGGGCCGCTCGGGGAAGGAGCGGATCCTCGTCGTCGACGACGAGCAGAATGCGCGTGTCGCGCTGCGCACGATCCTTTCCGACGAGGGGTACGAGGTCGCGGAGGCCGCGGATGGGGAGGAGGCGCTCGCGCTCCTTCCGGGGTTCGCGCCGGCGGCGGTGCTCGCCGACGTTCGCATGCCGCGCATGGACGGCATCACGCTCCTCAAGCGCGCGCGAGAGCAGGGCTCCGACGCGGTCTTCGTGATGATGACCGCCTTCGCGAGCGTCGAGGCGGCGGTCGAGGCGATGCGGGCGGGGGCGGAGAACTACCTCGTCAAGCCGCTCGACGTGAACGCGGTCATCGTCGTGCTCGAGAAGGCGCTCGAGAAGCTCCGCCTCCAGCGCGACACCGCGAACCTGCGCGAGCGCGTCCGCGAGCGGTACCGCTTCCACAACATCGTCGGCGACGCCCCCGAGCTTCAGGCGGTCTACGAGGTCGTGAAGCGCGCCGCGCCCACGCGCGCGACGGTGCTCATCCTCGGCGAGTCGGGCACCGGCAAGGAGCTCATCGCCCAGGCGCTCCACGAGGAGTCGCCGCGTTCCGACAAGCCTTTCATCAAGGTGAACTGCGCCGCGCTCTCGGAGACCTTGCTCGAGTCCGAGCTCTTCGGCCACGAGAAGGGGGCGTTCACCGGCGCGATCGGCCGCAAGGAGGGGCGCTTCGAGCTCGCCGACGGCGGCACGCTGTTCCTGGACGAGATCGGCGACATCTCGCCCGCGCTGCAGATCAAGCTGCTGCGGGTCCTGCAGCAGAAGGAGTTCGAGCGCGTCGGCGGCACGCAGACCATCAAGGTGGACGTGCGGCTCGTCGCGGCGACGAACCGAGAGCTCGCGGCCGAGGTGAAGGCGGGCAAGTTCCGCGAGGACCTCTACTACCGGCTGAACGTCGTCGCCGTCACGCTCCCGCCGCTGCGGCAACGCAAGGGCGACATCCCGGCGCTCGTCTCCCACTTCATCGACAAGTACGCGAAGGCCTACGGCAAGGAGATCCGCGGCCTCGCGCCCGGAACGCTGAACGCGCTCCTCTCGCACGACTGGCCCGGCAACGTCCGCGAGCTCGAGAACGTGGTCGAGCGCGCCGTCGTCCTGTGCAAGGCGGCGGAGCTCACCGCGGACGACCTGCCGCCGAGCCTGCGCGGTCCCCGGCCGCGCGAGCGGTCACCGGGTGCGCTCATCCCGGGCGCGACGCTCTACGAGATCGAGCGCGAGGCGATCCTGCGCACGCTCGAGATGGTCGGCGGCTCGACCTCGCGCGCGGCGGAGATCCTCGGCATCAGCGTCCGGAAGATCCAGTACCGCCTGAAGGAGTACGCCTCCGGCGCGCGCGAGCCGCACGAGCGCGAGGATCTCGAGCCGGCCGAGAAGGCGGGTGGGGCGGAGTAGGACGCGGCTCCTAGCGCGCCTGTGGCAGCTCGAGCGAGAACCGTGCGCCGCCCTCGGGCGACTCCGAGACGGTGATCTTCCCCCCGTGCTGCGTCACGATCGCGTGCACGATGGAGAGGCCGAGGCCCGAGCCCTTGGCCTTGGTCGTGAAGAACGGCTCGAAGATCCGGTCGCGTGACTCGGCCGGGACGCCGGGCCCGTCGTCGTCGATGAGGATGGACACCTGGCGCGGGTCGTCGGGCCGGCCGCTCGCGGGGGACGACTCGCGGCAGGAGACGCGAACGAGCCCGCCGTCCCGCACCGCCTCGAGCGCGTTCAGCCCGAAGTTCACGAGCACCTGACGGAGCCGCTCCTCGTCGCCGGCGACCGGCGGCACCGGATCGAGATCGCGCTCGAGCCGGACGTCGCGCCGCTCGGCCTGCGCGCCGAGCAGGTCGAGGACGCGGTTCACGAGCGCCCCGACGTCGACGGGCTTCGCGGCGAACTCGCGCGGGCGGGCGAACTGGAGGAAGTCCTCGAGGATGTGGTCGAGCCGCCGGATCTCGTCGCGCACGAGCGTGAGCGGCTCGAGCAGGGGCGGCTGCACGTCCCGGGGGAGCCGCTGGATCCGCCGCTCCAAAACCGAGAGCTGCAGCGCGGCGGCGTTCAAGGGGTTGCGGATCTCGTGCGAGAGGCCGGCGGTCATGGTGCCGACCGCCGCGAGCTTCTCGGCCATCTGCGCCCGCCGCGAGAGATCGCGCTTCTCGACGTGGAGGCGAACCTGCCGCATCGCCTGCTCGACGGTGACGAGCAGCTCCTGCGTGGCGCAGGGCTTCACGAGGTACGCGCACGCGCCGGCACGCACCGCCGCGACGGCGGACTCGAGCGTCGCGAATCCGGTGAGGAGCACGACCTCGCCGTCGGGAGACCGCTCCTTGAGCTGCGGCGCGAGCGCGGTCCCGTCGCCGTCCGGCAGGCGCAGATCGACGAGCGCGACGTCGAATCCGTCGCGCGCGCTCGCGAGCGCCTCGGCGCAGCTCGCGGCGCCGCGGGACGTGTAGCCGGCGCCGTCCAGGATCTCGCAGAGGTTCTCGACGAGCCCCGCGTTGTCGTCGACGACGAGGATGCGCGCGGGCTTCGGGGCGCTCTTCATTCGCGCGCGACCGCCTCTCCGCGGTGACCGTAGAGGCGCTCGACGGCAGCGAGGAGCTCGGCCGTGTCGAACGGCTTCGTGAAGTAGCCCTCGTGCGGGAGCGTGGGGGGCTCGGGGATGCCGCTCACGACGATCATCGGCAGCCCGGGGAACTTCTCGCGCAGGCGGCGCATCGCCTCACCGTCCGCGCCGCCGGGGACGCGCAGGTCGACGAGCGCGCAGAACGGCTCGACCGGCCCGAGCCGCTCGGTCTCGAGCACCGACGCCGCCGTCACGGCCGCGAAGCCGTGGCCGCGGAGCGCCTCGCAGAGGTTGTCGGACATGCGCGGATCGTCCTCGACGACCGCCACGAGCCCGTCCCGCCGCGCGACCGCGAGGAGCTCTAGCAGCCGGCCCACGGCCACCGGCTTCGGCAGCACCGCGAGGAGCCCCTCCCGGCGGGCGGCCTCGAGCGCGTCGTCGGAGACATGGGCGGTGATCACCATCGCGGCGGCGCCCGGATCGATGCGCCGGATCTCGTGCACGAGCTCCGCGCCGCCCATGAACGGCATCCTCATGTCGGTGAGCAGCGCGTCGAAGCGCTGCCCCCGCGCGAGCTCGAGCGCCTCCGGTCCGCCCTCCGCGATGGCGACCTCGTCGCCGCTGTCCCGGAGGATCTCGGCCAGGTTCTCCGCGAAGTCGCGGTTGTCGTCGACGATGAGGTAGCGGCGCATGCGAGGCCTCCGCGCATCAGGCGGGCAGGCGGACCGTGAAGCGGGCCCCTCCGCCCGGCCGGTCTGAGTACTCGACCGACCCGCCGTGGCGCTCCGCGATTCGCTTCACGAGCGCGAGCCCCAGCCCGATGCCCCTGTCCTTCGTGGTGATGAGCGGCTCGAAGAGGCGCCGGCGCGTGGACGGATCCACTCCCGGGCCGGAGTCCTCCACGTCGAGCGTGACCGCGCCGTCGGCGGCGCGGCCGCGCACCGCCACCGCGCCCTCGGGCGAGGCGGCGAACACCGCGTTCTCGAGGAGGTTCACGAACACCTGGCGGAGCTGGACCGGGTCCCCCTCCACCGGCGGGAGCGCGTCGAGCCCCTCGAGCGCGAGCGACACGCCCGCGGGGCGCTTCACCGCCTCCGCCGCGCCCCCGAGCACCGCGCGGAGCGCGACGCGCTCGCGCGCGAGCGGGCGGTTGCGGATCATGTCGAGCAGGTTCGTGATGATCCCGTTCGCGACGCCGAGCTGCTCGCCTATGCGATCGAGGTGCTTCCTCGCGCGCTCGTCCTCGCCGACGCGCGTCCGGAGGATGTAGAGCGACGTCTCGATCACACCGAGCGGGTTGCGCAGGTCGTGGCCGATGGAGCCGACGAGCTGTCCGAACGTCGAGAGCCGCTCGACGCGCGCCTGCTGCGCGAGCAGGTCCTCCCGGTAGGTGTGCAGCATCACCGCGAGCTCGAGGTCGAGGATCTTGCCGAGCGCGTTGCGCACCCCCTCGAGCGCGACCGGATCCGCGTGGAAGCGCTCGTACGCGATGCGGGCGAGGCCGCTGCGGTGCACGTTCATCGCGCCGAACATGTAGTGCTGCGGCAGGCCGATGCGGACGTGGACGCGGCCGATGCGGTAGCGGTGGTCCCAGTACGCCTCGTCCCATGGGCCGCTGAGGAGCTGGTCGAGCCAGGCGACCATCGTGACCTTCAGGTGGCCGACCTGGCTTTCGCCGCCCACGAGCGCGGTGCGCGCGCCGTCGTGCGCCAGGATTCGCTCGTAGAACGCCTGCGCGAGCCGCTGGAACTGCGGCGCCGCGGCGCCGTGCAGCGCACGGAGCGACTGCTCGTCCGCTTCTCCCCAGCCGACGTAACGCTTGAGCTCGTCGAACACGCTCTCGGGCACGCTGGTCATCTAGCGGCGCGCCCCCCGCAGGTCAACGGGCGCTCAGGCGAGCCCGCCGCGCTCCTGGGCGCGGACCGCCTCCGCGACGAGATCGAGGTCACGGACCATGTCTGCGGCGAACCGGACGAAGTCCGCCTCGGTGACGATACCGACGAGCCGCCCCTGCTCGTCGCACACCGGGAGACAACCGAACTTCCGCTCGAGCATGAGCCGCGCCGCCTGCGAGAGGCCCATCCCCGGTCGGACCGTGGTGAGCTCGCGGGTCATGATCTCCGAGACGAGCAGCGTGCGCGCCGAGGGTCGGCCCGACTGGCCGGAACGCAGCACGTCACGATGGGTGAGGAGGCCGACGAGCCGGCCTCCCTTGACGACGGGGAGGTGTCGGATCCCGCCGAGGCGGAGCAGCGACTCCGCGAGCGCGAGGTCGTCGGACTCGCGCACCGTGACGAGATCCTTCGTCATGAAATCGGCGACCGAGATCATCGGCGCCGAGTCTACACGGATCCTTCAGTGCACGACGAGCACCGGCTTCGGGCTGATGTGGACGAGCCGGTCCGACACGCTTCCGAGGAACACGCGGGCGACCGCGCCGTGGCCTCGGCTGCCGATGACGATCATCCCCACGTCGGCGGCGGCCCCCGCCTCGGCGATGGCCTCCGCGGGAGCGCCGTACAGCACGGATGTCTCGACCGGGATGGATGGCTCCTCGATCTCCTCGACCGCCCGCTCGAGCAACCGGTCGGCGTAGGCGCGGTGCTCCTTCTCGACCTCGGCGATGGTGAGCCCGTACACGTCGGGGGGGAGTAGGAGCTTCGGGACGACGTGCACGAGGGTCAGCTTCGACCCGAACCGGAGCGCGATGTCCGCCGCCATTCGCGCCGCCTTCAGCGAGGGATCCGAACCGTCCACCGCGACCAGGATTCGCTTCATTGCATTCCCCCCCGGGAGTGTATCCCCAACGACCATTCAAGGGGGATGCCCGCGCTGGAGGGTTCCTGGCGCGAGAAACGACACGGGGGCGAACGCTTCCGCGCTCGCCCCCGTGGAGGCTCGAAAAGACGACGACGCCGCGCGCATACGCGCAGCCGACGAACGTTCGACGCTACGCCTGCTTGGGCTTGGACGCCTGGTCCGGGGACGAGGCGCTCGGCGTCGCGGGCTTCTCCTCGTCCTCTCCGCTGAACGACTTCTTGAAGCTGCGGATGCCCTGTCCGAGACCGGCGCCCAGCTGCGGCAGCTTGCTCGCCCCGAAGAGGATCACGACGATGAGCAAGATGACGACGAGCTCGCCCATTCCGAGCTTGGGAAACATGTGAAAGTCCTTTCTCGGCGCTACCGGCCCTGTTCTAACAGGGATCAGGCGGCGTTGTCTTCCATCGCGATGGCCGCCAGCCTGCGGTGATCGAGCACACGGACGCCACGCGAGGCGTCGACGACGCCGTCCTTCTCGAGCTTCGTGAGGCAGCGGGAGAGCGTCTCCGGGCGCATGCCCAGGAGTCGCGCGACGACCTGCTTGCGAACGGCGTTCGGGCGGTCCGCGAGGAAGCGCGCGTGGGCCAGCGCGAAGCGCGCGACGCGCGAGAGGCAGTCGCCCTGGCGCCAGTTCACCTCGTCGCGCTGCGCGCGCGACTCGGTGAGGAGGAGGTCCAGCACGACGCGAGCAGCGCTCTTCTCCGGCCCGATCCACTGCGACATCGCGTCGCCACCGATCCCGCAGATCCGCACGCGGGAGAGCGCACGCACCTCGAACGGCGACGGCTCGCCGTGAAGGGACTCGGTGCAGAGGAGGGAGGTCGGGCCGCGAAGCGAAAGGAGCAGCTCCGAACCGCGCGGGCTCACGGCGGAGAGCGCGACGAAGCCCTCCTTGATGAAGTAGACCGTCCGAGGCCGCTCACCCTGAGCGCAGATGGTCGCGCCGGACTCGCGCGTGGTGGGCGTCAGCCGGCAGCGACCCTGCGAGGCGAGCCCCAGCGAGCAGGCATTGCAGTCCGAGACTGGAGCGTTTGAAAGCACCGCAGTTCCTCCCCGCCGCTAAGCGTCCGTTCCTTGATCCGCGTCTGTTTGCACGACCTAGGCCCGCGTAGACCCGGGGTTTTATAACGCGGGTCGTGCAGACAATGCGTTTGCGCTTCGGGGGCCCTCCACTGTGCGCAAGGTTTGCGGAGGCGGGTGCATGGGCTCGCCCGGATGCACCCTCGCCGTGCTCGTCCGATCGCTCGCCTGGCCGCCTGCCGACAGGACGCCTCGCGCGGGGGCGGGGTCCCGCGCGAGCCTGCGATGCGCGTTGCCGCTGCTGTTCGGCTCCTGAGCCGAGCACGCCATTCGGTCGCTGAGGCGCCGCGGCGGGTCCTCGCCACCGCGACGCGGTGGCGAGGCGCGCGCGACGGCGAGCGGGGCGAGCGCGTGGCATGATGCGCGCGCATGGAGAAGCTGTTCCGGATCAGGGACGCGGTGGTCGCCGCCATCCCGCCGCTCGAGGCCGAGGTGGTCGCGCTCCCGGACGCCGCGGGCCGGTACCTCGCGGCACCCGCGCTCGCGCGCGTCCCGGCGCCGCCAGCCACCTGCTCGGCGATGGACGGCTACGCGATCCGCGCCGAGGACGTCCGGGGCGCGTGCGCGCTCGAGGTGAAGGGCGCGCGCTATGCCGGCGATCTCGGGGGCACGATGCTCGCCCCTGGCACCGCGGTCCGCATCTTCACCGGCGCTCCGCTGCCGCCCGGCGCGGACACGGTGGTGCGCGAGGAGGCGGCGCGCGCGGAGGGCGGCCTCGTGCGGTTCATCGAAGCTGCGCGCCGCGGCGACAACGTGCGGCTCGCGGGCGAGGACGTGGTCGCGGGCGGGCTCGCGCTCGACGCCGGCGTCCGGCTGGGCGCGCGCCAGGCGGCGCTCCTCGCCGCCGTCGGGGCGGATCCGGTGCGCGTTCACCGCCGGCCCCGCGTCGCGGTGCTGTCCACCGGCGACGAGATCGTGACCGGGCGCACGCCGGACTCGAACGGAGTCGCGGTGGCGGGCCTCGCCCGCGCGCTCGGTCTCGAGGTGGAGCGGCGCGCGGTCGAGGATCGGCTCGACGCCGTGTCCGCGGCGATCGCGGACGCGGCGCGCGTCTGCCACGCGGTGATCACGATCGCCGGCGTCTCCGTCGGTGAACGCGATCTCGTCCCATCGGCGCTCGTCGCGCTCGGCGCCGACGTGCGCGTGCACGGCGTCCCGATGAAGCCCGGCAAGCCGTTCCTCTTCGCGCTGCTCGGCGCGTCGCCGGTCCTCGGGCTCCCAGGGAGTCCCTCCGCCTGCCTCGTGGCGTTCGAGGTCTTCGCCCGGCCGGCGCTCCTCGCACTCTGCGGCGCCGCGCGCCGCGAGCGCCCCGCGATCCCGGTGCGGCTCGCCGAGGCCAGCTCGGGAAGGCCCGGTCGCGCGCGGCTCCTGTGGGCGCGCCTCGAGCCGGGCGGTCGCGCGCGGCCGCTCGGGAGGGACGCGGCGCAGGTTCGCGGCCCCGCGCTCGCGGACGCGCTCCTGCTCTTGCCCGCGGAGGCGGGCGATCTCCCCGAGGGCACGGAGGTGACCGCGTGGCTCCTCGCCGACGACGCGTGAGGAAGCCGCCCATCGTGGCGGTGTCCGGGTTCTCGGGCTCGGGCAAGACGCGGCTCCTCTCGCGACTCATCCCCGCGCTCGTCCGGCGCGGCGTGCGCGTCGGTGCGCTGAAGCACACCGGTCATCCACACCCGTTCGACGTGCCTGGCAAGGACACCGACGTGCTCCGCCGCGCCGGCGCGATCGCCGCCGCGATCGAGGGGCCGCACGGGCTCGCCTACTTCGGCCCGCCCGTCGGCGGCGCGCGCGCCCTCGCGCGGCTCCTCCCCGAGGTCGACCTCGTGCTCGCGGAAGGGTTCAAGCACGAGCCGCTCCCGCGCGTGGAGGTGTACCGGCCCGGCGTGTCCCGCGCCCTGCTCGCGGACGAAGACCCGCGCGTCCTCGCGATCGTCGGCGCGCGGGCGTCGCGGCGGCTCCCGCTCATCGATCCCGACGACGTCGAGCCGCTCGCTGATCTCCTCTGCGCGCGGTTCCACCTCTCCCGAGGCGCGCCCCGGCGCGAGGAGCGCTTGCGGGTGCGACCCACCGTGAGCAGGCTTCCCGCGAAAGGAAGCGAGCGGACGACATCGCTCGGAAGGGAACGCATGCCGAAGAAGACTACGAACCGGAAGGGCGCGACGGCGCGCGCGCGCGGCGGCCGCCGCGGCGGCGCCTCCCGCAGCGACGCGGGGCGCAAGGGCGGGAACGCGACGCTCCGCGCGCGGGGCCCCGAGTTCTACTCGGAGATCGGCCGCAAGGGCGGCAAGAAGAGCCGCAGCGGCGCGCGCGGCGGGCGCTCCGCCGGCGCGGCCCGCACGACGACGAAGCGCGGCACGACGACGAAGCGCGGCGCGGCCCGGCGCGGAACGACGCGGCGCACGTCCCGCACGAGCCGCTGAAGTGGCTGTCGAGATGGTGGGCGCCGTCGGAATCCCAACCGGCGGCGCTCGCCATCGTGCGCCGCAGCGCCTTGACACCCCGGATCCCCGGTCGTTACCCTCCGCCGTCCATGACCCCCAAGACGGGCAGTCCGGATCGCTCCGCGGAGGGGCGCGCGGCGTTCGTCTCGCCCGAGACGCGATCGCTCGTGCTGCCCGGCGCGCTCGAGCTCGAGCTGGGCGGCCGCCTCGAGCGCGTGGAGATCGCGTACCGGACCTGGGGCACGCTCGCGCCGGACGGCGGCAACGGTGTCGTCGTGTGCCACGCGCTCACGGGATCGGCGGACGCGGACCAGTGGTGGGCGCGCCTGTTCGGGGCGGGGCGCGCCCTCGATCCCTCGCGCGACTTCGTCGTCTGCGCGAACATCCTCGGGAGCTGTTACGGCACGACCGGGCCGACGTCTCTCGATCCGGAGACGGCACGGTCCTACCGCGGCGCGTTCCCGGCGATCACCGTCCGCGACATGGTCCGCGTGCAACATGCGCTCGCCGAGGCGCTCGGGGTTCGCCGAGTCCGGATGGTCATCGGCGGCTCGCTCGGCGGCATGCAGGCGCTGGAGTGGGCGCTCTGCTACCCGGCGCTCGTGGAGTCGGTGGTGTTCATCGCCTCGACCGCCCGCCACTCGGCCTGGTGCATCGGCCTGTCGGAGGCGCAACGGCAGGCGATCTACGCCGACCCGCGCTGGAGGGGGGGCGCCTACGACCCCGCCGATCCACCCGAGGCGGGCCTCGCCGCGGCGCGCATGATGGCGATGCTCACGTACCGGAGCCAGCCCTCGTTCGAGCAGCGCTTCGCGCGCCGTCCGCAAACCGAGGACGTCTACGCGGTCGAGAGCTACCTGCGCTACCAGGGCCAGCTGCTCGTAGATCGCTTCGATCCGGCGACGTACGTCGCGCTGACGAAGGCGATGGACACGCACGACGTGTCACGCGCGCGGGGCGACTTCGACGAGGTGCTGCGCTCCATCCGGCAGCCGACGCTCGTCGTCTCGATCGACTCGGACGTCCTCTACTGGCCGTGGGAGCAGCGCGAGCTCGCCTCCCTCGTGCCGAACGCGCGGCTCGCCGTCCTCGACTCGCCGCACGGGCACGACGCTTTCCTCATCGACGTCGACCGGCTCTCGGACATGGTGGCCGAGTTCCGTGGCGAGCGTCGGCGCCGGGAGCCTGCCGCCGCGACGGGCGGCGCGCCCATCGACCGGGCCTACGCGGAGCACGGCGTCTCGCTGTTCGTGCTGGGAAAGGGGAAGGTCGGCGCCGAGCTCGTCGAGCAGCTCCGCGCCCAGGAGACGGAGCTCGAGCTCGACTACGAGACGGTGCTGCGGGTGGTCGGGATCGCGGACCGGCGCGGCGCCCTCGTCGACGAGGATGGCCTCGATCTCGACAGGTGGCGAGAGCTGCTCGCCGCAGCGCCCGCGATCGGCCCGGTCGACGCCGCGAGCGCGCCGGCGCTCCTCGATCGGATCGCCCGGCTCCCGCGGCCGATCCTCGTGGACCTCACCGCCGCGGACGGCATGGAGGACGTCTACGAGCAGGCGTTCCGGCGCGGGATCGACGTCGTCGCCGCGAACAAGCGGCCGCTCGCGGCGCCGCCCCGCCGCCGCGAGCAGCTCCGCGAGGCGCGCCGCCACCACGGGCGGCAGTACCGCTACGACACCGCGGTGGGCGCGAGCCTCCCGGTGATCGGCACGCTGCGCCGCCTCGTACGAAGCGGCGATCGCGTGCGGTCCATCGTCGGCTCGCTGTCCGGGACGCTCGGGTACCTGTGCACGGAGCTCGGGCGCGGCGTGCCGCTCTCGCTCGCCGTGCGCTGGGCGATGGGCCTCGGGTACGCCGAGGAGGATCCGCGCGACGACCTCTCCGGGCGCGACGCGGCCCGCAAGGCGCTCATCCTCGCCCGCGAGATGGGCGCGCAGCTCGCGCTCGAGGACGTCGAGGTGGAGCCGTTCGTGCCCCCTGGAGCGCTCGTGCCCGGCTCCGCGGAGGCCCTCATCGCCGCGCTGCGCGCGCAGGACGAGGCGCTCGCGGGAAAGGTCGAGCGGCTCCGCGCGGACGGCAGGGTGCTCCGCTATCTCGCGCACGTGCAGACCGGGCCGGACGGCCGCGTGGTCGCGCGGGTGGGCCCGGAGGCGGTGGACCTCGCCGACCCGGCCGCGCGGCTCGTCGGCGTCGAGGCGTACGTGGCGTTCACCACCGCGCGCCACGCGGAGCGCCCGCTCGTGGTCCAGGGGGCGGGCGTCGGTGGCGCGAGCACGGCGGGCGGGGTGCTCGCGGAGATCCTCGCGATCGCGCGCGGCGGCGAGGCGGCGTAGGCGTTGACCTGGCGAGCGAAGCGAGCCCGGGCGGGGCGCAGCCCTGAAGCGCTGACTCGGTCGACTTGAGCCGCGCCCGAGTCCGAGCCCGAGCCCGAGCCCGGCGGTTTCGGGCGCGGGCGCGGGCTCGTTTACGGGCTCAATCCAAGCGAGCAGCTTGTGATCGTGAGATGTCGCGCTACGTCCGCCCGCGCGGAGGCGAGACGCCGTACTTCTTCATCTTGCCCTGCAGCGTGGTCGGGCGGAGCCCGAGCAACGCGGCCGCGCCGCCCGGCCCGTAGACGCGCCCGCCGGCGTGCGTGAGCGCGCGCTCGATGAGCCCGCGGACCTCCTCCTCGAACGTGCCGGGAGCGGCGCTGTCCCCGGCGTCGGCGAGCGCGCCGTCCGGGGTGAGGCGGGCCGGGAGATCGGGGAGCGAGAGGTCCGGGCCGGGCGAGAGGATGAGCGCGCGCTGCAGGAAGTTCTCGAGCTCGCGCACGTTGCCGGGCCAGTCGTGCGCCTCGAGGGCACGCCACGTGTCCTCGCCGACGCGCGGCGGCCGGCGGTGCATCGCGGCCGCGTGGCGCGCGAGGAAGTGCAGCGCGAGCGGACGGATCTCCTCGCGCCGCTCTCGCAGCGGCGGCACCTCGATCGGGAAGATCGCGAGCCGGTAGTAGAGATCCGCGCGGAACGTGCCGCGCGCGACCATCTCCTCGAGATTGCGGTTCGTGGCGGCCACGACGCGCACGTCGACCTTGACCGGCTCCGTCCCCCCGACGCGCTCGACGACGCGCTCCTGCAGCACGCGCAGGAGCCGGACCTGCACGGAGGGCGGCGCGTCGCCGACCTCGTCGAGGAAGACCGTCCCACCGTCCGCCTGCTCGAAGCGACCCGCGCGGCGCCGGCTCGCGCCGGTGAAGGCGCCCTTCTCGTGGCCGAACAGCTCGCTCTCGATGAGCCCCTCGGGGATGGCGCCCAGGTTCACCGGGACGAACGGTGCGTTGAAGCGGGGGCTGAACTCATGGACCATCCGCGCGAGCCCCTCCTTGCCGACGCCGGTCTCTCCGCGGACGAGGACGGTGGTCGTCGAGGGCGCGACGAGGCGCACGCGCTCGACGACGTCCTTCATGGCCGGGCTTTCCGCGACGTAACGGGCGTCGCGCTTGATCTGCCGGATCTCCTCCTTGAGGAGCGCGTTCTCGCGGCCGAGGAGCCGGTTCAGCCGCTGGACCTCCTCGACCATGAGGCTGTTGTGCAGCGCGATCGCGACGAGGTGCGCCACCTGCTTCGCGACCTCGTAGCAGCAGTCGAGGAGCCCCTCCGCCGGCGGATGCGCGATGTCGAGCGTACCGAGCAGCTCCTTCTCGAACACGAGCGGGAACGAGACGAGCGAGCCGTAGCCGTAAGCGGCGAGGAGCGGCTCCTCGCGGTACCGCGGTGCCTTCGGCTGGAGCGGGTCGATCACGCAGGGGGCGCGATCGCCGAGCGCCTTGCCGGCCGCGGAGCCGGCGAGGGGGAACGAGGTGCCGAGCTCCGGCGACGGCTGGCGCGGATCCGAGACGAGCACGACCTCTGCACGCGTCGGGTCGCTGGCGGAGATGCGGTTGATCGCGACGCGCGTTTCCCCGAAGTGGCGCCGCAGCAGGTGTCCCGTGCGGTCGAGCACCGACGCGAGGTCGACGGTCGAGAGCACCGCCTCGATCGCCTCCTCGACGATGCGCCGGTGCGGGTCCTCGTGCGAGACGACGGGCAGGGAGCCAACCATGGGCCGGTGAGTAACGAAATGACGGTGCGCCAGTCAACCTCCCAGCGGTGCCCCGACGAGCCTGGATCGCAGAACCGTCCGTCGATTCAAGTAGTTCCACGCTTGGCCACATCTTTGCTCTATCTCACGGCCGGGTGCGTCCTCTTGGACGACCGGGGCAGGGCGGCCGATTGCGCCCCCGGCCCATCCCGAGCACGGAGGAAGCCATGGACGCCATCGAGACCCTCATGAACGAGCACCGCGTGATCGAGCGCGTGTGCGACGCCCTCGTCGGCTTCGCCGAGGAGGCCCGCCGCAAGGGCACGACGGACAAGGACGAGCTCGGCCGGTTCGTCACGTTCATTCGCGAGTTCGCCGATCGCTGCCACCACGGGAAGGAGGAGGAGATCCTGTTCGCGACCATGGTCGCGCACGGCTTCCCGCGGGACGGCGGCCCGATCGCGGTGATGCTCCACGAGCACGGGGAGGGCAGGGCGCTCGTGGGCGCGCTCGCGGCGAAGACGACGCAGGACGGCGAGTGGAGCGCCGCCGATCTGCAGGAGATCGCCGACGACGCGAACGCGTACTCGAACCTGCTCCACGGACACATCCACAAGGAGGACGCCGTCCTCTATCCGATGGCGGAGCAGCACCTCCCGCCCGAGGCGATGGAGCGCGTCTCCGCGGAGTGCGAGCGGTTCGAGGAGCAGCAGACCGGCGCGGGGGAGCACGAGCGGTACCACGCGCTCGCGGACGAGCTCGTCTCCCGGCACGCGGCGACGAGCCACCCCGCCGGCGATACGATGTCGTCGCACCGCCACGGCTGCTGCGGCTAGCCGCGCCCGAAGCGCCCCCACCGACCACCGACACGACGCACCCGCACCGCCACGGCGCCGCGGCCCGGCGCCGTATGCCCTTCATACCTCGCAGTCCGGAGACTCCATGAGCCACAAGGGACGCGCCATACTGCTGTTCACCATCGTCGCCTGCTTCACGGTCCTCATCTTCGGGGGCGCGAAGATCAACGAGCACAAGCCGCCGATCCCCGAGCGCGTCGTCTCCGCGTCCGGCGAGGTCGTGATGACCGGCGAGGACATCCACCAGGGCCAGCTCCAGTATCTCACCCGCGGTGGACAGCAGACCGGCTCGATCTGGGGACACGGCGCCTACCTCGCGCCGGACTGGTCCGCCGATGCGCTCCACCGGATCGGCCTGGTCGCGGCGGGGCTCGCGGCCGGGCGCGGGGCGCAGGCCGCCGCGTTCACGCAGGCGGAGCTCGAGGCGCTCCCCGCCGGCGAGCGCGGCCGGGTGGAGTCCGAGGTCGCCCATGAGCTGCGCCAGAACCGCTACGATCCCGCGACCGGCACGCTGACCCTCTCGCCCGGCCAGGAGGCCGCGTTCCCGGTCCTCGTCTCCTACTACACGCGGCTCTTCGGCGACGGATCCGACGCGATGTCGATCCCGGCTGGCTTCGTGTCGGACCCCGCCGCGGCCCGCGCGATGACCGCGTTCTTCTTCTGGACCGCGTGGTCGGCGGGCACGAACCGGCCGGGGGAGGTCTTCAGCTACACCGCGAACTTCCCGTTCGATCCGCTCGTCGGAAACCGGCCGCTGCCGTCGTCGCTCGTCTGGTCCATCCTCTCCGTCGTCCTGCTCATCCTCGGCACGTTCGCGGCGATCTACGCGTACCTCCGCATGCGCGGGAAGGATCACGAGGAGCCGATCCGCCTCGCCGCCCTCGCCGAGCCGAACCCGACCCCGAGCCAGCGCGCGACGCTGCCGTTCTTCCTCGTCGCGATCCTCCTGTTCATCGTCCAGGCGGTGCTCGGGTCCGTGACCGGCCACTTCGCCGTCGAGGGCAACAGGCTCTTCGGCATCGAGATCGGCCAGCTCCTGCCGTACGCCGCGACGCGCGGCTGGCACCTCCAGCTCGCGGTGTTCTGGATCGCGACCTGCTGGCTCGCTACCGGCCTCTTCATCGGCCCTGCCGTCGGCGGCCACGAGCCGAAGGGGCAGAAGGCGCTCGTGTACACGCTGCTCGGCGCGCTCGTGGTGGTCGTCGTCGGCGCGCTCGCGGGCACCTACCTCGGCGTGCGCGGGAAGCTCTCGGGCCCGAACGGCTGGCTCCTCGGCCACCAGGGCTACGAGTACATCGAGCTCGGCCGCGTCTGGCAGATCGCGCTCATCGGCGGGATGCTGCTCTGGCTCGGCCTCGTGTACCGCGCGGTGAAGCCGGCGCTCGCGGCCGAGAAGGACAAGGGCGGCCTCACGCACCTGCTCCTCTACGCCTCGGTGACGATCCCGCTCTTCTACTCGGTGGGCCTCTTCTACACGCCCGGCACGCACATCGCCGTCGCCGACTACTGGCGCTGGTGGGTCGTGCACCTCTGGGTGGAGAACTTCTTCGAGGTGTTCGCCACCGTCGCGCTCGCCTTCATCCTCGCCCGCATCGGCGCGGTCGGGCAGAAGGCGGCGCTGCGCGCCACGTACTTCTCGATCTTCCTCTACCTCGGCGCCGGCATCATCGGGACGTTCCACCACTTGTACTTCACGGGTACCCCCCTGTTCATCACCGCGCTCGGCGCGACGTTCTCGGCCCTCGAGATCGTGCCGCTCACGCTGCTCGGCTTCGAGGTCTACGAGAACCTCAAGCTCGCGAGGTCGGGCCCGAACGCGCAGCCCTGGCGCTGGCCGCTCTACTTCTTCGTCGCGGTCGCGTTCTGGAACGCCGTCGGCGCGGGCGTGCTCGGGTTCCTCATCAACCCGCCCATCGTCCTCTACTACGCGCAGGGGCTGAACACGACGCCCATCCACTCGCACGGCGCGCTCTTCGGCGTGTACGGATTCCTCGCCATCGCGCTCATGCTCTTCTCGATGCGCAACATCGTGCGCAAGGACGCGTGGAACGACCGGCTCCTCAAGGGCGCGTTCTGGGGCCTGAACGGCGGCCTCGCCGGCATGATCGTCTTCTCGCTCCTGCCCGCGGGCATCTACCAGTTCGCGATCGGGATCGAGAAGGGCTTGTGGTACGCGCGCAGCCCCGAGGTGACCGGCAGCGAGTTCATCCACGCGGCCACCTGGGCGCGGCTCGTCCCGGACCTCGTGTTCCTCGGGGGCGCCGGGCTGCTCCTCCTGTTCGTGGTGCGCGCCATCACGCGTGACGTCGCGCTTCGCCGCGCCGAGAAGGGCTCGGAGCGGACGACCGTCCGTCGGGCGGCGTAGCCGGCGCTCGGGACCTCCAGGCGTCGCTCGTGCGCCCGGGCGCCGGCAGGGCGCCCCGTCTACCGCCGCTGCGACGTCCGGTCCGACGAAGAGAGAGGCGAGTCCGTGCACCGGGCTCGCCTCTCCGCCTTTCCCGCCGCGCGTGCATAGGCTCACTCGAGGAGGGATGACCGTGAACGCAATCGACCTGCTGGAGCAGCAGCACCGCGAGGTGGAGGAGCTCTTCGAGGAGTTCGAGGGTGCAGGAGAGAAGGCGAAGAAGACGAAGGAGCGGCTGTGCCGCGAGCTCTCCGACCAGCTCGCGATGCACGCGGAGATCGAGGAGAAGCTCTTCTACCCGGAGTCGAAGCAGGAGAATACCGAGGACATCCTGCGCGAGTCCGTCGAGGAGCACCTCTCGATGAAGCGGATCCTCGCCGACCTCATGGAGATCGGAGCGGACGACGAGCAGTTCGACGCGAAGATGTCGGTGCTGAAGGAGCAGGTCGAGCACCACGTCGAGGAGGAGGAGAAGGAGCTCTTCCCCAAGGTTCGGAAGTCGCTCTCCAAGGACGAGCTCGAGGACCTCGGCATCCGGATGCAGGAGATGTTCGAGCGGCTCGAGGCAGAGGGGAACGCGCGCGAGAAGATCCCGGGCCAGACGGACGCCCCGTCGCAGATCTGACCCCCCGGTTGCCCGATCGCCCTCGGTCCCTTAGAAACGCTCCGTGACCGAGACCGAGCTGCTCGCTCGGGCGCGGCCGGGGCGGAACGACCCCTGCTGGTGCGGAAGCGGGCAAAAGTACAAGAAATGCCACCTGGACGAGGACGCGCGCGGCGCCCCATCGACGGCGCCCGCGCGCCCCTCCCGGCGCACGCTGCGGCCAGGGGTCGTGTCGCCGCGCCGCGCCGTGCCGCCCGCCATCCCGCGCCCCGATTACGCCTCGAGCGGCCGGCCCCGCGCGCAAGGCCGGGACGTGAAGACACCGGAGGAGCTCGAGCGGCTCAGGCGCGCCTGCCGCGCCGGAGCGCGCGTGCTCCGCGTGGCGGGCGACGCCGTCCGCCCGGGCATCACGACCGACGCACTCGACGAGATCGCCCACGCGGAGACGCTGCGGCTCGGCGGCTACCCGAGCCCGCTCAACTACCGCGGGGTCCCGAAGTCGATCTGCACCTCGGTGAACGAGGTGATCTGCCACGGCATCCCCGACAGCCGCCCGCTCGAGGACGGCGACATCGTGAACCTCGACATCACCGTCTACCTCGACGGGATGCACGGCGACTGCTCGGCGACGTTCCTCGTCGGCGAGGTGGACCCGGACGGTCGCCGGCTCGTGCAGGTGGCGCGCGAGTGCCTCGCGAAGGGCATCTCCGCGGTGCGCCCGGGGCGGCCGATCTCCGACATCGGCCGGGCGATCGAGGCGCATGCCTCGCGCCACGGCTACGGCGTCGTCCGCGCGTACTGCGGCCACGGCATCGGCGAGACGTTCCACACCTCGCTCCAGATCCCGCACCACTACGATCCGTCGGTGCGCCGGATCATGGAGAAGGGGATGACGTTCACCGTCGAGCCCATGATCACCGAGGGGACCTGGCAGGACCTGCTCTGGGACGACGGCTGGACCGCGGTGACCGCCGACGGGAAGCGGTCCGCCCAGTTCGAGCACACCGTCGCCGTGACCGACGAGGGGGCGGAGATCCTCACCGTCGAGGAATGACGGCGTCGGGTGTCATGGCAGCGCTCGATTGGAGCGACCCCGTGAACGTGAACGGGCCCGAGCCCGGCTTCTCCTCGGGCGCGGGCTCGTGCACGGGGTCAGGCAACCTCGGTCAGACCCGCAGCCCCACCGCGCGCATCAGCGCGAGCGCGTTCGAGTGCGCGACGACGCCGGACCTCAGCCGGTAGTCGAACGCGATCTCGCCGTCCTTCACCTGGTCCTCGAAGTGCCCGTTCGCGAGCGCGCCGTCGGCGCCGGCAAGCTCGGTGAGCGCGAGGTCATGGGTGGTGACGAGGCCCATCGCGCCGCGCGCGAGGAGCCCGCGCACGATCGCCTCCGCGCCGATGCGCCGGTCGTGCGAGTTCGTACCGTGCAGGATCTCGTCGAGGAGGAACAGGAGCGGAAACGGCCCGGCGGCGAGGTCGACGAGCTCCTTGAGCCGGGTGATCTCGGCGTAGAAGCGCGAGCGGCCGGCCTGCAGCGAGTCCTGGATCCGGAGCGTCGCGCCGGGCTGGAGCGGCGTGAGCCGCAGCCGGGCGGCGCGGACGGGAGCGCCCGCGAGCGCGAGCACGACGTTCACGCCGACGGTACGCAGGTAGGTGCTCTTCCCGGACATGTTCGAGCCCGAGACGAGGAGCACCCGGGGCCCCTCACCCCCGAGCCGCACGTCGTTCGGCACCGCCTCCGCGAGGAGCGGGTGGCGGAGCGCGTCGCCATCGAGGAGCGGGGCCTGTCCAGGCCGCCCGTCGAGGATCTCAGGCAACGCGTCCTCGGGGTGCTCGTAGGCGTAGCCCGCGAGCGAGGAGAGCGCCTCGAGCTCCGCGACGGCCTCGAGCCAGCGTCGCACTCCGCGCCCGGCGCTCGCGCGCCAGCGCTCCACCGCCGACGCGTGGAGCGGCGCCCAGGCGAGAACGAACGCGAACGGCGCGAAGAACTGGTTCCGCCCCCACTCCATCCGCGAGACCACGCGGACGAGCGCGGCGATCCGGGCCGACGCCGGCGCGCCCTCGCCGCGGAGCGCGGCCTGGAGCGCCGCGAGCCGCGCGTCCTCGAACGGCTCTGCCTCGAGCCGCTCGAGCAGGAGCGCGAGCACGCGCAGCTCCGCCGCCGGCCGCTCGACGCCCCCGAGCACGCGGGTCATGCGGCCGCGCAGCGCGCGCACGAGACCCCACTCGGCGAGCAGCACGAGGAGGAACGGGACCGGGCCGAACCCTGCGCTCCAGGCGATCGCCCCGGCGATGGCGAGCGCCGCGAGCGCGAGCCCCGCCGGGCGCACCGCGCCTGGCAGGAGCGGCGCGGCCTCTCCCCAGGCGGCGAGCCCGGCCGGATCGACGCCGGCGCGCACGTCCTCGCCGAGGACGGCGAGGTCCTCGCGCAGATCCAGGCGAGGCGCTAGCGCGGCCACCGCGCGCTGGCGGGCGCGGGCCTCGGCCGCCGGGGCAGGGTGGAGGAGCCACGCGGCGAGCCGCTCCTCGCCGGGACGCGTGCGCGCGGCGCAGACGAGCTCGAACAGCGAGCCGCGGCCGAACAGATCGAGATCGAGCGCGTAGGGGTGCGCGGGATCCGCAAACCGATCGCCGGAGTTCCCGGTGCCCGCGAACCTCCCCTCCATGCGGGCGAGCGCGGCCTCGTGGAACGCGACGGCGCGCCGGGCACGGGCGCGCGCCGACAGGACGCGATCGTGCAGGACCGCGAGCGCGACGAACGCGCCGAGGGGCGCGAGGAGCCACAGGGCGGAGAGCCGGTGCTCCGCCCAGGCGAGCCATGCGACGAGGGCGGCGGCCGCGAACAGCGCCAGGCGACCCCAGGCGATGCGGGCGTCGGCGCGGTCGAGCCGGGCGGCCTCCGCGCGGCGTAGCTCGAGGCGGCGGGAGATCTCCTCGCGGGGGCTTGTCACGGCGCGGGAGGGTAGCGCGGAAGCGGCGTGCCCGCACCGATTCCGCGGACCGCTGCACGGCGGAAGCCCGAACCCGACCGGGCGCCCTCCGCGCGCCCCGAGATGGGCCGGATTCGCCTCCGGCGCGTTGCGTCGCTCCCCGTGCGTGGAAACTTTCAAGGCGGCGGGGGGCGTGACCGCGCCGGGAGCGAGGGACGGTGACGGCGAGGTCGAGGGGGGCAGGAGATCCGGAACGCGCGGGGGCGCTGGCCGCGCGGCTCGCGGCTGTGCGCCGCAGGACCCTCGCGCTGGCTGCGCCACTCTCCCCCGAGGACGCGCTCGTCCAGTCCATGCCCGACGCGAGCCCCGCGAAGTGGCACCTCGCCCACACCACCTGGTTCTTCGAGGCGTTCGTCCTTCCCGGGGTGGAGCGGACGTTCAGTCCATTTCACGAATCGTACGCATACCTCTTCAATTCGTACTACGACGCGGTGGGGCCGCGGCAGGCGCGGCCGGAGCGAGGGCTGCTCGCACGGCCGCCGCTCGAGGAGGTGCTCCGCTACCGCGCGAACGTCGACGAGCGCATGGCGGCCGCACTCGCCGGCCAGCCGTCGCGCGAGATCCTGGACGTCGTGGAGGTGGGGATCGCGCACGAGGAGCAGCACCAGGAGCTGCTCCTCACCGACGTGAAGCACGCGTTCTTCTCGAACCCGCTCCGCCCCGCGTACGCGCCCGCCGCGCTGCCCTCGCGTCCGCCCGCCGCGGCAGCGCCGCCTCTCGCATTCGTGGCGCGCGAGGGCGGGATCGTCGAGATCGGTGCGCCCGCCGAGGGTTTCGCCTTCGACAACGAGCGGCCGCGCCATCGCGTCCTCGTCGAGCCCCACGCGCTCGCGACACGCCCCGTGACGAACGGCGAGTGGCTCGCCTTCATGGAGGACGGGGGCTATCGCCGGCCCGAGCTCTGGCTCTCCGACGGGATCGCCGCGGTACAGCAGAGAGGCTGGCAGGCGCCGCTCTACTGGGAGAGGGGGGACCGGGCCGGGTGGACGGTGTTCACGCTCTCGGGCCCGCGCCCGCTCGACCCAGCGGAGCCGGTCGCGCATGTCTCGTACCTCGAGGCCGACGCGTACGCGCGCTGGGCGGGCGCGCGGCTGCCGACCGAGGCGGAGTGGGAGGCCGCCGCCGCGGTAGCCCAGGAGGATGGGACCTTCGCAGACGACGGCCGGTTCCACCCCGCGCCTGCGTCCACCGGGCCGGGGCTGCGCCAGCTCCTGGGCGACGTCTGGGAGTGGACGGCTTCCGCCTACGCGCCGTACCCGGGGTTCCGCCCGCTCGCGGGCGCGCTCGGCGAGTACAACGGCAAGTTCATGGTCAGTCAGCTCACCCTGCGCGGCGGCTCGTGCGCCACGCCGCGGGGGCACGTGCGTCCGACGTACCGGAACTTCTTCCATCCGGACGCGCGCTGGCAGTTCACCGGCGTACGAGTGGCCAGGGAGCCTGCGTGATCGGACTCGAGGGTGCGAGCATCGGGGTGGAGCAGCGGACGCGCGAGTCCGCCCGGTTCCGCGAGGACGTGGTGCACGGTCTGTCCGCGCTGCGCAAGACGCTGCCACCGAAGTGGCTCTACGACCGGCGCGGGTCCGCGCTCTTCGAGCTCATCTGCGAGCAGCCGGAGTATTACCCGACCCGCACGGAGCTCGGGATCCTGGAGGGGCACGCCGACGAGATCGCGGAGGCAGTCGGTCCGGGCGCCCTCGTGTTCGAGCCTGGTGTCGGGAGCGGGAGGAAGACCGCGCTGCTGCTCGCCGCGCTCGCGCACCCGGCCGGCTACGTGCCGGTGGACATCTCCAGGGTCGCGCTGCTCGAGGCGGCAGAATCCCTGCGCCGGCAGTTCCCCGGCCTCCCGGTCCGGCCGATCGTGGAGGACTTCACCGGCCCGGTCGCGCTGCCGCTCGCCGATCTCCCCGCACGTCGGCGGGTGGCGTTCTTCCCGGGCTCGACCATCGGCAACTTCGAGCCACAGGAGGCGGTCGGGCTGCTCCGACGCATGGCGCGCGACGCCGGGCCGGGCGGCGCGCTCGTCATCGGCGTCGACCTGCTCAAGGACGAGCGGACGCTCGTCCGCGCCTACGACGACGCGCGCGGCGTGACGGCCGCCTTCGACCTGAACCTCCTCGGGCGCATGAACCGGGAGCTCTCCGGCGACTTCAGGCTCTCGGCGTTCCGCCACCAGGCGATCTTCGACCCGCGGCTCTCGCGCGTCGAGATGCACCTCGAGAGCCTGGAGCCCCAGATCGTCAACGTCGCCGGCGAGCGGTTCGCATTCCGCGAGGGCGAGACCATCCACACCGAGAGCGCGTACAAGTGGGAGCCGCGCTCCTTCGACGCGCTCGCGCTCATCGCCGGCTGGCGCCCGGAGCGGACCTGGACCGACGAACGGGCCTGGTTCGCGGTGAAGCTCTACACGGTGCGATGAGCGGCGCCCATGAACGGTGTTCCATCAGCGAGCGGAGCGGGCCCGCCGGGGCGCTGACCGCTCATGCGCGGGCGCCGGACCGCGACCGAGCTGGAGACGCGCGCCGCCCGCGCGGCTCCCCCCGGCGCGCCCCCGCCGGCGCTTCCGGAGCCGCTCGCGATGTTGCGGCGGCGGGGCCTCGAGCCGAGGTCGTCGCGACTGGACCTGCCGTTCCCGGCAGACGCGGCGCCGCGCGTGGTCGAGGAGCTCGTGGAGCGGCTGCGTCACTACGCGTTTCGCCTGTTCCTGCGCGGCGCGATCCTCAGGGGCGACGCGTTCACGCCGGGGCAGGCGACGCGCTACGTGCCCGCGGAGAAGGCCCGCGAGATGGCGGACGCGCTCGTGGCGCTCGGGCTCGCCTCTCCCCTCCCGCGCGGCCGCTACCGGCTGCTCCACCGGCCGCGCACCTTCGGCGGCACGCTCGAGTGGTGGCTCGGCGAGGAGCTGCGGGCTCGCCTCGGGCTCGAGATCGCGACCGGCATCCGCTCCGGAGCGCCAGGCGTCGGCGGCGATCTCGACGTGGTCGCGGCCGGGGAAGGGAAGCTGCTTTACCTCGAGGTGAAGTCCTCCCCGCCGAAGCACGTGACTGCCGCGGAGGTGGGCGCATTCCTCCGGCGCGTCGCGGCGGTCCGGCCGGACGTCGCGCTCTTCGTCATCGACACCGCGCTGCGGCTCGGGGACAAGATCGTTCCGATGTTCGAGGCCGCGCTCGCCCGTGGCGGCGGTGCGGGGCCGGCCCGCCGCGTGTTCCGCGAGACGTATGCGTTCGGCCCGCACGTCTACGCGGTGAACGCGCGCGAGGACCTCGTGGACAACGTGTGCCGCGCGATCGCGGAGGGAATCCGGGCCCTCGCGCCGCCCGCGCCGTAGGACGCGGCGTGGTGCTGGTCGCGGTCGGTCGCGGTTGGGGTCGAGGTCGCGGTCGGGGTCGCGGTCGAAATTCATCACATCGCCGAGTGGGGGACAGCGCCCGCGCGGACGTCGATCGAAATGGGGGTGGCCCCCTTCGCTCGGCGTGGCTCGGCATCGAGTAGGTTGGGGCGCGAGCGGCCCGAGCGCGACCCGCTCGGTTTGAACGAGGGCCGATGGGATGCGCCGGTGCTTTGGTTCTCGCCGCAGCGGCGCGCGGATGGGGGCACAGAGCGCGAGCGGCGGCAGCTCGAACCACGAATCGCTCGCACTATCTCCGCGATAGTGAATTCACCCGAAGGAGTTCACGACGACGTCCCTGTTCGCGAACCCCGCACCCCCACCCACCGCGGCCGGCGCGCCGGCGTCCGGCGAGGGCGGCCGGCTCTCGCCCCTCTCACGCCGGAACCTGTCCATGTGCTCACGCCCGAAGGCGCGCTCCGCGTAGAGCAGGTTGTGGGCCCTACAGGCGATACGCAGTTGGTCGACCGTCGACGATCCTCCCAGCGCCTCCGGGTGGATGTGGTCGATCTCGAGCTTCCACCGGCTGTTGCAGCGGCGCCCGTCGGCGGCGATGAAGGCGCACCGCCCGCCGTCGCGCCTCCACACCTCCCGCCGCACCTCCGCCGGGATGGTGGCCGTCGCCTTCGTCGGGTCCGCTGACGGCACAGCCCGTTTCGCCTTCCTCACCGGCGCGACCGCGCCCCTGCGCTTGCCATGCTTCTCTATCCCGCAGCGGATCGCCTCGTGGAGCACCGCCGCGAGGTCGCCGTCCGGGATCTGGTGCGCGAGGAGCGACTTGAGTGTCTCGAGGTCCTCGTTGCAGGCGCGGTCGATGGTGACGCTGAGGGACCACTGGCTCTCCGTGACGGCGCGCATCTCGGGCGGCCGCTTCGGCTTCTCG
>DATIDF010000160.1:0-13800 GCA_035456445.1 Anaeromyxobacter sp.
GGCCTGAAGTCTGAGGTCTGAAGCCTCGGGTGGTTCCGAACCGCGCTCGGCGGGGCGGCCCGCGCTCAGTCCAGGACCGCGATCGCGTCGATCTCGACGCGCGCGCCGCGGGGGAGCGCCGCGACCTGCACCGTCGCGCGCGCCGGCGGCTCGCCGGGGAAGTACCGGCCGTACACCGCGTTCACCCGGACGAAGTCGCCGAGATCGGCGAGGAAGATGGTCGTGCGCACGACGTGCTCGAACCCGGCCCCGCCCGCCGCGAGCACGGCGCGAAGGTTCTCCATCACGCGCGCCGTCTGCGCCTCGATGTCGCCCGAGACGAGCTCGCCCGTCGCGGGGTCGAGCGCGATCTGCCCGGAGAGGAACAGCGTGCGCGCGCCGCGCGCCTCGACGGCCTGGCTGTAGGGGCCGATCGCCTGCGGCGCGGCCGGGGTCGACAGGGTCCGCTTCATGGCGGATACGGTAGCGGCCCCGGCGCCGCCGTTCAACGCGAGCGGCAAGGGTGCCGAGTCGGGCCGCGGTCAGGCGCGCTCGACGGACTGGACGCCTTCGACCCGCTGGAGGTTGCGGATGACGGAGTTGAGCTGCTTCAGGTCACCCACCGTGACCTCGAAGTCGTTCACCGCGCGCTCGCCCGGCGTCGTGCGGCAGCTCGCCTGCGAGATGTTCATGCCCGCCTCGCTGAAGATCTGCGAGATCTTCGCGAGGATTCCGGGCCGATCGCTCGTGATGACGCGGATCGAGACCTGGCGCTTGAAGTCGCCCTTCACGTCCCAGGCGACGTCGACGCGCCGCTCCGGATCGATCCCGAGGGCCTTGTCGCAGGCGACGGTGTGGACGGTCACGCCGCGGCCCCGGGTGATGAAGCCGACGATCGAGTCCCCGGGCACCGGGTTGCAGCAGCGCCCGAAGCGCACGAGCACGTCGTCGATGCCGTTGATGCGGACGCCGCCGGCCGGCCGCCGCGCGACCTTCCGGAAGATCTCGGTGAGCCGCGAGGTGGGCGACGGCTCGGCGGCCGCGGCCTCGGCCAGCTTGTCCGGGGGGAGGAGCTGCTGGAGGACCTGCGCGGGCGCGACCTTGCCGTAGCCGATCGCGGCGAGGAGATCGTCGCCGGCGCGGTACCCGAGGGACTGCGCCGCCTTCTCGAGCTCGCCGCCCTTCTGCAGCTTGCCGAGCGTCACGCCGAAGCGGCGGAACTCGCGCTCCGCGATGTCGCGGCCGATCTCGAGCGAGCGGCGGTGCTCCGCCTGGCGGATGAACTGCCGGATGCGGGCCTGCGCGCGGCTCGTCTTGACGAAGCCGAGCCAGTCCTTCGACGGGTGCGCGTTCGGCGAGGTGAGGATCTCGACCGTGTCGCCGTTCTTCAGCGTGTAGCGGAGCGGGACTAGCTTCCCGTTCACCTTCGCGCCGACGGTGTGCTCGCCCACCTCGGAGTGAATGGTGTAGGCGAAGTCGACCGGAGTCGCGCCGCGCGGCAGGCTCTTCACCGCGCCTTTCGGCGTGAACACGAAGACCTCGTCGGAGAAGAGGTCGACCTTGACGGTCTCGAGGAACTCGCGCGGATCGGCGAGCTCGCGCTGCCACTCGACGAGCTGCCTGAGCCAGCCGAAGCTCGCCGCGTCCTTCTTGGAGAGCTCGGCGCCCTTCCCGTCCCTCCCCTTTTCCTTGTAGGCCCAGTGGGCGGCGACGCCCTCCTCGGCGATGCGGTGCATCTCCTTCGTCCGGATCTGCACCTCGATGCGCTCGCCGCGCGGGCCGACCACCGTCGTGTGCAGCGACTGGTAGAGGTTCGGCTTCGGGATCGCGATGTAGTCCTTGAAGCGGCCGGGCACCGGCTTCCACAGCGAGTGGATGATGCCCAGCGACTCGTAGCACTCGGCGACCGTCTCCACGATCACGCGGAAGCCGATCACGTCCTGGATGTGATCGAGGTCCACGTCGAGCTGCCGCATCTTCCGCCAGATCGAGTACACGTGCTTCACGCGCCCCGAGACCTGCGCCGCGACGCCCGCCTCGGTGAGACGCGTGCGGATGACGTCGACGACCTCGGCGACGAACTGCTCCTTCTCCTTCGCCTCTGCCTCGACGCGGGAGGACAGCTCGGCGTAGTCCTGCGGCCGCAGGTACTTGAACGAGAGGTCCTCGAGCTCGCTCTTCAGCCACTGGATCCCGAGCCGGTTCGCGAGGGGCGCGTAGATGTCGAGGGTCTCGCGCGCGATCCGCTCCTGCGACTCGGGCTTCATGTGATCGAGCGTCCGCATGTTGTGCGTGCGATCGGCGAGCTTGACGAGCAGGACGCGGATGTCCTTCGCCATCGCGACGACCATCTTGCGGAAGTTCTCCGCCTGCTTCTCCTCCTGGGTGTTCGCGGCGCTGAACTGCGAGAGCTTCGTGACCCCGTCCACCAGGTCCGCGATCTCGGGCCCGAACAGCTCAGCGATCTCCTCCTTCGTCGCGAGCGTGTCCTCGATCGTGTCGTGGAGGAGCCCGGTGACGACCGACGCCTCGTCGAGCTTCAGCTCGGCGAGGAGGCCCGCGACCTCCAGCGGATGGATGAGGTACGGCTCTCCCGATTTGCGGATCTGTCCCTGGTGGACCTTGGCGGAGTAGACGTACGCCTTCTTCAGGAGGTCCAGGTCGGGATCCGGGTGGTAGCCGGCGACCCGGTCCAGGATGTCGTTGAGGCGGAGCAAGCCTGTCGGTCGAGCGTATCGGTTCGAGCCCCCGTGCGGCAAGCCCGGGGTGCGCCGAAGAGCCGTCCTCTGTGCGTAACGCGGCGCGGCAGGCGGCGCCAGGATAGCCTCCGGCACGGGCGATTGAGCGCACGGCCCGGCGCGGGTAACTTGGCTTCCGCGCGGCGCAGCGCGAGCGGGGCGGTGGGGAGGCGCTCGCCCGCCGGCCGGCGCTCGCGATCGGAGGACCCGATGGCCGTCGTGTTCGTCACCATCACGCCGCTCGGCACGGGGACGCCGAGCGTCTCGCGCTACGTCGCGGGCGTGGAGCGGATCCTCCGCGGGACCAAGCTCACCCACCAGCTCACGGCGATGGGGACGATCATCGAGGGTGATCTCGACGAGATCCTCGCGGTCGTGCGCCGGATGCACGAGCACCCGTTCACGGAAGGTGCGGCCCGCGTGTCGACGCTCGTCAAGATCGACGACCGGCGGGACAAGGAGCACACCATCGCCGGCAAGCTGCGCTCGGTCGAGGAGAAGCTCCGCTAGCGCCGGGCGGCGCCGCGCGCGCTCTCTGCCTCGGCGGCGCGCTCCGCCTCGATGCGCGCCTCATCGGCCCGGTGTTGCTCGACGGCGCGTCGCGCGAGGAGCACGATCGATCCGCCCCCGAGCACCGCGACGACCATCGCCGCGACGAACCCCCAGAACGCGCGGCGCGATCGTCGCACGGGCGGCGGGGGAGCGGACATGCGTGGATCCTACCGCGCCGCGAATTCGCCCGGTGGCGTCCGGGCGGTGACGTCGCGGAGAGCTCGAGACACACGCGGCCGGGCGCTCGACGGCCGCGGGGGGCTGCGCGAGGACTCGGCCCCGCTAGCCGAAGGACTTCTCCTTCTGCTCCTGCTCTTCCTTGCAACGGATGCAGAGGGTCGTCACGGGCCGCGCGTCGAGGCGCTTCACGGAGATCTCCTCCTCGCAACGCTCGCAGATGCCGAACGTCCCGTTCTCGATGCGGGCGAGCGCCTTGTCGATCTTGGCGAGGAGGAACTTCTCGCGATCCCGCAGCCGGAAGATCATCGACTGGGTGTATTCGCTCGATGCGAGGTCGATCTCGTCCGGCAGATCGTCGGTGTCGAAGCTCGCCTCTTCCGTGAGCGTCTTCTTCGCGGAGAGCAGCAGCTGCCGCTTCGATTCCTCGAGCATCGTCTTGAACTTCTTGAGGTCCTTCTTGTTCAAGCGCCCTCCCCGCTCACGCGCCCCCCCGGGGGCCCGGCCGAAAAGAGCGGAGAAACTAGTCTGCGTCCCCAGGGCTGTCAAGCCGGGCACCGGGCGCGCGCGGAGCGCGGCGCGGCGAGCGAGACATCTCCGGCTCGTGGGACGCGCGCTCTGGACCGCGGCCGGGACTTCAGGCGGAAGCTTTACTCGTGTGTGCCGCCGGCACATGCTCTCGGCGAATGCCCGACGGGAAGTTCGACCGCGAGTTCCTGCGCGGCGCGCTCGCGCTCACCGCACGGTCCGAGGTGGACCGGTTGCTCCTCGTGTCGGACCATCCGATCTCGCCGAACGAGATCCGCGGCCGCCCGATCAAGCGCAAGCTCGTCTATGCCGTGACGAGCGAGGGCCTCGCGAACCAGCTCAAGGCGCGCAAGTACACCGCCGTGCTCATCCCACCGTACGACTACACGCGGATCGAGAAGATCAAGGTGGCGGTGGTCGCCGCCCAGGCCGCCGGGCTCGTGCGCGACGGGCACACGATCCTCGCGCTCTCGGGCCCGGGCGAGGACCGCGTGGTGGACACGCTCGTCAAGGTGGAGATCGGCTCGGAGGATCCGGAGGAGAAGCTCCGGGTCGACACGCTGGGGCTGCCGCCCGGGTTCTCGTCGCAGGTGGTGGAGAGCCTCATCCACACCGCGATGGAGATCGGCGCGGAGGGCTACGAGGGCCACCCGGTCGGCACCATCCTCGTCATCGGCGACTCGACGGCGGTGATGGAGAAGAGCCGCCAGCTCATCCTGAACCCGTTCCAGGGGATCAGCGAGGCGGAGCGGAACGCGCTCGATCCGCCCATCCGCGAGGCGATCAAGACGTTCTCCGCGCTCGACGGCGCCTTCATCATCCGGGAGGACGGCGTGGTGCTCGCTGCGGGCCGCTACCTCCTCACGATGTCGCGCGACGTGAAGCTGCCCATGGGGCTCGGTGCGCGCCACAGCGCCGCGGCGTCCATCACCGCGGAGTCGACGTGCATCGCCGTCACGGTATCGCAGACCTCCGGCACCGTCCGCGTCTTCCGCGAGGGCGAGATCGTCCTCGAGCTGCGCCAGAAGCTACGCCGCGTCTGAGCCCGGGGGGCTGCGTGCAAGATCGTCGTCTCGCGCTCGCAGCGCTCCTCCTGATGGGGGGCGCGACGCTCGCGCACATCGGCTACGCCGGGCTCCTCGCCCTCTCGCCGCAGGAGGCTTACTACTGGGAGTGGGCGCGCCGGCTCGACCTGTCGTACTTCGACCACCCGCCGCTCGCCGCCTGGACGATCGCGCTCACCACCGGAGCCCTCGGCGACTCGGAGCGCGCGGTACGGCTCGCGGCCGCGCTCCACTCCGCGATCTTCTGCGCGTTCTTCTGGCTCGCGGTCCGGCGGCTCTTCGGCGCGCGAGTGGCGCTCGCGGCGCTCGCGGCCGGGCTCTCCATCCCGCTGTTCGCGCTCGGACAGGTGATCATCACGCCCGACGCGCCGCTCCTCTCCGGCTGGGCGATGGCGCTCTACTTCACGGTCCGCGCGCTCGACGAGGAGCGGCCGGAGTGGCTCCTCGCCGCGGGCGCCGCCACCGGCTGGGCGCTCCTCGGCAAGTACACGGGCGCGCTGCTCCTGCCACAGATCCTGCTCGCGCTCGTCCTCGACCCGCGCGGCCGGCGCATGCTCCGCACGCCGTGGCCGTGGGCCGGAGCGGTGCTCGCGGCGCTCGCGTTCGCGCCGGTCGTCGCGTGGAACCTCCGGCACGAACTCGCGAGCTTCGCGTTCCAGACGGAGGGGCGCGTCGCGCACTCGTCGTTCCGGCCGGTGCTCGTCGCCCGCTTCGTCGGCCTCCAGACGGCGCTCGTCACGCCGATCCTGCTCGTGCTCGCGGTCGAGGCGGTCGCGCAGGCGGTGCGCCGACGCGCGGATGCCGCCTTCCGCCTGTGCGCGATCTTCTCTGCGCCGCTCCTCCTGCTCGCGATCGTGATCTCTCCTTTCCACTGGGTGAAGGGTAACTGGCTCGCTCCGGTCTACCCGACCGCCTTCGCCGCGGCCGCCGCGCTCGCGGTGTCGCGGGGCGGCTGGCGTCGCCGCGCGGGCATCGCGGGCGTCGCGCTGGCGCTCGTCGGCAGCGTCTACGTGCACGCCGTGCCGCTCTGGCCGCAGGTGCCGTTCCCCGCCCGCGACGAGGGCTCCGCCGGCTGGCGCGCGCTCGCGGAACGCGTCGAGGCGGAGCGCGCCGCGCTCGGCCCGGGCGCGTTCGTCGCGGGGTGCAACTACAAGGTCTCCGCCGAGCTCGCGTACTACCTGCCCGGCCACCCGCGGACCTGGTCCGCCGAGATCGCGGGGGATCACGGGCTGCAATACCGCTACTGGTTCGACCCCGCGGAGCTCTCCGGGCGAGAAGGGATCCTGGTGCTCGATCCGCGCGAGAAGCACACCTGCGACCGGCGCGGAGAGGCGTGCCGGCCCCTCGAGCCGCTGCCGCCGCTCGAGGTGAAGCGCGGCGCCGCGACGGTCACGACGTTCCAGCTCTGGCGCTGCCGGTACGCCGGCGCGCCGCCCGCGCTCGCGGGCGCCGCGCTCCCCGCCCAGCGGTGAGACACGCCTCGCGGAGCGCGCAAGCGACGCACCGCGACGAGTCCCGACGGGCGGGACAGGTCCCGCTCATCCCCAGGTGACAGAGGGCGAAGTCGTAGCGCACCGGATCCGCGGGGTCGATGCGCCGCAGCGACGCGGTGATCTCCTCGGCCGTCCGCCAGCTCGCGTCGGGCCGGGCGGTGAGGCCGAGCGCCCGCGCCACGCGGTGCACGTGCGTGTCGAGCGGCACGACGAGCGCGGCGGGCGGGACCTCCTTCCAGAGCCCGAGATCGACGCCATCCGGGCCGCGCACCATCCAGCGGAGGTACAGGTTCCAGCGCTTCGAGGCTCCCGGTCCGGCGGCGTCCGGCAACAGGTGCGAGAGGCCGCGCGTGCCTCGACCGGCGAGGACCGGCGCGACGGGCGGCGCGTCCCGGAGCTCCGCGGCGAAGCGCGCGAGCGCGGCGCGGAGACCGCCGCCGCCGGTCTCGCGGAGCAGCGCCGCGAACCGCGCGCCGAGCGAGCCGTGGCGCGCGCGGACGTCCCCGATCGCCGCCGCGAGCGCGGCGAGGTCGGGCGGCCGGTTGAACCGGTAGATCGCGCCGGCGAAGAAGGACGGGTCGGGCGCCCGCGCGAACGCACGCACGAAGGCCGCGGGCGAGGGGCCCATCGCGGCGAGCACGCGCTCCACGACGGGCTTGAACACGTCGGCCCTGCCGTAGGCGAGGCTCGCCGCGAAGAGCGCCGCGACCTCCGCGTCGTCCGGGTCCGCGTAGCGGCGAGGGAGCTCCACCGGATCCGCGGCGATCCGCGCCGTCCGGTCGAGCGCGACGTCGAGCGCGTCCAGCAGCGGCCGGAGCGCCGCCGCGCGATCCGGCGAGAGGGTGTACGTCCGGCGGCGCATTGGACCGGGACTTAGCGCGGCGCGGGCGCTGCTGCGAGCCGGACGCGAGCCCGCCCCGCTCCCGTCGCTGTCAGACCCCGCTGATATTCCGTTCAGGGTTCGGAGGTGACGAGGATGCAGCAGCGAATGAAGACCTGGCTCGACGGACGTGAGTGCGTGCGGAATCGCCGGGTCGGCGAGCTCCGGATCGAGGTGCGGGCGGCACGGGATCGCTCGCTCGAGCCTGGCGCCCGGCGACGCGCCGAACGGCGGGTGCAGCTCCTGGCGGGGCTGCTGGATCGCGGCAGGAGCACCCTCGACGCGTGAGGGCGGCGATAGTCTCAGGGGTCGTGAAAGAATCCCGGGCCGTCGCGAGACGCGCGATGCCGTCGCCGAGCCGGGCACACGACGACCGAGCAGCGCAGGCGTGCCTGAAAGGCACGTCGAGCAGCGCAGGGAGGAGTCTGCCCGGCGCAGGCAGGCAGCGTGCGTCGCAGCAGGCATCGGGATTGTTTCACGGCCCCTCAGGCCGCTGACGAGGCGGCCGGGGCGACGGGCTCCAGGGCGAGCCGTAGGGCGGCGGTGAGCTGGGCGATGCGGAAGGGCTTCGGAAGGAACGTGAGGGCACCAGCCGCGAGCAGGTCACGCTCGCTGCCCGGACGGCCAGAGAGACCGATGATCGCGATCGAGCGAATCCGCGCGTCCGTGGAGCTGCGCATGAGCCGGACGAGCTCCGCGCCGGTCATGTCCGGCATCCACTGATCGACGATCGCCACGTCGGGGGGTGCGGCCAGCACCAGGCGGAGCGCCGCCGGGCCGGAGTCGGCCTGCGAGGGATCGAATCCCATCGCGCGCAGCGTCTGGACGAGGATCTTGCGCACGGGCTCGGCATCGTCGACCACCAGGATCCGCACCGGCGTCTGCATGCCCGCGATGCTAGCAGCGGGTGCGCACATGTGCGAGAAATCGGCACACGTACCGATATCGCCCCACCCGCTATCTCCGAGTGTCTTCCGGCTCGACACGGGTCGTGATCGCGCGGCTCCGCGACGCGGTGGGTCTTCGGTCGCTGGTCCTCGACCGGATCTCTCGAGGCCGTGCGTCCTGAGCGTAGCGACGCCGCAGGCGGCGCGGAGTCGAAGGACGTCAGCCGCGGAGCGAAGTCGAAGGACGTTCTTCCCAGATCCCCCTCAGGGCGCCCTGGCGGCGTCCTTGCGGATCTCACGCACCACGTGGCCGACCTCCGGCCCGATGAGCTTCTCCCACGCGAGGCGCACCGCGGCGCGCGAGCCCGGCACCGAGAACACGGCGCGCCCGTCCCAGACGCCGGCGACGGCGCGCGACAGCATCGCGGCGGATCCGATCTCCGCGTACGACAGCATCCGGAACAGCTCGCCGAACCCATCGAGCCGCTTCTCGAGCAGGTCCGCCACGGCCTCGTAGGTCCGGTCGCGGGCGGCGATGCCGGTCCCCCCGTTCACCACGATCGCGTCGGCGTCCGCGCGCGCTGCCTCGTCGATCGCCGCGCGGATCTGGGCTGGCTCGTCGCGCACCACGCGATACCCCGCGACCGCGTGTCCCCCGCTGGCGACCGCCGCCCGGAGGTACGCCCCGCTCTCGTCCTCCGCCTCACCGCGCGTGTCCGACGCGGTGACGACGAAGATCCGCAGCACCCTCGGGGCCTCTCGCCTGTGCTCCTCGTGTCCCATGTCTCGACCGTCCTTCGTCCCCACCGGGCTCCGCAGAGAAGGGGGACCGTGAACAACGTTTGCGCGCCCGCCAGGCGTCCCTACGGGATCCGCACGTCGCGGCGCACCGCCTCCATCCGCCGCTCCACCTCCGCCGTGTCCGCGGCGCCCGGCGCGCGGCGCAGGTACTCCGCCCAGGCCGCGACGGCGCCTTCCTCATCGCCCGCGCGACGGCGTGCGTCGCCGAGCGAGCGGTGCGCGACGGCGATGCCGGGATCCACGGCGATCGCGCGCTCCGCGTACTCGGCTGCGTCGCGCGGATCCCCGGACTCGGCGAGCCACTCGGCGGCGGCCGCGAGCGCTGGCCCGTCGTCGTAGTCGATGGCGCGCGCGATGCCGGATCCGCGCGGCCGCAGCGCCGCGGCGATCCGCGCGCCGTCGAGGCTCCCGGCGGGGAGCACCCGCTCGTCGGGCTCGTAGCCGTCGGCGGAGACCCGGAGCACGTGCTCGTCCGCCGCCGCCGGCGACGGAATCGCGCCGCCGCCCTCGCCGATCGGCCGTCCGTCCAGCTCGACCCGCGCCGATCGCGGAAGGACCTCAACGAGCACCTCGGGCGGACGCAGCGCGGCCGCGCGAGCGCCCGGGCCGCGGCAGCCACCCACCGTCACGGCGAGCAAGGCGAGCACGAGGGCGGCGGTGGCGCGGGGCGGCGGCATGGCGGAGCGGACCGTATATATAGCGGCCGATGCTCGACAAGTTTGCCGTCGCGCGGGCACTGCGCGAGCTCGGGACCCTCCTCGAGCTGGAGGGAGAGAACCCGTTCAAGGTGCGGGCCTACGAGAACGGAGCGCGCGCCGTCGAGGCGCTGGACGACCTCCCCGCCCGCGTCGAGGCTGGCCGCCTCACCGAGGTGCCGGGCATCGGCGAGGCGCTCGCGAAGAAGATCGGCGAGCTGCACCGCACCGGCCAGCTCGAGCTGCTCGACCGGCTGCGGGCGAAGCACCCGCCCGGCATCCTCGAGCTGCTCCAGGTGCCGGAGCTCGGCCCCAGGAAGATCGCCGCGCTGCACGCGGCGCTCGGGGTGGGCACGGTCGCCGAGCTCGAGGCGGCCTGCAGGGACGGCCGCGTCCGGGGCGTGAAGGGCTTCGGCGCGAGGACGGAGGAGAAGATCCTCGAGGGGCTGCGGCGCCTGCGCGAGCGCGCAGCCGAGCGGCGCGTGCTGCTCGCCGACGCGCTCGCGACGGGGGAGGCGATCGCCTCGCACCTGCGCGGCGAGCCCGCCGCGCTCGAGGTCGCGATCGCCGGGTCCGTCCGGCGCGGGAAGGAGACGGTCGGCGATCTCGACGTCGTCGCCGCGTCCCGCGATCCCGGCGCGCTCTCGGCGCGGCTCGCCGCGCACCCGCTCGTCGAGCGGACGATCGCGCGCGGAGGCACGAAGACGAGCGTGGAGCTCGCCTCGGGGCTGCAGGTGGATCTCCGCGTCGTGCCGCCCGAGGACTTCCCCACCCTGCTCCACCACTTCACGGGCTCGAAGGCGCACCACGTGAAGCTGCGCGGGATCGCGCGGGAGCGCGGCTTCACGCTGAGCGAGTGGGGCCTGCACCGGCTTCCCGCCCGCTCCGCCCCTCCGCCCGAGGATGGTGCGCCGCCGGATCCCGCCGCGAAGGTGCCGATCGAGAGCGAGGACGCGCTGTACGCGGCGCTCGGGCTGCCACCGATCCCGCCGGAGCTGCGCGAGGACCAGGGCGAGATCGAGGCGGCGCGGGCCGGTGCGCTGCCGGAGGATCTCGTCCGGCTCGAGGACGTGCGCGGCATGGTCCACTGCCACACGACGTGGTCGGACGGGCGCGCCTCGCTCGAGGAGATGGCACGCGCCGCCGACGCGCTCGGGATGGAGTACCTCACCGTCACCGATCACTCGCCCACCGCGTCGTACGCGGGCGGGCTCGACGAGGATCGGCTGCGCCGGCAGTGGGACGAGATCGCGCGCGTCCAGGAGCGGGTGACCGTGCGCCTCCTGCGGGGCACCGAGTCGGACATCCTCGAGGACGGCGCGCTCGACTTCCCGGATCGCGTGCTCGAGCAGCTCGACGTCGTCGTCGCGAGCGTGCACTCGCGCATGAAGATGGACGAGGACGCGATGACCCGGCGCCTCGTGCGCTGCATGTCGCTCCCGGTGTTCAAGATCTGGGGGCACGCGCTCGGGCGGCTCCTGCTCGATCGCCCGTCGTTCGCGTGCCGTGTCGAGGAGGTGCTCGACGCCCTCGCCGCCTCGCGGGGCGCGGTGGAGGTGAACGGCGATCCCCGCAGGTTGGAGCTCGAGCCGCGCTGGCTGCGCGCCGCGACTGCGCGCAAGATTCCGGTCGTCCTCTCGGTGGACGCGCACTCGGTGAGGGATCTTGGCTACCTGCGCAATGCGGTGACGGTGGCGCGGCGCGGGTGGGTCCGGCGGGAAGAGGTTCTCAACACGCGCTCGGCCGAGGCGTTCCGCCGCGCGGTGCGGCCGGTGGCGTGAGCGGCACTGAACGACGCGATCGCCGTTGGGCCTCGGACCTCGGGCCTCAGGAACCCACGTCGAACGGGGCCCTTGCTGAGGCCTGAAGCCTCGGTTTTGCGAATCGCGCTCGGCGGTTTAGTCTCGTCCGCCTTGGCCAACGTCCTCAAGTCGAAGCGCGTCCAGGTGCTCGGGGCGCTCATGCTCGCGTCGGGCATGCCGCTCGGGTTCGTCTTCAACACGTTCCAGATCTTCCTCCGGAGCGCGGGCGTCGACCTGAAGACGATCGGGATCCTCTCGGCCGTGTCGATCCCGTGGAGCCTCAAGTTCCTGTGGGCGCCGCTCGTCGATCGCTACGCGCTCCCGCGCCCGGACCGGCGCCGCAGCTGGATCGTGGTGTCGCAGATCGCGCTCGCGCTCGGGTTCTTCGCGTTCGCCACCTACGCCGGCTTCGTGCTCGAGCGCGACCCGTCCACCGGGCGCCTCGCGCTCGCCGCGAGCGCCGCCGCGATGCTCGGCGCGATCGCGCTGTTCATCACCATCGCGTCGGCCACCCAGGACATCGCGCTGGACGCGTACTCGGTCGAGGTGCTCGAGCCGGAGGAGCAGGGGCCGGCGAGCGGATTGCGCGTCATGTGGTACCGGATCGGCATGCTCGTCGCGGGCGCGCTCGCCATCTTCTCGGCGCAGTGGCTCCCGTGGCCGGCCGTGTTCGCGCTCCTCGGCGTCCTCTTCCTCGCGTCCATCGCGCTGACGCTCTGGGCCGAGCCCCCCGCGCGGCCGGCCGCGGCGCCCCGCTCGCTCGCGGCCGCGGTCGTCGAGCCATTCCGGACGTACTTCGGCCGCCCCCAGGCGCTCACGGTTGCCGCCTTCCTGGTGTTCTACAAGTTCGGCGACAACGCGGCCGGCACGATGGTGAACCCGTTCCTGAAGGACATGTGCTTCTCGAACGCGGAGATCGGGCTCGCCGTGAAGGTCATCGGCACGGCCGCGACGATCGGCGGCACCGGACTCGGCGCCGCGCTCATGGCGCGCCTCGGCCTCGGCCGCGCGCTCTGGGTGTTCGGCGTCGCGCAGGCCGGCGCGATCGGCTTCTACGCACTCGCCGCGGCTGCGCGCACCGTGCCCCTCGACGTCGCGCTCTGCGCCACGCTCGAGCCCATCTCGGCGGTCGCGCGCGGCTGGACGTACGTCGGGATCGCGGCGGAGTACGCGTCACAGGGGATGGGCACGGCCGCGCTGCTCGCGCTCATCCTGCGCGTCTGCGACAAGCGCTACAGCGCGACGCAGTACGCGCTGCTGTCGAGCCTGTTCGGCTTCGGCCGCACGCTCTCCGGGATCCCCAGCGGCTTCCTCGCCGAGCGGCTCGGGTACTCCGGCTTCTTCGTGACCTGCATGGCGCTCGCGATCCCGGGGATGGTCGTCCTGCAGCGGCTCGCGCCGCTCGGCCAGCGCGACGTCCTCGCCACCGCGCCCACGCCCGGCGCAGCTTGAGGGTTGTCCAGAACTCCCCTCCCGTCGCCGGGCGAACGATCCGCTGCGCATCGCTGCGTTGCTCCTCCCTCACGTGCCTACGGGCATGCTCGGTCGTCGCGCCTTGCGCTGCTTGCGTCTCGCTCGCCTGGCTCGGTCCGGGGAATTCTGAACAACCCTGGAACGCCGGCGCGCCGCATCCTCCTGCGGCGCTCCCTCGCTCGCGCCGACGGCACGCGCGGGCGCGCTCGCACGGGCCACCTCGACCGGTTCCGGTCCCTACCTTGGAGAATGGCGCAAGATCGAATCGAGTTCGGCAGCGTCCTCGAGGGTAAGGGCTCGGAGGGTAAGCTCTGGCTCTTCATCATCCCTGCGATCGTCGCGGTCTTCGCGATCGCGGGCTACGGCGTGATGCAGATCTCCAAAGCCGGGTCGCTGGAGCGCGACGCGCAGGCCGCGCAGGCGCAGGTGGCCGAGCTCCAGAAGACCGTGGAGCAGCGCGACAAGCTGCTCGTCGACGCCCGTGCCGAGGAGGCGCTCCAGCGCTCACCGGGCGCCGCGGTCGCGCTGTTCTACGGTGTGAACGCGCGTGCGCACGAGAGCGGCGTGATGTTCGCGCACCCGTCCGAGAGCGCGGTCCGCGTGTACTTCTACGGGCTCACGGCGCCGCCGGAGGGACACGAGTACGTGGTCGCGGCGCGCACGAAGGGCGGCGAGGCGAAGACGCTCGGCGACGTGGTGCCCGGGAACGACGGAACGGGGTTCCTCCTCGC
>DATIDF010000161.1:0-12617 GCA_035456445.1 Anaeromyxobacter sp.
CGCCGGTGCCTCGGGAGCCCAATAAAACACCCGATCGAGGCAGAGCTAAAACACCCGATCGAGGCAGAGCCCGATCGGGTGTCCCTTCGACAAGCTCAGGGGGGAGCGGCCAGCGATCCCGCGGAACGGGCCGCCTTGCCCCGCTTCTAGCGGACGGCCTTGCGCGTCCGGCCGCTCGCCGCGGCGAAGTACTTCTCGGCCTGGGTGAGCGCGTTGTCGAGCGCCTCCACCGACAGATCGCGGAGCGTCGTCTCGGCGACGCGGAGCGACTCGTAGTACCGCTGCCGATCCGTCGAATGAACGATGAGCAGCAGCGGGTAGCCCGCGTGCACGAGGAGGAGGTTCCCCAGCAGCCGGGCGATACGGCCGGACTGGTCGGTGTACGGAAACACCTGCATGAAGCCGTGCTGGAGGCGCGCGCTCTGCTGGATGGGGTGGAGATGACGGAAGTCCGCGCCGTCCGTGGTCGCGAGCGCCTTCTCGAGCAGCGCGGGGATCTTCGCCGGCGGCGCGATCTCGTGGAAGTACGCCCGGTGGAGGGGCATGTCCTTCCGGAAGTCGGGGGGCGTCTTCTCGGGTCCGCCGCAGAGCGTCTCGTACAGCCTCTTCACGAGCGCGACCGTGAGCTTCGGCTTCTTCGCCCCGGCCTCCTCGCGCACGAGGTCGAGCGCGGCCTTGTGGTGCCGCAGCCCCGCCAGCGCGGAGACGAACGTTGCGTCCGCGACCGGCTGATTCGCGAGCGCGAGGGCGAGCTCCTGGGGCGTGTAGACGACGCCCTCGAGCGCGTTCTCGTGGTACAGCCACGACAGCTCGTACTTCTGCAGGAAGTCCGTCGCCAGCTCCGGCGCGCCGCGCATCCGGTCGGCGAGGTCCTCCATGCGATCGTCGATGTCGACGTATCGGGTCCGCATTTTCCGTGCTCCTCGAGCCCCGGCGGTCTTCGCGGGAACGTTCACCCGGTGACCGGCCTCAAGTTCATGTTTTTGGGGGTGATTTTCAGGTCATCCTGAGCGGAAGCCGCGCGCAATCTAGCCGAACGCTTCGCCTACCGTCAACCGTCCACCGTCTACGCGCGATGGAACGGGCGTTCGGGCGGTTTTGTTCCTCCCGCTCGCCCGATCGTCCGGTGCTCCGGCGAAGGAGCGGTGAAACCTCCGTGATTTCAGGGGTTCATGACGCCCCTCGTCGCCGAGCTCGAGGCGACGGCGCGTGGCGGGGCCGTCGAACGCGCCGGCGGATACCCAAAATGGCGACGCCGCCGACCCGATGGGCGCGGCGGCGTGGCGGGGCTCGGCGGACGGCTGCTGTAGGGCTCAGTACGTAGTGAGCCACTCCCGGTAGCGCGGCTCCTCGCCACGCACCGCGCGGAAGAACGTCTCCTGGAGCTTCCTAGTCACGGGACCCGGCTCACCCTTTCCGATCCGCCGGCCGTCCACCTCGCGCACCGGCGTCACCTCGGCGGCGGTGCCGGTCATGAACAGCTCGTCCGCGAGGTACATCGTGTCGCGCGAGAACTTCTCCTCGCGGACGGGGATGCCCTGGTCGCGGGCGATGCGCAGCACGGTGTCGCGGGTGATGCCGGCGAGGATCGGCGACGAGAGCGAGGGGGTCTGAAGGACGCCGTTCTTCACGATGAAGAGGTTCTCGCCCGAGCCCTCGGCGACGTAGCCCTCGGTGTCGAGGAGGATCGCCTCGTCGAAGCCGCCCAGCGCCGCCTCGCGGTTCGCGAGGAACGAGTTCACGTACTGTCCGGACACCTTGGCGCGCGTCATCAGCACGTTCACGGGCGAGCGCGTGAAGGACGAGACCTTCGCGCGGATGCCGCGCTTCAGGCCGTCCTCCGAGAGGTACGCGCCCCACGTCCAGGCGGCGACCATCACCTGGACCGGGTTCATCGCGCCGACGCCCATCGAGCCGGAGCCGAAGAACGCGAGCGGCCGGATGTAGCCCGCGTCGAGCTTGTTCGCCTTCAGCGTCTCGATGCACGCCTGCTCGAGCTGCTCGACCGAGTACGGGATCTCCATCAGCACGATGTGCGCGGAGTCGAAGAGGCGCTGCACGTGCTCGCGGAGCCGGAAGACGGCCGGGCGACCATCGGCGCCGCGGTAGGCGCGGATGCCCTCGAACACGCCGACGCCGTAGTGCAGCGCGTGGGTGAGGGTGTGGACCTTCGCGTCCTCGAAGGCGACGAGCTTGCCGTCGAGCCAGATCTTGTCCGCCTTGATCATCCCGGCCTTCCCGCTTTCATGATGGTGGGCGTCGAACATGCCCCACGCGGGCGGGGGTTTCAAGGGCCGGGCAGGCCGCCTCAGACAGCCAGCGGGGGGAACGGCCGGCACATGCGTGCGATGAATGGCATGTCCGGGTGGAGCTCCGCCTTGCCCGCCTGGATCGCGCGCTGGAGCGCGCGCTCCGAGGGGACGACCTCCATCGGCGACAGGACGTTCGCGAACGAGCGGTGGTGGTGCACGAACGGGCGGTTCCGGGCCACGTTCTGCGCGGCGAGCTGCTCGAGGCCGAACCAGAGCGGCTGGGTGATCTTGGGACCGAAGCCCTCGAGCGCGAGGACGAAGGCGTTCCGGCCGCCGATGGCGCCGCGCTGCACGGTCGCCCACGCCTCCCGCGCCGGCAGGTTGTCCACGAGGCCTCCGTCGACGAGGCGGAACAGGTCGTGGCGGTCGAACAGCTCGGCGAGGAGCCGGTGCATGCGCTCGTCGTCGCGCAGCACGTCGTAGTGGATGACGCCGGGGAGGGCGGACGAGAAGCCGACCGCGTCGATCGCGTCGAACGCGCGCGTGCCGTCCTCGGCCCCGAGGTAGACCCGGGCGAAGCGATCGCGCTGGACGATGAGCTCGCCGACCGCCTCGAAGATCTCCGACACCATCCGCTTCACCACGTGCGGGCGGGGCGCGCGGCCGTGCAGGTCGAGGAGGTGCTCGTAGTAGCTCGGGTCGCGCGGCAGGGCGCCGTTGCGGATGCCGGTCACGGCGACGACGAGCGGGACGGCGAGCTGGCCGAGCGTGAGGGGGTGGCCGTCGGGGCCGCGCAGGAACTCGCCGATGGCGGCGCGCAGGTAGAGCCGCATGGCGGCGGGGAGGCCGTAGCGCGAGCCGGTCTGCAGGAAGCGGAACAGCGAGCGGAACGACAGCGAGCTCATCGCCTCGTCGACGTCGCCCGCGTGCCAGCGGATCCGGCGCGCGCGGAACAGGAGCAGCACCGCGCCCATGCTCGTGCCGGCGAGCAGCCGCGGCACGAGGCCGTACTGCTCGAGGAGCGCGAACGCGCCGAGGTAGGACCAGGCGACCCCGCCGCCGCCGCCGGCGACGACGACGAGCGCCTTCTCGCACACCTCCCGGTCGATCGCCTCCTGCGGCAGCCGGCCCGCGAACGCGGCCGCGGCGCGGCTCCGCCAGGCACGCGCGTGCAGCGCGAGGTTGGGGGCGGCCCGCGAGAGCTCGGCGCGATCGGGGCCGCGCGGGCCGAGCAGGGCGGGCAGCGCGATCGCGCGGACGTCCTCCCGGAACGGCGCGAGGAAGCCGCCGAGATCGACGTCGGAGCCGTCGGGCGCGCGCACGAGCGTGGTCCGGGCGAGGTTGAGCGCGTAGCGGAGGGCTGCCTCGTCCTGCTCCGAGACCCAGGCCGGGCTCGACACGACGTCGCGGACGAGCGCGGCCTCGGCGTCCGAGAACGGGCGCAGCTCCAGGTGCAGCGCGTCGACGGGGTCGTCCGGGGGCAAGGCTGGCCGATTGTAGACGAGTCCTCTCCGGCGACCTATCGCACCACCGAGTCGAACGCCCGCCGCACGGCGGCGGTGGTGCGGGCGTAGTCGGCGAGGAAGCGATCGCCGGGGAACGGCCCGTAGTATCCGAGGCGGCGCGCGAGCTGCTGGAGCGCGGGGCCGCGCTCGGGCAGGTGGTCGATCGCGAAGTCGTGGACGATGCGGAGCCGGAGCTCGACGCGGCGGAGGAACTCGTAGCCGCGCGCGAGCGCCTCGTGATCCGCCTCGCGCAGGAGCCCGGCGGCCCGGAGCCGCTCGAGGGCGACCGGCGTCGATCCGGTGCGGATCTCGGGGCGGTCGTGCCCGTGGGTGAGCTGGAGGAACTGGGCGGCGAACTCGACGTCCACGAGCCCGCCGTGGCCGGTCTTGGGGTTCTTGCCCCGGGTCGCCTCCTTCGCGAGCTCGCCCTCCATCCGCTCGCGCATGCGGCGGATCTCGGCCGCGAGCTCTCCGCGCTCCTCGCGGCGCCCGTACACCGCCGGCACGATCACCTGCGCCTCGATCTCGCGGAACGTCTCCGCGTCGCCGGCGACGTGCCGCGCGCGCAGGAGCGCCTGCCGCTCCCAGAGCTGGCTCCGCACCGCGCCGGTCGCGCTGCCCGGGAGCGCGTCGCCCATGTGGTAGCGCGTGAACCCCTCGGTGCCGATGACGAGGGCGCCCTGGTTCCCCGAGGGGCGGAGCCGCGTGTCGATGGCGTAGAGCCGCCCCTCGCGCAGGGGCATCTGCAGGAACGACATGAAGCGCTGCGCGAGCCGCGCGTACGCGGTGTGGTGCTCACCGCCGCCGCCGCGGTAGAGGAACACGAGGTCGAGATCGGAGTGGTAGCCGAGCTCGCGGCCGCCGAGCTTGCCCATCGCCACGACGCAGAGCCGCGCGGGTGGCAGCGCGCCCTTCGCGCGCGCCTCGCCCTCGGCGAGCTCGAGGCATTGCTCGAGGCACACCTCCGCGAGGTCGGAGAGCTGGCGGGCGATGGAGGGGAGGTCGATGGTGCCCGCGATGTCGTGGATCGCGATGCGCAGGATCTCCTCGTTCTTGAAGCGCCGGAGCTCGCCGAGCTGCCGCTCGAGGAGATCGTCCTGCTCGAGGCCCGCCGGGATGGCCGCGAGCCGCTCGTCGAGATCGGCGCGGAACCGCACGGCGTCCTTCTCGAGCAGGACCTGGTCCTCCCGGAGCAGCATGTCGATGAGCTCCGGGTGACGCAGGAAGCGCTTCGAGAGGAAGTCGGAGGTGCCGAACAGCGCGAGGAGGAGCCGGGCGACGCGCCGGTGCTCGGCGAGCATGCGGAAGTACGGCTCCGGGTTCGCGAGCGCGGCGGCGAAGTCGGCGAGGTGCGAGAGGGCCTGGTCGGGATCGGGCGTACCGAGCGCGTCGGCGAGGAGCGCCACCGCCGCGGCGGGACTCCCGAGCGGCGAGAAGGGCGTGCGCCGCCGGGCCATCGAGTCGAGCGCGGCGAGGACGCGGTCGGGGTCGACGACCCCACGGCGGACGGCGATGTCGGCGCGCCGCGCGGCCTCGACCTCGTGATCGGCGAGGAGCGCGAGCTCGGGGTCGAGCGGCGCCTCCTCGGCCGCCGCCCCGAGGAGCCCGGCGAAGAGCCCCGTCACCCGCTCGCGGTGCGCCGCGAGCACGGCCTCGAACGCCTCCTCCGTCGCGTAGCCCATGCCGCGCGCGAGCCCGAGCCGCTCGCCCGCGGGCGGGAGCCGGTGCGTCTGCGCGCCGTCCACCATCTGGACGCGGTGCTCCGCGCGGCGCAGGAAGAGGTACGCGTCGGCGAGCGCGTCGCCGTCCTTCGCGGGGACGACGCCGGCGAACAGGAGCCGCTCGAGGGCGGGGAGCACCGCGCGCTCGCGCAGCGCCTTCCCCTCTGCGCGGCCGCCGTGCAGGAGCTGCAGCGCGGAGACGAAGAACTCCGCCTCGCGGATGCCGCCCTTGCCGAGCTTGAGATCGTCCTTGCCCTCCGCGCCCGCGCGCGCGTCGATGCGCGCCTTCATCGCCTGGATCTCCGCGAGCACGTCGAGGTCGAGGCTGCGCCGCCAGACGAACGGCTCGAGCTGGCGGAGGAGCTCGTCGCCCACGGCGAGGTCTCCGGCCGCGGGCCGCGCCTTCACGAGCGCGTTCCGCTCCCAGGTGCGCCCGAACGACTGGTAGTAGAGCTCGGCCGCGCGGACGCTGTTCACGATGGGGCCGTTCTGCCCATCGGGCCGGAGGTTCAGATCCACCCGGAAGACGAACCCGTCCTCGGTCGGCTTCGCGAGCGCCTCGGTGACGAGCTCGGCGAGCTTGGCGAAGTACGCGAAGTGCGTGACCGGCTTCTCGCCGCGGGTCTGGCCGTCCTTGTCGTAGACGTAGATGAGGTCGACGTCCGACGAGAAGTTGAGCTCGCGCGCGCCGAGCTTGCCCATCGCGATCACGCAGAAGCCCGCGCCGGGCTCGCGCTCCTCGAGCCCCTCCGGAGGGCCGTGGCGCGCGCGCAGGCGCCGGTCGTGGAAGCGGATCGCGGCGTCGAGGCAGGCGGTCGCGAGCGCCGAGAGCTCCGCGGTGACCTCCTTCACGCGAGCGCGGCGCAGATCGCGCAGCGCGATGCGGACGATCTCCCGGGCGCGGACCTCGCGCAGGAGGCGCAGGAACCCGGGGGTGTCGTCGGGATCGAGCCGGCGCACCGCGCGGACGAGGACCCGGCGCAGGTCGGCCTCCTCGCGCGGGCGTGCGAGGAAGGGCGAGCGGGCGGCGCGGCGGAGGAGCCGCGGGTCTCGCGCGAGCAGCGCCGGCACCATCCGCGAGGAGCCGGCGAGCAGCACGAGCGCCTCGAGCAGATCGCGGTCGGCCGGGAGCTCGCCCGCGCCGTCCACGTAGCGCTCGACCCCGGCCAGCGCGAGGTCGGGATCGGCGGCGAGCCGGCACAGGGCGACGACCTCGTCGAGGCGGTCGGGCGCGCGGCGCCGGAGCCGCGCGAGGCGTTCCTCGGTCTCGGGCGCGCGTGGCGCCTCGGGGGGGAGGCCGGGGATCGAGTGGGCAGGGCGCATGGGCGCGCTAGCTCCAATGCCAGTCAGTCGAGAACTACGGCCTCGGGCCTCGGACCTCAGGCCTCAGCGAGTGCATCGCGACGGTGTGGGCTTCTCCCGAGGCCTCGAGCCTGAAGCCCACCGCGCAAGGGACCCACATTGGCGCTACTCCTCGTCGCCGTCCGTCTCGGCGGGCGCTCCCCCACGTCCCCCGCGCGAGAGCCCGTGCTGCTTGATCTTCTTGTGCAGGTTCGTGCGCTCGACGCCGAGCGCCTGCGCGGCCTGCGTGATGTTCCAGTCGTGCTCCTCGAGCTTCTTCTGGATGTAGTCGCGCTCGACCAGGTCGCGGAGCTCGCGGAGCGGGACCTCGCCGTAGCGCGACAGGTCGGTACCGCCCGCTGCGGGCGCGGCGGCGGCGCTGCGCGGGCCGACGCTCTCCGGCACGTCGGCGGCGGTGATCCGATCTCCGCTCATGATCACCATCCGCTCGCAGACGTTCCTGAGCTCGCGCACGTTGCCCGGCCAGCGGTAGGCGCGCAGCCGGTCGTACACCGCGGGGTCCACCGCCTTCGGGCGCGTCCCGTTCTCGCGCGCGGCGAGCTGGAAGAAGCGCTCGGCGAGGAGCGGCACGTCCTCGAGCCGGTCGCGGAGCGGCGGGGCGACGAGCGGCACGACGTTCAGGCGGAAGAAGAGGTCCTCGCGGAACGTGCCCTCGCGCACCTCCGCCTCGAGGTCCTTGTTCGTCGCGGCGATGACGCGGACGTCCACGTTGAGGGCGCGCTCGCTCCCCACCCGCACGATCTCGCCGGTCTGGAGCGCGCGGAGCACCTTCGCCTGCGCCGAGAGGCTCATGTCGCCGATCTCGTCGAGGAACAGCGTCCCGCCGTGGGCGATCTCGAACTGGCCGCGGCGGCGCGAGGCCGCCCCGGAGAAGCTGCCCTTCTCGTGCCCGAACAGCTCGCTCTCGATGAGCTCGGAGGGGATGGCGGCGCAGTTCACCTTCACGAACGGCCCCTGGGCCCGCTTCGATTGCCGGTGGATCTCGGCCGCGACGAGCTCCTTCCCGGTGCCGGACTCGCCGAGCACGAGCACGCGCCCGCTCGTCGGCGCGACCTTGGCTATGTCCTCGCGCAGCCGCCGCATCGCCGGGCTCTCGCCCAGCATCTCGTCCTGGAAGCGCCGCTCGCGCGCGGCGAGGACCTGGACCTTCTCCTCGAGCGAGCGGCGGGCGAGCGCGTTCTTCACCGAGACGAGCACCCGGTCGCGATCGACCGGCTTCGAGAAGAAGTCGGTCGCGCCGCGCTTCACGGCGTCGACGACGTCGCTCGTGTCGGCGTGGCCGCTGATGACGATGACCGGCAGATCGCGCCACAGCTCCCGCGCGCGGGAGAGCAGGGCGAGGCCGTCCATGCCGGGGAGGCGGATGTCGAAGATGCCGAGGTCGACGGGCTCGCCCTCGAGGATCTTCAGCGCGTCCTCCGCGCTCTCCGCCTCGGTGACGGCGTAGTCCTCCGCCTCGAGGACCATGCGCAGCGTGCGGCGGATGTTTCGCTCGTCGTCCACCACGAGCACGGTCGGCTTCGTCGCGTCCATGGGGCCGGGATTATAAGGGGTCGCGCGGCCCGCCGCGCGATCGCGGCGGCCGGCGGGCGCGGCGGGCTCCGATCGTCAGCGGTCGGCGGGCCGCGACAGGATCACGAGCGACCGCTCCTCCAGCGGGACCGAGCCGCGCGCGGCGACGTGCTCGCGCTTCTCCTCCAGCTCTCCGGCGGTGTCCACGAGCACCTCCCACTCCTGACCCCAGTCGACGTCCGGGAGGACGTAGGTGACCCGCTCGTGCGACGCGTTCATGAGCACGAGCAGCGAGTCTCCGACGATCCGCTCCCCCCGGTCGTCCGGCGTCGCGATCTGGTCGCCGCCGAGCAGGAACGCGACCGACTTCGCGAACGGCTTCTGCCAGTCCTCCTCGGTCATCTCGGTGCCGTCGGGGCGGAACCAGGCGAGGTCCTTGAGCGACGAGTCCCAGAGGCGCCCGCCGCGGAAGAAGCGGCGCCGCTGGAGCACCGGCTGCTCGAGGCGCAGCCGGATCAGGCGTCGCACGAAGGCGAGGAACGTGCGGCGGCGCTCGTCGAGGCTCCAGTCGAGCCAGGAGAGCTCGTCGTCGTGGCAGTAAGCGTTGTTGTTCCCCGCCTGCGTCTTGCCCAGCTCGTCGCCGGCGGTGATCATCGGGATGCCCTGCGAGACGAGCAGCGTCGCCACGAGGTTCCGCATCTGCCGGTCGCGGAGCGCGAGGATCTCGGGGTCGTCCGTCTCCCCCTCGGCGCCACAGTTCCAGGAGTGGTTGTCGTCGGCGCCGTCGCGGTTCTCCTCGAGGTTCGCCTCGTTGTGCTTGTGCTCGTAGCTCACGAGATCGCGCAGCGTGAACCCGTCGTGCGCGGTGACGAAGTTCACGCTCGCGTAGATCTTGCGGCCGGCGGGCTCGTACAGATCCGCGGAGCCGGTCAGCCGGTAGCCCATCTCGCCGGCTAGGTTCTCGTCCCCCTTCCAGAAGCGGCGCAGCACGTCGCGGTACTTGCCGTTCCACTCGGACCACCGCACCGGGAACGCGCCCACCTTGTAGCCGTCGGGGCCGAGGTCCCACGGCTCGGAGATGAGCTTCGCCTTCTCGAGCACCGGATCCTGGTGGACCGCGACGAGGAAGCGCGACGCCTCGTGGAACAGCTCGGGGTCGCGCGCGAGCGTGACCGCGAGATCGAAGCGGAAGCCGTCGACGTGCATCTCCTCGACCCAGTAGCGCAGGGAGTCCATGACGAGCTTCAGCGTCTGCGGGTTCGTCGTGTCGAGCGAGTTCCCGCAGCCGGTCGCGTCCCAGTAGCGGCGGGGCGACTCCTCCACGAGTCGGTAGTAGCTGCGGTTGTCGAGCCCCTTCAGCGAGAGCGTCGGGCCGAGGTGGTTGCCCTCGCAGGTGTGGTTGTAGACGACGTCGAGGATCACCTCGATCCCCGCCGCGTGCAGCGCCTTCACCATCTCGCGGAACTCGGTCACCTGCTCGCCGCGGCTCCCGCGGGCGTACTTCTGCTCCGGGGCGAAGAAGCCGAGCGTCGAGTAGCCCCAGTAGTTCGTGAGGCCCTTCGCGCGAAGGAACGCGTCGTCGACGAACTCGTGGACCGGCAGGAGCTCGACGGCGGTCACGCCGAGCCGCTCGAGGTGCGCGATCGCGGGCGGCGAGGCGAAGCCCGCGTACGTGCCGCGCAGCTCGGGCGGTACCTCCGGGTGACGGGCCGTGAAGCCCTTCACGTGCACCTCGTAGACGATGGTCCGGTGCAGCGCGGTGCGGGGAGGCCGGTCGTCCCCCCAGTCGAAGTGGTCGGCGACCACGACCGACCTCGGGATCGCCGCGGCGCTGTCGCGGTCGTCGAGCGCGAGGTCCTGCTCGGGCGCGTCGGGACGGTAGGAGAAGATCGGGCCGTCGAGGTCGACCTCGCCCGAGATCGCGCGCGCGTACGGGTCCACGAGCAGCTTCGCGCCGTTGAAGCGCAGCCCCGCCTCCGGCTCGTAGGGCCCGTGCGCACGCCAGCCGTAGAGCGTCCCCGCGCCGACGCCGGGGAGGTACACGTGCCACACGTGGCCGGTCCGCTCCGTGAGCCGGATGCGGCGCACCTCGCGGAGCGGGTCGTCGCGATCGAACAGGCAGAGGTCGATCGCCTCCGCCTCGTGCGCGTACACCGCGAAGTTCGTCCCCGCGTCGTCGCACGTCGCGCCGAGAGGGTGGGCTCGTCCGGGCCAGGTGTCCGCGGTCATGGTCGCCCGCTCCGTCCCGGGCGCTCCTAAGTTGCGCTCAGGCGGGCGGGGCGGCCATCGGGCGAGTGCTCGAACGGGCGGAAGCGCTTTCCCGCCAGGCGGCCTGGAAGGCGGTTCGGGGCGGAACGAGCGCTCGAGCCGAATTTTTCGGCAACGCGGTGGCGTGCGAGCGAGCGCCACCCCCGCCGGCGATGGCTCACGCCCGCGGCTGGCCGCTCCTGTCGTGGTTACCGATCTCGGATCGGTCGCCTGCCCTCGTTCTTACAGACTGTGTCCGGCTCACCGACGCGGCACGCCCGGTTTTGCGCCTAATTCAGGGGACACCGGGGACGGGCACGCCCATTGCTCAACAGCGGGCAACTCATCACGACGGCTAGGAGGCAGGAACGATGAATCGAACGACCGGCGCGAGCAGCACCCTCGACCAGTACCTCCGCGAGATCAACAAGGTCTCCCTCCTCACGGTGGAGGAGGAGCGCCGCCTCGCGCGCGAGTACCGGAACGAGGGGAAGACCCGCGCCGCCCACAAGCTCGTCGAGGCGAACCTTCGCTTCGTCGTGAAGGTGGCTTTCGAGTACCGCTCCTACGGGCTGCGGATGGCGGACCTCATCCAGGAGGGGAACATCGGCCTGATGAAGGCCGTACAGAAGTTCGACCCCGACAAGGAGATCCGCCTCATCTCGTACGCGGTCTGGTGGATCCGCGCGTACATCCAGAACCACATCCTCAAGTCCTGGTCGCTCGTGAAGATCGGGACCACGCAGGCGCAGCGGAAGCTCTTCTTCTCGCTCGCCCGCACTCGACACGAGATCGAGCGCCTGACGCCGGGCGCGAGCCTGGCGTCCGAGGGCATCGACGTGCAGCTGGTCGCAAAGAAGCTCCGCGTCCGGGCGAGCGACGTGATCGAGATGCAGCAGCGCATGGAGGGCCGCGACCTCTCGCTCGACGCCCCCGTCGCCGACGGCACGAGCACTCACCTCGAGTTCACCCCCTCCGACGCCGATCCGCAGGACGAGGAGCTCGGCCGCGCCGAGGAGGAGGCGATCGTGAACCGCCGCGTGGACGAGGCGATGAGCCACCTCGATCCCCGCGAGCGCCACATCGTCGAGGCGCGGATCATGGGAGACGGCAAGGAGACGCTGCGCGATCTCGGCCAGCACTTCGGCTTCTCGCGCGAGCGCGCGCGCCAGCTCGAGATCCGGGCGCTCGAGAAGCTCCGCCGTGACCTCCAGCCGCTCGCCGACGAGATCGGCTATCCGGCGCCCCAGGGGGCCGAGGCGTCCGAGTAGAGCAGCGCCATCGCGGGGGGACGGACGGCGCCGCCGGCTTCGATCCGCGCGGCGCCGTCTTCTTTCTTCTCGCGCCTACTTGCGTGCGACGGAGAACGGCCCGAACGCCTGCTGGACCGGCATGAGCTCCATCGCGTTCACGTTCACGTGCGCCGGCCGGGTGACCGCCCAGAGGATCGCGTCGGCGACGTCCTCGCCCGAGAGAGGCGTCACGCCCTCGTAGACCTTGCTGGCGCGCTGGGGGTCGCCGCCGAAGCGGACGAGCGAGAACTCCGTCTGTGCCATCCCGGGCTCGATCGACGTGACGCGGATCGCGGTTCCGAGCAGGTCCGAGCGCAGGTTGAGCGAGAACTGCCTCACGAACGCCTTCGTCGCGCCGTAGACGTTGCCGCCGGGGTACGGGTAGGTCCCGGCGACCGAGCCGAGGTTCACGACGTGGCCGCGGTTCCGGTCGACCATCCCTGGGAGCACGGCGCGGGTCACCGTGACGAGGCCGGTGCAGTTCGTGGCGATCATGGTTTCCCACTCGTCGAGCGAGGCGCGTTGCGCCGGCTCGAGCCCGAGAGCCAGCCCCGCGTTGTTGACGAGCACGTCGATCGCGGCGAACGGTCCAGGGAGGCCGCCGATCGCCGCCTCCACCCCGGCGCGATCGCGCACGTCGAGCGGGACGGCGAGGACCCGGTCGCCCCCCTTCGCCGCGAGCGCCTGCAGGCGGTCCTCGCGCCGACCCGTCGCGATCACCTTGGC
>DATIDF010000162.1:0-2081 GCA_035456445.1 Anaeromyxobacter sp.
CCGCGAAGCGGCTCCCGGGACGATGCCGCGGGCTCCGCCGCTCGCCCCGCGCGCACGCGAGCTGCTTCTCGACGCTCGCCCGGAACGCGCGCACGAGCGGAGCGAAGCGAGCGGGATCCCGCTCCAGCGCGCCGAGCGCGAGCGCGACCGCCTCGGCGGTGGAGAGGTGCTCCCGCCCCGGCTCGCGCCGCAGGTCGCCGTAGCCGCTCTCCCGCTCCGGGACCACCCGGATCCGCGGCAGCGCCGCGAGCGTGGGTGTCGCCCGGAGCATCTTCTCGGCCTGGGGCCAGGTCCCGTCCACGACGAAGAGGATGGGAGGCGGAGCGTCCGCGATGGCGTCGGCGCGCACGGCACCGTCGCCCGGGAAGAGGAGGGCCGCCCCCGGGGACGCCGCTGCAGCGCGGACCGCGGCGTGGTCCTCGAACGCGACTCCGCGGTGCAGCTCGCTGTTCTCGAGGGCGATCCGCGTGAGCCAGGCGCTGCAGATGGCGAGCCGGGACTCGCGCGGATGCTGCAGGAGGACGACGCGCGTTCGCGAGCGGATCACCGGCAGCTCGGCGCAGGCGCAGAAGTCGGTCGGGCGCAGGCAGCGGCGGCAGGACGGGCGCATCGGGCGGGGGAGGAGAGCACGGACGGGCGCGCCCGTCGAGCGCCGCCGCCGGGGGCCGAGGCGAGCGTCCAGCGAGCACGTGCGCGAGCCCCGTGGACGCGGCCCTTGGCGTACCATGCGCGGCATGTCCGCTCCTCCCGTTCGCCTGCTCGTCGCGGCGTTCCCGCCGGAGCTCGCCGGGCTCGACGCCTCGCCGCCCTCGGGGTGGGCGGTTGCCTGCACCGGCGTCGGTGCGATCACCGCCGCGGTCGAGACGGCCCGGCTCCTGGCCCTGCACGCGCCCGAGCGGGTCCTCTTCGTCGGCACCTGCGGCGCCTACGACGCGCGGCTCGCGCCGGGCGATCTCGTCGCCGCGTCCGAGGCGATCGCGACCTCGCTCGACGAGCGCGCGGGCCGTGCCTATCGACCGGCACCCGAGCGCACTCGCTGGCCCGCCACCTGGACCCTGCCGCTCCCGGCCCACGCCGTCGCCGTCCCGCCCGCCATCACCCTCACCGGGGAGGGCGCGCGCTCGCTCGCGGAGGTCGCGGTCGCCGAGCACCTGGAGCTCACCGGCGTCTTCGCCGCCTGTGCCGCCGCGAACGTCCCCGTCGCGGCGGCGCTCGCGGTCGCGAACCGGGTGGGCCCGGGCGCGCACGCCGAGTGGCAGGCGAACCACGCTGCGGCGAGCCGCGCGCTCGTCGACGCGCTGCGCGCGCGCGGCGTGTTCACCGCGGAGGAGCTCCTCGAATGAGCAAGACCCCGTCGACGCCCGCCACGCGGCTGCTGCGGCAGCTGAAGGTCCCGTACACGGAGCACGTCTATCGCTACGAGGAGCATGGCGGGACCGCGGCCTCGTCGCGCGAGCTCGGCGTCGAGGAGCACGCCGTCGTGAAGACCCTCGTCATGGAGGACGACGCCGGTGCGCCGCTCGTCGTCCTCATGCACGGCGATCGCGAGGTCTCGACCAAGGCGCTCGCGCGGCAGATCGGGAAGAAGACGGTCCAGATCTGCAGGCCCGAGGTCGCCCAGCGGCACAGCGGCTATCTCGTCGGCGGCACGAGCCCGTTCGGCACCCGCAAGGCGATGCCGGTCCACGTGGAGCGGACGATCCTGGATCTGCCGAAGATCTACGTGAACGGAGGCTCGCGCGGCTTCCTCGTCGGGATCGCGCCCGCCGACCTCGTCCGCGTCCTCTCGCCGGTGCTGGTGGACGTCGCGATCGAGGGGTGAGCGCGCTGCGGCATCGCCACGGTCGCCATCGGAGTCGTCAACCCGACCGCGACCCCGACCCCGACCCCGACCTCGACCTCGACCTCGACCTCGATGTGATCTCGAAGTGCGGGGGTCCCGGGCATCAACCGCCGCGCCGGGCTTCGCCCGTCACGTCGGCTGAAGCATTTGGGCGCTTGTGGATGGGTGGCGGCCTCGAGCTGGGGTTGGCCATGGCGGCCTCCTGTCCGGGGTGAAGGAGGGCCGCCATGGCCAAAAC
>DATIDF010000163.1:0-5911 GCA_035456445.1 Anaeromyxobacter sp.
CCTGCTCCTTCGCGTTATGGAAGAAGAACAGCGCGAAGTCGAGGATGCCGCCCGGCGCCGGCGCGCCGTCGATCAGCACGTGCTTTTCGGGCAGGTGCCAGCCGCGCGGCCGCACCAGCAGCGTCGCGACCTGGTCGTTGAGCTTGTAGTGCTTGCCTTCCGGCGAGGTGAAGGCGATGGTCCGGCGCACGGCGTCGCGCAGGTTGACCTGGCCCTGGATCAGGCCGTCCCAGGTCGGCGACTGGCTGTCCTCGAAGTCCGCCATGAAGCACTTCGCGCCGGAGTTCAGCGCGTTGATGATCATCTTGCGGTCCACCGGGCCGGTGATCTCGACGCGGCGATCCTGGAGGTCGTGCGGGAGCGGCGCGACGGTCCAGTCCCCGGCGCGGATGTCCTCGGTCGAGGAGAGGAAGTTGGGCCGCTCCCCGGCGTCGTAACGGCGCTGCATCTCGCGGCGGCGCTCGAGGAGCTGCTCCACGCGCGGGCGGAAGCGGCGGACGAGGTCGGCGACGAACGCGAGCGCCTCGGGGGTGAGCACCTCCGCGGCGCGCGGCGGCAGGGCACCCCGGATCTCCATCCCGGGCGGAAGGGCGAGGTGGGGGGTCTCGGGCTCGGGCATTCGGCGTGTCCTCCGGAGGAAAGGTTGTCGTGATTTGGATCAATCTCAATACCTCCCGGGAATCCCGACGGTTTAGCTGCCAAAGGCTTGTAAAGGTCCGGCTGTAAGGCCGTGAAGCTTGAAAATGTCCCACCGCGTCAACATGTTCGCTCGGGGGCGCCTCCCCCCCCCAGCAGGAGACGCACCATGCGGGACGCTGCTCACCTCGGCGCCAAGGTGCGCTCGCTTCGCCGCCAGAGGGGCATGACCCAGGCGCAGCTCGCGGACCGCCTCGGCATCTCGGCGAGCTACCTGAACCTCATCGAGCACAACCGGCGCAGTCTCTCCGCGCCGCTCCTCATCAAGCTCGCCGAGATCCTCGACCTCGATCTGAAGGCGCTCTCGGCGGAGAACCACGCGCGGAACGTCGCCGACCTCATGGAGGTGTTCGGCGACCCGATCTTCGACGCCCATGACGTGACGAACGCGGAGGTGCAGGACCTCTGCGCCGCGACCCCTACCGCGGGCCGGGCGATCCTCACCCTGTACCAGGCGTACCGGGCCGCCCGCGAGGCGGCGGATACGCTCGCCGCGACGCTCTCCGACGGAGATCTCTCCGGCGTCGACTCCTCCCACCTGCCCACCGAGGAGGTCTCCGACCTGCTCCAGCGGCACATGAACCACTTCGCCGAGCTCGAGGACGGCGCGGAGGCGTTCTGGCGCGAGGCGCAGATCGACCGCGACGACCTCTACGCGGGGCTCGTGAAGTACCTCGGGGAGCTGGGCGTGCAGGTCCGGATCGTGCGCACCGCCGAGATGCAGGGCGCGGTGCGTCGCTACGACGAGGAGGCGAAGGTCCTCAATCTCTCCGAGGTGCTCCGCCGCGGCAGCCGGAACTTCCAGCTCGCCTACCAGATCGGGCTCCTCACCATGGCCGGCGCGCTCGACCGGATCGCGGTGGACCCGCACCTCACGAGCGCGTCCTCGCGCGCGCTCGCGAGGGTGGCCCTCGCGAACTACTTCGCCGCCGCGGTGCTCATGCCGTACGGCCCGTTCCTCGAGGCGGCGCGCTCGGAGCGCTACGACATCGACCTGCTCGGCCACCGCTTTCGAACGAGCTTCGAGCAGACCGCCCACCGGCTCACCACGCTGCGCCGGCCGGGCGCCGAGGGCGTGCCGCTGCACATGGTGCGCGTGGACATCGCGGGGAACATCTCGAAGCGCTTCAGTGCGTCGGGCCTGCGCTTCGCGCGCTTCTCCGGCGCGTGCCCGCGCTGGAACGTGTTCGAGGCGTTCACGACCCCCGGGCTCTTCCGCACGCAGCTCTCGCAGATGCCGGACGGGGCGACCTACTTCTGGGTCGCGCGCACCGTGAACCGCGAGGGCGGCGGCTACCACGCCCCGCGCTCGGTGCTCGCGGTCGCGCTCGGTTGCGAGGCGTCGCGCGCGAAGGAGCTCGTCTACGCCGATGGCGTCGACCTCGAGAGTCGCAAGGCGGTGGTGCAGGTGGGGCTCACCTGTCGCCTCTGCGAGCGGATGGACTGCGAGCAGCGGGCCTTTCCGCCCCTTCAGCATCCACTCAAAGTCAATGCGAACGTCCGAGGGGTTTCGTTCTACGCGCCGGTCGAGAGGAAGTAGCGGAAAGGGACGGACGGCCTCGTGAGCCGACCGGCTCGCGGTCGGGTCGGGGTCGCGGTCGCGATCGGTGAGGTCGTTCGCCCGCCTCACGTGCTCCCGTCCAGGGTCCGCGCGCCCGCGCGCATTGACGCCCGTAGACGCGGGCGGGAGCATCGGCGTGACGAGGGGCGATGACCGACGCTCGGCCACCTGTCTTCCGAGCCCGCGGGATCGAGAAGGTCTACCGGATGGGCGAGGTGGAGGTGCGTGCGCTTCGCGGCGTGGACCTCGATCTCTACGAGGGAGAGCTCGTCGTCCTGCTGGGCGCGTCGGGGAGCGGCAAGTCCACGCTCCTCAACATCCTCGGGGGACTCGACGCGCCGAGCGCGGGGACGGTCTCCTGGCGCGACCACGACCTCGCGACGCGCGACGATCGGCTCCTCACCCGCTACCGGCGCGACCACGTGGGCTTCGTGTTCCAGTTCTACAACCTCGTTCCCAGCTTGACGGCGCGGGAGAACGTCGCGCTCGCGGCGGAGATCTCGGAGCACCCGCTCCGGCCCGAGGAGGCGCTCGAGCGGGTGGGGCTCGGCGATCGGCTCGATCACTTTCCCGCGCAGCTCTCCGGCGGCGAGCAGCAGCGCGTCGCGATCGCACGCGCGGTGGTGAAGCGCCCGGACGTCCTGCTCTGCGACGAGCCCACGGGCGCGCTCGACGCCGCGACCGGGCGGCTCGTCCTCGAGGTGCTCGATCGCGTGAACCGGGAGGTCGGCACCACGACGGTGCTCATCACCCACAACGCGAGCATCGCGGACATGGCCGATCGGGTGATCGCGCTCTCCGACGGGCGGATCGTCCGCGAGCAGGTGAACTCCACGAAGAAGCGGCCGGCGGAGCTGTCCTGGTGAGGGCCCTCGAGCGCAAGCTCCTGCGCGACCTCCGCCGCCTCGCGCTGCAGGCGGTCGCGATCGCGGTCCTGGTGGCGTGCGCGGTCGCGATGTTCGTCGGGTCGGTCGCGACCTGGCGCGCGCTCGCGCGGAGCCAGGCCCGCTACTACGAGACCCACCGCTTCGCGCAGGTGTTCGCGGAGGCGCGGCGCGTCCCGGAGCCGGTGCGGCAGCTGCTCGCGGAGCTGCCGGGGGTCGCGACGCTCGAGACGCGCACGGTCGGGGCAGGGACGGTGACGGTCCCCGGCTCGGACGAGCCCGCCACCGCGCGGGTGCTCTCCCTCCCGCCCGGCGGAGCCCACCTCAACGTGCCCTACGTCCGCGCAGGCCGGGCGCTCGCGCCCGGCGCGGCCGACGAGGCCCTCGTCTCGGAAGGCTTCGCCGTCGCGAACCGGCTCGCGCCGGGGGACGTCCTCGACCTCGTCGTGAACGGCCGGCGGCAGTGGGTGCGGATCGCGGGGATCGCGATCTCGCCGGAGGTGGTCTACGCGATCCGGCCTGGCGACGTCTTCCCGGACGATCGCCACTACGGGATTCTCTGGCTCCCGCGCGAGGCGCTCGCCGCCGCGCTCGACCTCGAGGGCGCGTTCGACGAGGTGTCGCTCACGCTCGCGCCGGGCGCGCGGGAGGAGGCCGTCGTCGCCGCGGTGGATCGCGTCCTCGCGCCGTACGGCGGGCTCGGCGCGTACGGCCGGGACGAGCAGGTCTCGCACCGGTTCCTGAATAACGAGATCTCCGAGCTGAAGACCATGGCCGCGGCGCTCCCCGCGATCTTCCTCGGCGTGGCCGCGTTCCTCGTGTCCCTCGTCATGTCGCGCCTCGTCGCGACCCAGCGGCAGCAGATCGGGATGCTGAAGGCGGTCGGGTACTCCTCGGGGGAGATCGGCCTCCACTACGCCGAGCTCGTGGTCCTCGTCGCGGTCGCCGGCGCCTGCCTCGGAGCGATCGGCGGCGCCGCCATGGGGCAGGGGCTCGCGCGGACCTACGCGGACTTCTTTCGGCTGCCGGTGCTGGTCTTCGAGGGCGACGCCGCCGTCGTCGCGATCGGGGCGGCCCTCGCGGTGGGCGGGGCGCTCGCGGGCGCGCTCGGGGCGGTGCGGCGCGCGGTGCGGCTCCCGCCCGCCGAGGCGATGCGCCCGGCCGCGCCGCCGAGCTACCGGCGCGCCACGATCGAGCGGCTCGGCCCGGTGCGCCTCGTCTCGCCGGCGGCGCGCATGGTGCTGCGCGACGTGGCGCGCCGCCCGGTGCGCGCGCTCCTCTCCGCGCTGGGCCTCTCGTTCGCGATCGGGATCCTCGTGGTCGCGTGGTTCACCGGCGATGCGATCGACCTCATGTTCACCCGGGTGATGGGCGAGGCCCAGCGGCAGGACGTGACCGTGACCTTCACGCACACGCTCACCGACGCGGCCGCGACGGAGTTGCGCGCGCTGCCGGGCGTCCGCCGCGTCGAGCCGTTCCGGGCGGTGCCGGCGACGCTGCGCAGCGGCCACCTGCGCTACCGCACCCCGCTCCTCGGCGTCGACGCCGACACAGAGCTGACACGGCTCGTGGACGCCGACGGCGCGGTGGTGCCGGTGCCGCCCGGGGGCGTCGTCCTGTCGAAGAAGCTCGCCGAGCTCCTCGCGGTGCGCCCGGGCGACACGCTCGAGGCGGACGTGCTCGAGGGGCGGCGACCGGTCCTGCGCGTGCGGGTGGCCGCGACCGTCGAGGACTACGTCGGCGTGCAGGCGACGGTCGCGCGGCCGTACCTCACGGCGGCGCTGGCCGAGGGCACGCTCGCGTCCGGCGCGCACCTCGCGGTCGACCCGCGTGCGCTCCCCGCGCTGCAGGCCGAGCTGCGCGCTCGACCGAACGTGGCGTCGGTCACGCTCCGCGCGGCGACGGTCGCGGCGTTCCGCGCCACCATCGCCGAGTTCCTCGGAATCTACCTCGGCGTGGTCGCCGCGCTGGCGCTCGCGATCGCCGCCGGCGTGGTCTACAGCTCGGCGCGCGTGACGTACTCGGAGCGCGAGCGGGAGCTCGCCACCCTCCGCGTCATCGGGTTCACCCGCGGCGAGGCGTGGCGGGTCGTCGCCGGCGAGATCGCGCTGCACGTCGCGGCGGCCGTGCCGGCGGGATGGCTCGTCGCGCTCACCTTCGTCGTGTACGTGGCGGGCGCGATGAGCACCGACCTCTACCGGCTGCCCATGGCGTTCACGCGCCAGACCTTCGCCACGGCCGCGCTCGTCGTCGCGGGCGCCTCGGCGCTCGTCACGCTCGTCGTGCGCCGGTGGATCCGCCGCCTCGATCTGGTCGAGGTGCTGAAGTCCCGGGGGTGACCATGGCCGCCTCGCGCAAGCGCACCGCGTCTCTCGCCTTCCTGGCCGTGGCCGCAGTCGCCGCGGTGGCGCTCGCGCTCCGGCCCGATCGCGTTCGGGTGGACGTCGGCACGGCGACGCGCGGGCCGATCCGCGAGACCGTCGACGGCATCGGCAAGACCCGCGTCCGGGAGCGTTTCGTGGTTTCGGCGCCCGTGTCCGGACACCTGGAGCGCGTGGCGGCGACGCCGGGCGACTGCGTGCAGGCGGGCGCGGTGGTGGCGGTGATGACGCCGAGCGCCTCGGCTCCGCTCGATGCGCGCACGCGGGCCGAGCTCACCGCGCGACTCGGCGCCGCCCGCGCCGCGCTCGAGGAGGCGCGTGCGGGCGCCGACCGGGCCCGGGTCCAGGCCGCGCAGGCCGGCCGCGATCTCGCGCGAGCGCGGGAGCTC
>DATIDF010000164.1:0-5735 GCA_035456445.1 Anaeromyxobacter sp.
GGCTTCTTCCAGGCGGACGCGCGCGTCGACAAGCGCTTCGTGTTCAGCTCCTGGATGATGTCCGTGTACCTCGACGTCCAGAACGTCACGAACCGTGAGAACGCGGAGTTCCGATTCCCGAGCTACGATTGCGCTCAGATCTTCGCGATTCCCTCCATCCCCGTCCTCCCCGCGTTCGGGCTGCGCGCGGAGTGGTGACTCGATGCGCCACCTCGCCACGCTCGGCCTCACCCTCGCCATCGCCATCGCCGTCGCTGGCTGCGACACCGGCTTCGCGCCCCAGTATCTCGTCGATGATCTCCGCATCCTCGCCGTCCGCGCGCAGGTGGCGGGGAGCCTCGCCGCGGACGCCGACCTCGGCGAGACCGTCCGCCTCACCGCGCTCGTCGCGAACCCCCGCGGGCGCGCCCCGCTGCGCGTGCGCTGGGCGACCTGCATCCCCGACGGGACGGAGGCGCTCCCGCCCTGCCTCGACTCCGACGCGCTGCGCGATCTCGACCGGCTCCTCGAGGACCCTCGCGTCATCGCGCTCGGCGAGGGGGCGGAGATCGACGTGAGCGTGCCGGAGGTGGCGGGCGCTTTCGACCGGATCATCGCGCGCGCGGAGGCCGAGCCCGCCTACGCCTGCAGCCTCTACCTCGAGCTGCCGGTGCTCGTCATCGCCGACGCCGGAGGCGAGCGCGAGCTGGCGGTGAAGCGCGTCCGGCTCACGCCGCGGCGCGAGACCGCCGGCACCGATCTCGCCGGCGCTTACGTCACGAACTCGAACCCCGTGCCGCTCGCGGTCCGCCGGGTCGAGGAGGAGGGGCTGCCCTGCCGCGAGGGGCTCCCGGTCCTCGTCCCCTGCTTCGACGACTCCGCCTGCGACGGGACCGGCTGCGGCGCGGACGGCTACTGCGCGGCGGCCTTTCCGGAGCGACGCGGCTTCCTGTGCGCGCGCCCGGACCCGGGCGCCGCGGACCCGCCCTACAACCAGTGCGCGCCCGACGGGACGCGCACCCCGTTCTTCGAGTCGCTCGACTGGCAGTGGTACGTGACCGCCGGGAAGTTCCCCGAGTTCAGCGGCGTGGGGAACGCGACGGGAGACGAGGTGGAGTTCGAGCCGCCCGCCGGGCCGTTCACGATCTGGGCGATCCTGCGCGATGGCCGCGGCGGTGAGGGGTGGCTCGCGCGAGACGTGCCGGCAAGGTGATCAGGGCACGGCGCTCGCCGCGCTGCCGAGCCCCGCACCGAGCAGCGACTTCAGGTCGTCGTCCGTGAAGTACACACCGCCGCCGAAGAAGACGTCCGTGCCGATGTTGAAGCTCCGGCCGCCGGGGTAGTTCCCGGTCTCCCACTGGTTCAGGAAGTCGTCGACGCCGGTCGTCACGTACAGGTGCTGGAAGAAGTGGTAGTTCGCCCAGATCTTCGCGCGCGGGTAGACGGAGCGGCCCGGGCGATTGAACTGGTACATGTTCACCGAGAACTGGAGCGCGTCGTTCATGAGGTGCAGGTCCGACCCCACGCCGCCGGACCCCTCGATGATGCCGGCGCGGAACGTGACCGGGCCGTAGCGCTTCGCGAGCTCCAAGGAGAAGGTGAGCTTCTCCTCGTTCAGCGTGCGCGTGACGAGCGTCGTGCTCTCGACGTTCGAGCCGGGTGGCCGCGTCGTGATGGTCTCGGTCGTGACCGTGTTCACCCCGCGAGGATCCGAGACCAGCTCGACGAGGTAGTACTTGTCCGGCCGTGGCATGAGCCGGGCGCTGAAGTAGAGCTTCGCCCCCGGGCGGCCCTCGGAGACGGTCTGGTTGAGCAGCCACTCCGAGCGGAGCGCCAGCTGGATCTGGAGCTTCACGAGCCGGTCGACGTAATCGGAGAGCCCCTCGACGGCGTTCCCCATCTTGCGGCCGAGCCGCTCGTCGACGAGGAGCTTGCCCGCGGGGCTCTTCCCCTCGTTCACCTTGTCGAGCATCGTGTCGAGCTTCGCGAGGCTCCCGTTCAGCCGATCGACGGCCTGACGGACGCCGGCCTGCGCCCGCTCGCGCTGCTCGGGAGTGAGCGCCGTCGCGCCGGCTTCGCCCGGTGCCCCGGCGGCTCCCGGCGTCCCCGCTTCACCCGGCGTCCCGGCACCTCCGGGCGTAGCCGCTGCTCCCGGGGGTCCCGGGGGACCCGCACCGCCTCCGGCGCCCTGCGGATCGAGGATCTGCTGCACGCTCGCGACGACGACGCGGAGCTGCCCCGTGAGCTCCTCGATGTTTCGCGCGATGGTATGGACCCGGTCCTTGTCACGGCCCGTGATCTCGGAGAGGTCGCCCGTGAGGTCGCGCGTGTTCTCGAGGATCTGGGAGAGCGTCCCGCTGTGCTCGGAGACGACGTCGTCCACCTGGCGCGTGATCCGCGCGAGGTTCTCGACGATCTCGCGCAGGCTCCCCTGGTTGCCGCTCACCGTCTTCGCGAGGTCACCCGTCACCGCCTGGACGTCGATGGCGATCCTCGCCATCGCGTCCATGAGCTCCTGCGTCGTCGCGGCGGACCGCGCGCAGACGATCTCGCGCTTCTCCTCCGGCAGGTCCAGGAGCTTCGGCGTCGCCTCGGTGCCGGGCGTCGCCTCGAGGACGGCGTCGGGGAGGAGCGCCGAGGGGTAGACCTTCGTGAAGCAGGCGTCGGCGTGCAGCTCGACGTCCTTCTTCACCCGGATTTCGAGGCGTGCCCGGGCGCCCTCGAGCCGGATCTCGTCCACCTCCCCGATCTGGATGCCGGCGATCTGTACGCGGCTCTTCCACGTGAGCCCCGTCGCGTCCCTGAAGTACGTGTAGACGATGTAGCTGTCCCGGTCGGAGAAGCCGCCCTTGCGGAAGAACGTGAGCGCGACGAGGAACGCGACACCGGTGACGGCGGCGAGGAGGCCCACGGCGAGCGCCCTGTTGACTACCGGCTTCACGCGAATGGCTCCCCGGAAATCACTGCTTCTCGAACCAGAGCGAGAGGAACTTCTGCACGAAGGGGTCCTTGCTCTGGCGCACCTCGGCGGGGGTCCCCTCTGCGACGAGGTGCCCATCGTAGAGCACCCCAAGGCGATCGGCCACCTTGAAGGCGCTCGCGATGTCGTGGGAGATGACCATGCTCGTTATCCCGAGCGCCTGCTTGGCGTTCAGGATCATCCCGTCCACGTAGTCGGTGGTGATCGGATCGAGGCCGGTGGTCGGCTCGTCGTACAGCACCACCTGCGGGTCCGAGACGAGCGCCCGCGCCAGCGCGACGCGCTTGCGCATGCCGCCGGAGAGCTCGGACGGCCACCGATCGAGCACCTCCTCGCCGAGATCGACGACGCGCAGCTTCTCGATGACGCGCTGGCGGATCCCCTCCGCGGAGATCCGTTGCCTGCGACGCTTCTCCTTGAGCGGGAACGCCACGTTCTCGAACACCGTCATGGAGTCGAAGAGCGCGGCGCCCTGGAACACCATCCCGAACATCTGGCGCGCCTCCGTGAGCGCCTTTCCGTGCAGGGCGGAGATCTCGAGCTCGTTCACGCGCACCAGGCCGCGATCGGGCTTGAGCAGGCCGATCACGTGCTTCATGAGGACGGTCTTGCCGGAGCCGGAGCCGCCGAGCACGACGAACGTCTCGCCCTTGGGGATGGTGAGGTCGATCCCCTTCAGCACGTGGTTGTCCCCGAAGGACTTCCAGAGGTCTCGGATCTCGATCACGCCTCAGGTCCCCACCGAGACGAACGTGATCGCATAGTCGGCGAGCAGGACGAAGATCGAGCTCGCCACGACGCCGCGGGTCGTCCCCTCGCCCACCCCCCTCGCGCCCCCGGTCGCGGCGTAGCCACGCCAGGTGGTGATGACCGCGACGATGAACCCGAACACGATCGCCTTGAGGAGGCCGTGGAGGATGTCGGCCACGTCCATGAACTCCTGGGTGTGCGCCAGGTACGGGCCGATCGGGATGCGGGCCACGAACACGCCCATCACGAACCCGCCAGCGTAGCCGAGCGCGTTGAAGAGCATGGTGAGCACCGGGAACATGACGAGCGAGGCGATCACCCGCGGCACCACGAGGTAATGGATGGGGTTCACCGCCATCGACTCCATCGCGTCGATCTGCTCGGTGACCCGCATGGTGCCGAGCTCGGTGGCGATGGCGCTCCCCGCCCGGGCGGTCACCATGAGCGCGGTGAAGACCGGGGAGAGCTCGCGGGCGAGCGAGAAGGCGACCGCGCCGCCGCTGAAGGCCTCGGCCGCGAACTGCTTCAACGCGAAGTTCATCTGGAGCGCGAACACCATCCCGGCGAACGTGCCGGTGACGCCGACGATGAACGCCGAGCCCACCCCGATGAAGGCCATCTGCGCGAGGACGAGCTCGAGACGGAACGGCGGGCGGACGGTCCACGCGACCATCTCGACCGCAAAGAGGATCATCCGCCCGAAGTCCTCGAGCGCGGCCTTGAGACGACCCATCGGCGCGCACTATCGCACGCCAGCGCTCGGCGCGCCGCTTTCCCGGAGGCGGTTGCGGCGCGCCCGCCCATCGCTATACTCGCGCGCCCCATGGTCAAGGTCGGCGGCGAGGTCGATGCGTTCTGCACGAAGTGCCAGCTCACCCTCGCGCACACCGTGCATGCGGTGGTCTCCGGGCGCCCGGTGAAGGTGGAGTGCAACACCTGCCACGGCGTCCACCGCTACCGCGACCCCCCCGGCGGCGCGGCGCTTCGCCCCACCGGCGCGCGCGCAGCACGCCCGGCGCGCGAGAAGGCGCCGGTCATCGCGTTCGAGGACCTCCTCGCCGGCAAGGATCTCTCCGGCGCGCAGATCTACTCGCCGAAGCGCACCTACACGGTGAACGACGTCGTCGACCACCCGACGTTCGGCCGGGGGTTCGTCTCGGCGATCCGCGACGCGGGCAAGATCGAGGTGACGTTCCGCTCGGACGTGAAGGTGCTCGTGCACGGACGCGGGTAGCCTCCGCGGCGCCTCACCCGGCGCGCAGCGCCTCGATGGCGGCGGCCATGTCCGGAGGGAGCGGCGCCTCCAGCACGAGCGGCTCGCCGGTCGCCGGGTGGCGGAGCTCGAGGCGCGCGGCATGGAGCGGCGTCCGGGCGAGGAGCACGCGCGCCTCCGGGCCGAGCAGGGGGCCCTCGTCGCCGTAGTCGGGGTCGACCGCGAGGGGCCAGCCCGCGTGCATGAGGTGGACGCGGATCTGGTGCGTGCGTCCCGTCTCCGGCAGGGCCTCGATGAGCGCGAGCGCGCCGCCGGCCCAGGGGCGCGGCGGGAACAGCTCGAGCGGCCGGACCACGGTCACCGCCGCCTTGCCGCGCGCATCGCCGGTCCGGGCCGGCCGCATCCGCCCGCGGCGCGCGGGCGCGATGGGCGCGTCGAGGCGCACCTCTCCGGACGGCGCCCCGCGTACGAGCGCGAGGTAGCGCTTCCTCGGCTCACCGCGGTCGAAGGCGAGGTTCATCGCACGGTGCGCCTCCGCCGTGCGCGCGAACACCAGCACTCCGGTCGTGCCGCGATCGAGCCTGTGCACGACCCAGAGCTTCCCGTGCGCGGCCTCGAGCTCCTCGCGCAGGCTCCGCTCCTCGCCGCCGCGCCCGGGGATGACGATGCGCCCAGCCGGCTTGTCGACCGCGAGCAGCGCCGCGTCCGCGTGGAGGACCCGGGGCACCCCTGCCCCGCCGCTCACGCCATCTTCCTCGCGGGGACGACCGACACCGGGCCGAAGCGCTCGAGCGTGGGCGCGACGACCTTGGC
>DATIDF010000165.1:0-22170 GCA_035456445.1 Anaeromyxobacter sp.
CGGCGTCGCCGCGAAGGCCTCGCAGCTCCTCTCCGCCCTATCGTTCCAGCGCCTCCAGGCGCTCGGCGCGGACGACCGCGCGAGCCTCGCCGTCCAGGTGAGCGGCCGCGCGGCGCCGGTCGCGGCGCTCCCGCCCGCCGACCGGGATCTCGTCCACCTCAGCCTCAGGCTCGCGCTCATCGAGCAGGCGCTCGCGGTGGGCGGCGCCGTCGCGTTCGCCGACGACGCGTTCGCCGGTCTCTCGGACGGTGCGCGGCGTGTCGCGGCGCGCCTCCTGAAGCAGATCGCCCGACCGGGTCAGCTGCTCCACGCGACGGTCGATCCGTCGTTCCGCGAGGCGGCGGATCACGCCGCCTAGGGCCATGGCGAGCGGCGGGACAGGGCCGGGAGATCGGCGCGCGCGCGGGCGCGAGGCCGAGGCGATCGCGGCCGAGTTCCTCGCGCGGGAGGGCTTCGAGATCCTGGATCGCAACCACGGCACGCGACGGGGCGAGGTGGACCTCGTTTGCCGCGAGGCCGGCGTCATCTGCTTCGTCGAGGTGCGGAGCCGCTCCTCCGAGGCGCAGGGTGGCCCGGAGGAGACCGTCGGGCGCCGGAAGGCACGGCGGGTCGTGACCGCCGCGAGCGACTGGGCGCTCCGGAACGGCGGCCTCGAGCAGGCGATGCGCTTCGACGTGGTGGCGGTCACCTTCGAGGAGGCGGGGCCGCGGGTGGAGCTCTACCGCGGCGCGTTCGACGGTGAGGGGAAGCCGGGGCTGTGGTGACGCGACCGGGAGAGCAAGGAGTCGCGAGCGGCACGCTCTACGTCGTCGCGACGCCGATCGGCAATCTCGGCGATCTCTCGCCGCGCGCCGCCGAGGTGCTCCGGAGCGTGCAGGCCGTCGCCGCCGAGGACACGCGTCGCACGCTGAAGCTCTACGCGCACCTCGGCGCGCCCGCGCCCGCGCTCGTGTCGCTGCCGGCGTTCGACGAGCGCAGCCGGGTCGCCGGGATCGTCGAGCGGCTCGTCGCCGGCGAGTCGGTCGCCCTCTGCACGGACGCCGGCACGCCGGGCGTCTCGGACCCGGGCGCGGCGCTCGTCGCCGCGGCCTGGAAGGCGGGCGTGACGATCGTTCCCGTCCCCGGGCCGAGCGCCGCCCTCGCCGCGCTCGCCGCGTCGGGCTTCTCCGCCGATCGCTTCCTGTTCGCCGGATTCCTGCCGCGGAAGGGCGCCGGGCGCACCGAGGCGCTCGCGCTCCTCTCCGCGACGCCCGCGACGCTCGTGCTCTACGAGGCGGGAAACCGGACGCGAGAGACGCTCCTCGACCTCGCCGCGGCGCTCGGCGATCGCGAGGCGCTCGTCGCGCGCGAGCTGACGAAGCTGCACGAGCAGCTCCTGCGCGGCCGGCTCCGGGAGCTCGCCGCGCGGCTCGAGGGTGAGGTCCGCGGCGAGGTGACGCTCGTCGTCTCGAGCGAGGGGGCCGCCCCGGCGGCGCGCGCGGCTCCCGAGGTCCCGCTCGAGGAGGAGCTCGCGCGCCGCCTCGCCGCGGGCGAGCCGCCGTCGGCGATCGCGCGCGAGGTCGCGCGGGCGCGCGGGCTGAAGCGCGCGGACGTGTACGACGCGCTCGAGCGGCTGAAGCGTGGCGGCGGGGGCGCGTAGCTGCCGCGCCTTCCCTGCGCCGGCGCGGGCAGCAGCTCGGCGGGCTCTACGTCGACTCGTCGGGACGCCCGCCATCGCGGGGCATCGCGGCGCGATCCGGCGCCGGAGCGAGGTAGGGGGGATCGGGCACGCCGGGGTTCTCCGCGCGGATGGCCTCGATGACTTCGGCGTCGCCGGGCGCGCCCCGCTCCCGCAGCCCGCGGAGGATCCGGCCTATCTCCTCGGGCCCTCGGTTCTGCAAGAGCTTCCACTTCCCGTCCACTCGCTCGAATGGCACCGCGAAGACCAGCACGCCCTCGAGCTCGCGGCGATAGAGCGGATCCTCGGCGTCGATGGGGCGATGGAGCCCCTCCGGCTGCCAGCGCCTCATCAGCGACTCGAGGGCGCGGGCCTTTGCGCCGAGGTCCGTCACCTCGGTGAGCGTCCCGTGCACCTGCACGCTCCGGAAGAGCGTCGTGGCGGGGCAGGCGCGCAGGGGGTCCAGCATCCAGCTCGGGACGCGGGCCACCACCTCCTCGGCCGAGACCACCGCCGGACGTCCGAGGCAGGCCGCCTTCTCGCCGGCGCGGGCGCCGTGGAAGTAGATCGCATCGCCCAGCACCGCCGCGTCGAGGGCGCGCAGCACCGGCGCGCCCGCGGGGGTGGTGGTGGCGAGGTGGACGATCGGCGCGCGAGCGAGAAGCGCCAGCGCCCGGTCGGCGTCGACCCGGAAGATCTCCCGTCTCATTTCCCGGAGACTGCCCGCGCGGCGGTCGCGTGAAAAGATCCAGTCCTGGAAAGTCGTCTGGACCGGTGAGGAGAGGGCGGCTCTCGCCGCAGAAGGTCAGGGGCGTGACCAGGCGAGGATGGGGCGCCAGCCCGGCACTCAGAACTGCAGCACGCCCGCGACCGACAGCCCGAACACGCTCGACTCGGTGAACCGGAACCGCCGGCCGGTCGCGTCGTAGCGCCAGTCGTAGTTCGGGTTCAGGTCGGGGTTCGCCGTCGCCCCGGTGATGTCCCTGCCCGTGTCCGCGACCCCGCCGCGGCCGAGCGACTCGCCGGTGAGGAAGTGCGCGGTCTGCGTCGCGAGCGAGCCGCTCGCGTGCAGCGACACGAAGCGCGAGGCGCGGAGATAGAGGCCGACGAGGCCGCCGATGGTGAGGTACGGCTCGGTGGCGTGGAGCTTGCCCGTCATGTCGGTGAGCGGGTTGTAGAAGCGCTGCGACGAGGTGTAGTCCCCGAACGCGCGGACGTCGATCGAGACCTTCTGATCCTCCGAGGGGTTCTCGTACGGGACGAACTCGGCGCCGAAGGTGAGGCCGGCGATCCAGGGCAGGCGGGCGTTCGCGTCGTCTCCCCAGCTCGAGCAGTTCGCGGCTCCCGCGATCGTCGCCTGGGCGGGGGTGAAGCTCGCGAGCTCGGCGGCGCGATCGCAGTTCGAGTACGTGCCGCTCGAGCGCTGCATCCCGGTGACGTGCGCCTTGAAGTAGGGGTCGACGGGGCCGAGCCGGCGCGAGAGCACCGTGTAGAGGTCGTACTTCCAGACCTTCTCCCCGAACGGCCCGGAGTTGCCAGAGGAGACGTGAGGGGAGGCCCAGGTCGTGGCGTCCCGTCCGGCGGCCGGGTCGTAGGCGCTCGCGGTGGGGACCGTGAGGTCGGCGCCGACGAGCCAGAACGGCTTCGTGTCGTCGCGCGCGTCGCTGAAGATGCCCCACGCGAAGCCGGCCTTCACGTCTCCGGCGCGGCCGCCGTGGTAGACGGTCGTGGACGGCGCAACCGGGAACAGCGGGCAGGGCACCACCGCGCAGGGCTGGTTCATCGCGTCGATCGTGTTGTTCGCGATCGTCGAGACCTCCTCCACGGAAAACCCGTCCACGACCGCGAAGCGCCACGTATGGTCGTCCGCGAGGACGTACGGGAGCTCGACGTGGAGCTCGAGGTCGCGGTGGAGACCGACGGCGAAGCGCGGGACGAGCGTGTTCGTGACGCGCGTGTAGCGAAGCTCGTCCACGTTGGCGATCCCGCCGAACGGCTCGTTCATTGCCGGATCCGCCTGCTCGCGGGTGATCTTCCCGCGCAGCTGGGTGCGGTCCCAGCGCAGCGACACGTGCAGATCGAACAGGTTGCCGGACTCGCTCGTCGCCACGCGAGCGATCTCGGCTGCCCCGGCGGGGGCGGCGAGCGCGACGAGGGTGCAGGCCGTGAGGGCGCGCAGGCGAAGCCGCCGCATGTCTCCTCCGATGACGCGAGCGAAGGCCGCGGAAACGCGGCAAAACCGCGCCGACGCTAGCAGCGGCCCCCAAAGCGGTCAAGTTGGCGGGCCCCCGCCTGGTATGTCCGAGTGGGTGACCCGCGGCGCGTCGCGCCGGGTCGAGATCCCCGCCTACTCGTCACCCTCGGCCGGCTCGCGCAGCCCGAGCTCCTTCATCTTGACCTGCAGCGACTTGCGGCTGATCTGCAGCCGCTTCGCCGCGCGCGTGACGTTCCCGCCGGTCTCCTCGAGCGCGCGCGTGATGAGCTCGCGCTCGAGCTCCGCCTGGGCATGCCGGACGATCTCCTTCATCGACGCGCCGCTCGGCGCGGCGATCGAGCCGAGCGGGCCCATCGCCGCGATGGGCACCGGCGGGTGGGCGCCGCGCTCGCGGAGCGAGTCGGGGAGCGCGCTCGCCTGGACGAGCGGCCCGTCCGCGAACAGCACCGACCGCTCCATCAGGTTCTCGAGCTCGCGGATGTTGCCTGGCCAGGCGTAGCCGAGGAGGAGCTGGAGCGCGTCGTCCTCGATGCCCTCGACCTTCTTGCCGAGCCGAAGATCGTACTTCTCGATGAAGTGGCGCACGAGCAGGGGGATGTCCTGCTTGCGCTCACGCAGCGGGGGCAGGGCGATCGGGACGACCGCGAGCCGGTAGTAGAGATCCTCCCGGAACCGGCCGTCCGCGATCATCTGCTTGAGATCGCGGTTCGTCGCGGCGATGAGCCGCACGTCCACGCGGATCGTCTTGATGCCGCCGACGCGCTCGAACTCCTGCTCCTGGATGGCGCGCAGGAGCTTCACCTGCATCTCGAGAGGCACCTCGCCGATCTCGTCGAGGAACAGCGTGCCGCCGTCGGCGAGCTCGAACCGGCCGGGCTTCGAGCCGACCGCGCCGGTGAACGCACCGCGCTCGTAGCCGAACAGCTCGCTCTCGACGAGGTCCTTCGGGATCGCCGCGCAGTTCACCTTGATGAGCGGCTTGTCGCGGCGGGAGGAGCCGCGGTGGAGCGCCTTCGCGATGAGCTCCTTGCCGGTGCCGCTCTCGCCCGTGACGAGGACGGTCGAGGGCGAGTCGGCGACGCGCGCCACCATGTCGTAGATGGCGCGCATGCTCGGAGACTCGCCGACGAGCGGCGGGCGATCGCCGTCGCCGAAGCTCGCGTGGACGTTCTGCCGCTCGAGATCGTGCGCGCGCGCCGCCTTGGCGATGACCTTCTTCAGCTCCTCCTGCTCGAACGGCTTCGTGATGTAGTCGAAGGCGCCCGCCTTGAGCGCGCCGACCGCGCTGTCCACCGAGCCGTGGGCGGTGATCAGGATCACCGGCACGTCCGGGAAGTCGGCGCCCACGCGGCGGAGGAGCTCCAGGCCGCCGACCCTCGGCATCACGAGATCGGTGACCACCACGTGGACTGGCGTCTTGTGCAGCACGGCGAGCGCCTGCTCGCCGTCGGCCGCGGTCGTCACCTCGTAGCCCTCGCGCTTCAGCATGGCCGCGAGGACCCGCCGGATGTTCACCTCGTCGTCGACGATGAGGACGTGGGCCACGGGGGTGCGTACCACAGGTCGGGGCGTCTCCGCACGCGACCTCAAGCCTGCTGCTTCTTGCGCCGCTTCCGCCTCCGGCGGAGCCGCGCCTCGGCGCTCGCGCGCCGGGCCTCCCGGGCGCGTTTCTTCTCCTCCTCGTCCACGGGCGGCTTCGGCGCGCCCGGCGCCCTCTCCTCGGGCAGGCTCGGCAGCGCGACGAGGAACTCCGCGCCCTCGTCCGGCGCGGAGCGGACCTGGATCGTGCCCTGGTGCGCCTTCACGAGCCGCTGGCAGATGGCGAGCCCGAGCCCGGTGCCCTTTTCCTTCGTGGTGTAGAAGGGGACGAAGATCCGCTCGCGCGCCTCGTCGGGGATGCCCGGGCCGCTGTCGCGGAACCGCACCTCGACGACGTCCGCCTTCCGCGATCCCTCGCGCCAGAACGCGAGCTCGTCGCGCGCGAGCTTCGTCGAGACGACGAGCCGCCCGCCGGCCGGCATCGCCTGGAACGCGTTCAGGGCGAGGTTCAGGAACACCTGCTTGAGCTGCTCGGCGTCGGCGTTCACGCGCGGGAGCCACTCCGCGAGCGCGAGCTCGACGCCGATCGACGGCGGGACCTCGCCCTGGAGCAGCTTGAAGGTCCGCTCGATCACGTCGTTCACGTCGGTGGGCGCCAGCGCGGGCTTGAGCGGGCGCGAGTAGTCGAGGAACTGGGTGACGACGCCGTTCAGGCGGTTCACCTCCTCGATCACGATCTCGAGGAACTCGCGGTCCTCGGCGGGGAGCTTCGCGGGATCGAGGTACTGGACGGCGCCCTTGATGGCGGCGAGCGGGTTGCGGATCTCGTGGGCGAGGCCGGCCGACATCTCGCCGAGCGCGGCGAGGCGGTCGCGCTCCTTCATCTGCTGGTAGAGCTTCGAGTTCTCGATGACGAGCGCGCAGCGGTCGGCGACCTCGATGAGGCCCGCGATCTCGTCGGACGCGAACGCCTCGGGCACGCGCTCGTCCCAGCAGGCGAGGAACCCGACCACGCGATCGCCGGCGAGGAGCGGCATGCAGATGCCGGCCCGCATCGAGCCCATCACCGCGCGCGCGTCGCCGAGCCGGGTGAGCTCCTCCGCGACCGCCGCGGGCGCGCCGCGGCCGCCGCGGCTCTCGTGCTCCGCCGGCCCCGGCGGCAACATGGCCCGCAGCTCGGCCACGCGTCGATCGATGTTCTCGAGCAGGATCGCCTTCTGCGTCGCGGCGGAGGCGCCGAGGAGCGCGCGCGCGGTGGCTGGCTCGAGGAACGGGACCGGCGGCGGGCCGCGGAAGTCGAGGAGCCGGTAGCCGGGCCGGTCATCGGCGACGAGCCAGAGGGAGGCGTGGGTCGCGCGGCGCGTCTCGACGAGCCCGTCGAGGACCACCTCGGCGAGCCCAGCCGGCTCGATGACGTTTCCGGTCCGGTGGCGGAGCAGCTCGAGCCGGCGCACGAGCTCGTAGCGCTCGTGGAACAGCGTCGCGACCACCCACTCCTCGACGCGCTCGCGCATCGGCTCGAACAGGGACAGGATCACGAACGACGCGACGACGGTGTTGAAGTAGAAGAGCTCGGGCCGGTCGCCCACCCACGAGACGAGCCCGCCGTAGATCGCGACGAGCACGAGCCCGAGCGCGGTCACGACGACGATCTTCCCGAGGAACTCGTGCAGATCGAGCAGCCGGTGGCGCTGCAGCGTCTGCGACAGGAAGAACATGAAGACCGTGAGCGTGATCGGTCCGAGCCCCTCGAGCGGGTACGTGAGGCCGAGGCGCGGGAGCATGTCGAGCGTCGACAGGAACACCGCGACGAGCGCGCCGATGAACAGGTACTTGAGCCGCGCGCGCTCGACGCGTGTCTGGGAGGCGTGCATCTTGCCCCACAGCACGGAGAGCACCGCGGCGAGGCCGCCGACGACGTAGACCGCGACGAGGAGCTTCGCGGCCTTCACGTGGACGAGCGGCGTCGCGGCCACGACGATCCCGGAGAGGGAGCCCGCGAGCATGGTGTTCCGGGCGCGCCGCGCGGGTCTGCGCGCCACGCCGAGGAACTCGAGGAAGAAGGCGAGCGCCGCGGCAGGGACCAGGCCGCCCGAGGCGACCGCGAGCCGCTCCCACCAGGCGACGCCGAACGCCTCCGACCAGCGCAGGAAGAAGCTCGAGAGCGAGAACAGGAACAGATCCGCGGCGAAGACCGCGAAGAGCGTGAACACCCTGGAGCGGTTGTCGCGCAGGAGCGCCGCCACGGAGAGGGCGAGCGTCACGATCGCGGCGAGCAGCGCCGCCTGGGTGCGGATGTCCACGCAGGGGAGATCCTAGACGGTTTCCGCGCCGGTTGCCCGCCTCCGAATCGGCCGCCCGTCCCCGCGGTGCGTGCGGGCGGGAGTGTCGCTCCGAGGGCCGCAGCCGGGCGGGCCCTTGACGCGACCCCGCCGCGATCCGCACTCTCTCTCCCGCCCCCCATGATCACCGCAGCGCTCGCCGCCGTCGCCCTCGCATCGGTCACCCCGCCCGACGTCTCCCTCGACCTCTCGCCGCTCTTCCGGAGCGGCCCCGCCATCGAGGCGAAGGCCGCGTTCGACGCGGGTCGCCACGCCGAGGCCGCCACCAAGCTCGCGCGCGTCGCCTCGCCCGAGGCCCGGCTCCTCCGCGCGATGGCGCTCGCCGAGGCCGGGCGCGTCGCCGACGCGCTCGGGCCGCTCGACGGGCTCGAGGCGAAGCTGCCCGACGCCGCGGACCGGATCGTGCTCCTCCGCGGTCGCGCGCTCGACGCGAGGGGGCGGGCGCGCGAGGCGGTGGCGTCGCTCGCCGCGGTGCCGGACGGCTCCCTCGTCGCCGCCGAGGCGCGGCTCGAGCGGGCGCGCATCGCGCGGCGCCTCGGTGATCGCGCCCAGGCGCTCGAGGCGCTCGAGCCGCTCGTCTCCGCCGCGGCGGCGAAGCCAGGCACCTTCGACGCGGGCGCTGCGGCGCTCCTCCTCGCGGGGAAGATCCGGAGCGAGGGCGATGGCGCCGATCCCGCGGCGGCCCGGCGCGCCCTCGCGGCCTGCTGGGCCGACCACCCCCTCGCCCCAGAGGCCGGCGAGTGCCTCGCTTCGCTCCGCGCCCTGCCGGCGCCGCACGGCGGCGAGCCGAGCGTGGACGAGCAGGTGCGCCGCGCCGAGGCGCTCCTCGAGGCGAGCGCCAACGAGGCGGCCGTGGAGCTCCTGCGCAAGGCGGTGCCGGACGTCGCCGCGGCGGGTCCGGGCGAGGCGCTCGCGTGCCGTGCCCGCGCCGCGCTCGGCCGCGCGCACCGCAAGACGCGCAGCTACGCGGACGCGGTGGAGGCGCTCTGGCCGGTCGTCGAGGGCTGCGACGATCCGTCGCTGCGGGTGCGGTCCCTGTTCCTGCTCGCGGGCGCGACCTCGAACACCGGCGACAAGGACGGCGCGATCGCGCTGTACCGGCGGCTCGCCCGCGACTACCCGCGCAACGCGCTCGCGGACGACGCGCTGTTCTTCGCGGCGGACCTGCTCTTCCGCGCCGGGCGGGAGAGCGAGGCGCGGGAGGCGCTCGCGGGCATCGTCCGCGACCACGTCGGCGGCGACTACTGGGACGAGGCGCGGTTCCGCCTCGCGTGGCTCGCGCGCCGCTCGGGCGACGTCGACGGAGCCATCGCGCAGCTCCTCGCCATCGAGGAGGGAGAGCGCGACCTCGATCCGTACGAGCACGCACGCGCCGCGTACTGGCGCGGGCGGATCCTCGCCGGCCGTGGTGACGCCGGCCAGCGCGCGGCGCTGGCGATCTGGACGGACCTCGTGACCCGCTTCCCGGCGGATTACTACGGGCTCCTCGCTCGCGCGCGGCTCGCGGCCGGCGGGGGGGACGAGGGCGGCCCCCGCGCCCTGCCGGCGAGCGCTGGCGCTGCTCCTGCCAGCGTCGTCCCCGCGGTCGTCTCCCCGCCAGCCGAGTGGCGCCCGGGCCCGCTCGCGGGCGATCCGCACTTCCGCGCCGGCGTCCTTCTCCTGCGCATGGGGCTCCCGCGAGAGGCCACCGCCGAGCTCACCGCCGTGGATCCCGCCCGGCTCACGGACCCGGACGCGCCCGACGCCGTCCTCGTCCTCGCGGATCTCCTCGACCGCGCGGGCGATCACCGAAATGCGCACCAGCTGCTCCGCACGCGGGCACGCGTCGCGCTGCGCAAGGCCCCCGCCGTGGAGAACCTCCGGGCCTGGCGTATCGCGTACCCGCCGGCGTTCCGCGGCGACGTCCAGCGCTGGGCGCCGCCGGCGGGCGTCCCGGTCGATCTCCTCCAGGCGCTCATGCGCGAGGAGAGCGCGCTCGATCCCCGCGCCGTGTCCCCGGTGGGCGCGGTCGGGCTCACCCAGCTCATGCTCCCGACGGCGCGCGAGGTCGCCCGCCAGCTCAAGATCCGTCGCCCGTCGCAGGCCGACCTCATGAACGGCCCGCTGAACATCCGCATCGGCGCCCGCTACCTCGGCCAGCTCCTGCGCCGGTTCGACGGGCAGGTCGCGCTCGCGGTGGCCGCGTACAACGCCGGCGGCGGCGCGGTGAGCCGGTGGCTCGAGGCGCGCGGAGGGCTCGAGCTCGACGAGTTCGTCGAGGAGATCCCGTTCGAGGAGACGCGCGGGTACGTGAAGCGCGTGCTGCGCTCGTACGCGGCGTACCGGCTCCTCTACGGGGGTGGCGCGCCCGCCGAGGGGCTGTTCCGGATGGCCCGACAGTAGGGCGCGGGGCCGGCCACGTCGAGCCGGCGAAGCGGCGCGGCGGGCGGGGGCTCCGCCCGACGTGCGAGGACGGGGGCGGGGCGCTAAGTTTCCTCGGATGCTCGACACCGGGGTGCTCGTCCTCAACCGGGTGTACCAGCCGGTCCACGTGACCTCGGTACGCCGCGCCTTCACGCTCCTGTACCAGGGCGTCGCGCGGGCCATCGACGAGGAGTTCCAGCTCTTCGACTTCGCGAGCTGGAGCGAGCTCGCCGCCGCCGAGCACGACTCCATCGGCACGGTGAGCCGGCGCATCCGCGTCCCCCGGGTGATCGTGCTTCTCGCCTACGATCACCTCCCCAAGGCTCGGGTCCGCTTCTCTCGCTTCAACATCTACGCGCGCGACGACAACACCTGTCAGTACTGCGGCCGGCGCTACCGGCGGGCGGAGCTGAACCTCGACCACGTCGTGCCGCGCTCTCGCGGCGGCTCTACCACATGGGAGAACGTCGTGTGCTCGTGCGTCCCGTGCAATCTGCGCAAGGGGGGGCGCACTCCGGCGGAGGCCCGCATGCGCCTGCTCCGCGCACCTACACGGCCGCGCTGGACGCCGGTGTTCCGCTCCGCCGCGCGGCGGGCGCTCTACCGTGAGTGGCGGCCGTTCCTCTCGCTCGCGGACGCGGCCTACTGGAACGCGGAGCTTTTGGAGTAGGGCGGGCGCTTCGGCTAGGATGTGCCCGCGATGGGCGACTCCCCGACGCTCCTCAAGCTGGTGAAGACCGTCCCGGAGCCGCGCCGCCCAGCAGCGCCGGCGCCCGTCCGTGCGCGCCGGATCATCTCCGTCGGCGGCGGCAAGGGCGGCATCGGCAAGAGCCTCATCTCCGCGAACCTCGCCATCGCGCTCGCGCGGCGCGGCAAGAAGGTCGTGCTCGTCGACGCGGATCTGGGAGGCGCGAACCTCCACACCACCCTCGGGCTCGACGTGCCGAAGCGCACGCTCTCGGACTTCATCGAGCGGAAGGTGGAGCGCATCGACGACGTCATCACGCCGAGCGGCATCGAGAACCTGGGCCTCGTCTCCGGGGCGCTCGACGATCTCGACGTCGCGAACCCGCGCCACGCCCAGAAGATGCGGCTCCTGCGCCACGTGCAGCTGCTCGACGTCGACTACGCGATCCTCGACCTCGGCGCGGGGACGCACACGAACGTGCTCGACTTCTTCCTCGTCTCCGACCACGGGGTGCTCGTGCTCGTCCCGGAGCCGACCGCCGTCGAGAACGCGTACCGCTTCGTGAAGGCCGCGTTCTGGAGGCGGATGCGGAACGTCGCGCAGGTGTTCGGCTACGACGCGCTGCTCCGGGCGGTGATGGGCAGCGGCACGTTCAAGAGCCCGGTGGAGCTCGTCGCGACGCTGGCGAAGCGCGATCCCGAGGCGGGGCGGAACCTCGCCCGGCAGCTCGCCGCGTTCCGTCCCCGGCTCATCGTGAACCAGGCGCGCACGGCGCAAGACGCCGACGTGGGGAGGGCGGTGGTGGGCGCCTGGCGCAAGTACTTCGGGCTCGAGATGGACTACCTCGGGTTCATCCACTACGACGACGAGATGTGGCGCGCGGTGCGCGCGCGGCGGCCGCTCCTCGTCGAGCGGCCGGACGTGCCCGCCGCACGGGCGTTCACGGGGATCGCGGACGGGCTGCTCGCGCTCGACGTCGTGCGCCCGGGAGCCACGAAGTGACGCCTCTCGCGCAGCAGAACCTCTACGAGATCCTCGAGATCACGCCGGACTCCACGGCCGGCGAGATCGAGGCCGCTTATGCCCGGGCGCGCGAGGTGTACGGGCCGGGCTCGATCATCACCTACTCCCTCATGTCGCCGGAGGACGCCGACCTCCTCTCCGCCCGCCTCGAGGAGGCACGCTCGACGCTGCTCGACCCCGCCGCGCGCGCACGCTACGACGCGGGGCTCGGAGCCGAGGCGGAGGCGGCGCCGAGCCCTTGGCCTTCGGAGCTTCCCCCCATCATCCCCGCGCTCGCGCTCGCGCCCCGCGCGCCGGATCGGGAAGACCTCCTCGAGGACGAGGATCGGGACGACGAGGAGCGGGACGACGACGCGGCCGTCCCGGTTCGACGAGCAGCCCTCGACGGAGGGCCCGTGGAGCTGCCGCGACCGGCGCCGGTGGTGGAGGCGCGGCGCCCGATGGCTCCGCCCATCCGGCTCGATCGCGAGGTGACCGCGCCCACGCGTACTCCGGCGCCGATCCGCGCCCCACTCGCCGCGCCCACGCCGACGCCGCTCGTGTCGCCGGCCGCGCCCGCGCGAGAGGCCTCCGCTCCGGACGCCACCGCTTGGACGGGCGAGGTGCTCCGCCAGCTGCGCGAGGCGCGCGGCATCTCGATCCAGCAGATCTCCGAGCGCACCAAGGTCACCCGGCACCACATCGAGAACATCGAGGCCGACCGCTACGGCGTGCTCCCAGCGCCCGTGTACCTGCGCGGCATCCTGCTCGGGATCGCGCGCGAGCTCCGGCTCGACGGGCAGAAGGTCGCGCGGTCTTACCTGGAACGGATGGCGGTGGCCGCCGGGGCGAGCGCACCCGGGCCGCGACGGTAGCGGCCCGTTCGTTGACCGACACCGGGTCGTCACGTACGATCCGCACCCATGCCGCTCATCGACTCTCCCGAGGCAGCGATGCGCCTGGCGCGGGCGATCTGCTCGGACGTGTCGCTCTACAACGAGGAGAAGATCGTCCGGGGGATCGAGCAGGATCGGTTCTTCGACGCCCTCGAGGACGAGCTGGAGGAGGGGCGTGAGCTCTACCGCTCCCGCGTCTCGCCCGACCTGTACGCGCGCACGAACTTCTACGATCGGGCGATCATCGACGTGATCCTCCGCTCGAAGGGGCACGTGAAGTCGAAGATCTGGTAGTCGCCGGAGACGCTCGCATCGACCGCAGGACCTTCGTCGCCCCCGCCGAGGTGGCCGGCGTGCGCCTCGACGTGGCGCTCGCGCGGCTCGCGCCGGAGCTGTCTCGCGCCCGCGTCCAGCGCCTCGTCGACGACGGCCGGGTCCGCGTGGACGGGCGCGCCGCGAAGGCGTCGTCCCGGCTGCGCGGTGGCGAGATGATCGAGCTCGAGGTGCCGCCCCCCGAGCCCTCCGGGCTCGTCGCCCAGGACCTGCCGCTCGCCGTGCTGTACGAGGATCGCGACCTCCTCGTAATCGACAAGGCCGCCGGCATGGTGGTCCACCCGGCGCGCGGCTCGCCGCACTCGACGGTGGTGAACGCGCTGCTCCACCACCTCCGCGACGGCGGCCCGGGTGCGAGGGCTGCGTCCGGCGCGGGCGGGCTCGACGCGGTGCGCCTCGGCCTCGTTCACCGGCTCGACAAGGACACCTCCGGCTGCCTCGTCGTCGCGAAGACCGAGGCCGCGCTCGCCGCGCTCCAGGCACAGTTCAAGGGGAGGACGGTGGAGAAGCGCTACCTCGCGCTGTGCCACGGGCTGCTCGCGCCGGAGGGGCGGCTCGAGACTCCATACGGCCGCCACCCGCGCGACCGCACCCGCTACACCGGCCGCGTCGAGAGCGCTCGCCGCGCGGTGACCGAGTGGCGGGTCGCCGAGGCGTTCGGGGCCGGCGCGACGCTCGCGGAGGTGACGCTCCACACCGGTCGCACGCACCAGATCCGCGTCCACCTCGCAGAGGCCGGCCACCCGCTGCTCGCCGACGCGCTCTACGGGGGGACGCGGCGCGAGGCGCGGCTCGCGCCGGATCATCCGGTGCGCGTCGCCGCTGCGGCGATCGGCCGCCAGGCGCTGCACGCCTGGCGGCTCACGTTCGCTCACCCGCGGACCGGGCGACGGCTCGCGATCGAGGCGCCTGTCCCGGACGATCTCCTGCGCGGGCTCGAGGTGCTGCGAGGGCTGCCCGCCCCGGCGACGCGGCGCTGAGGCCGCGATGGGCGTCATCGCGCCGGCGCGCCGGAGGCCACGCGGCACTGGCGAGCGTACGCGTCGAGCCTGCCCTCGAAGGCGCGCCGCGCCTGCTCGGGCACGCGCTCGGGCAGCGCCTCGATCGCGCGCTGCTGGACCGGCAGCGCGGCGGCGCACTGGCCGAGATCCGAGAGCACGGCCGCGAACCCCGCGAGGACCGGTGGGCTCCACGGCGCGAGGTGGACCGCCCGGCGCGCGACCGGGAGCGCTTCGCCGGAGCGGCCCTGCGCGAGCAGCTCGGAGGCGAGGTTGTGCAGGGCCGCCGCGTTCCCGGGCGCGAGCTCCGCCGCGCGGCGGAAGGCGTCCTCCCGCTCCGCTGCGCCGTCGGGGCCGTCGAGCGAGCTCGCGAGGAACGTCCACGCGCGGGGGTCGAGCGGGTGGCCCTCGACCGCCGCCCGCGCGAGGCGCACGGGGTCCTCCCCCCAGAGGGCGGCTCGGTACTGCAGGGCGATGGGGTGGGCGCGATCCTCGGCGAGCGTCTCCTCGATCTCGGCGCGGAGCGCGCGCTCCGGCTTCTCGGGCCCGTGCTGCCAGAGCGCGAGGCGGATCGCGTGGACCTCCGCCGCTGGGATGCGCTCCTCGAAGTAGCCGATCGCCGCGGGCACGGCGATCGTTCGGACGTCGGTCCCGAGGCGCCCGCGCGCGTGCGCGGCGAGCGCGGCGTCGAGCGCGGCGAGCGCGCCGGGGCGCGCCGGATCGTGCTCGGGGAACGCGGCGCGCCAGGCGTGCTCGGGACTCTCGCCGCCGGCGAGGCGGCGCTGGAGGTCGGCGAAGGCCTCGGCGCGGACGGACGAGAGATAGTCGACGAGCAGCCAGCTCGCGGCGTACCAGTCGAGCACGTCCCGGCCGCCGGCGCTCCCGTCCCAGGCGAGCAGCGCGCGCGCCGGCACCGGCGACCGCCGGGCGCGCTCGAGGCGCGCCTCGGGCGGCGCACCCAGGACGAGCGCGCTGCCCGGGACGTCCGCGCCGAGCGACTCCATCGAGACCGCGAGGCCTTCGGCGAACCAGCGCGGCTGCCGCTGGAACGCGCCAGCGAGGAAGTGGTGGGCGATCTCGTGCGCGAGGAGCGCGCGCTGGTCGGGCCGCAGCGCGCCTGCGAGGACGATGCGGGGAGGGCCCCCTTCGCTGCGCAGATAGTAACCCTCGGCGCCGTCGGCCGCGAAGGGCGCGTACTCGGCCGTGCTCCGGAAGGCGATCACCTCCACGCGCCCGGGGGCGGGCTGCGTCGCCGGGAGCGCAGCGGCGACGGCGGCGCGCATCCGCTCGAAGCGGCCGAGGAGCGTCGCCGCCTCGGCGCCTCCGAGATCGGTTCGGAGGACGAAGTGATCGCTCGCGAGGGCGCGCCACTCGGCGCCGCCGTGGTCCGGGCAGCGGAATGGGCGCGCTCCGCCAGCGCACGCGCCGAGGAGCACGAGCGAGGTGAGCAGGACGGGCGCGGACGAGCGCCGCACGGCGAGATCGTAGCGCCGCCTGCCGGCGCCACCGCAAGGGGGGCCGGACGAGCGCTGCGCGTCCCCGCCGGGCGGCTGGCCCCCCGAAGGATCCCGCGGCGCGGAGGTGGCCCCTCCAGGTCAGCCCGCTGTGCCGTTTGCGTTGTCCACGCGCGGCGGCGGGTCTGGGTCCGCCGGCTCGGGGGGAGAGGGCGGCTCCTCCGCACGAGGCTCCGTCCGCTCCGGCCGATCTGCGTCCCAGCCCCGGAACTGCACCTCGACCCGGAAGGTGACGGCGTACCTTGCCTCGCGGCCGCGGTCCGGGATCCACGGCCAGTAAATCTCGGGCTCGACCTCGAGGAAGAGCCAGCGCCGGTACACGTCGGTGCGCAGGCGCGTGGCGAGCCGGTAACGGTCGACGGCGGGCTGCGCGTCACTCGCGCCGAGCATCCCGAAGCCGACGGAGCCGGCCACGGTGCGAGTGAACGCGCGGAAGGCGGCGAGCTCCGTGGACCACTCGACCCCCCGGCTCTCCTGGGTGAGCTGCGCCTGGCCGGAGAGCCGGAGCAGCGCGGCGCGCTTGATGCCGCGCTCGAGGCTCGCGTCGAGAGAGGTCCCGAAGCGGGTGTCCGTGCGCCAGAAGACGCTCGTCGCGAGCCGGGTGAGGAACAGCTCACCGACGGGGATGGCCCAGCGGAGCCGGGCCCGCGTGAACGCGCCGGGCGGGAGCTGCAGGAGCAGCCCCGCGCCGACGTCGCCATGCGCGATGAGCCCCTCCCACAGCCGGACCCGCAACTCCGCGCCTCCGCTCCCGAGCGCCTCGTCGACCTCCTCGCCCTCGCCGGGGAAGAGCGCCGCGATGGTGTCGCGCGTCTGGCCCTCCACCACCAGGCGGAGCCGATCGAGCATGCGGTTCAGGCCCGGCACCCGGAGGTCCGCGCGGAGGTTCGTGGTGTAGACGGGCGCGCCGCGCTCGACGCGGAGCTCGTTGCGCCAGCGGAGGAACGATCTCGATCGCTCCGCGTCGAGCGCGGTCTCGTCCGAGAAGAACCGGTCGAAGACGAGCACCGGCGCGAAGAGCCGCTCGGCGACGAAGGCGTGGCTCGCGTCGAGCCAGTTGTCGTCGAGCTCCTGCCGGCGCGCCCGTTCCTCGCGCGTCTCCTCGGGAGGGGTGAGCGGGGCGCTCGGGGGCTCAGGCAGCTGCCTGCGCGGAAGCTTGTCGAGAAACGTCGCCCGGGGCGCGGTGGGCGCCACCTCGGGCAGGGGAGGGACGAGCGCAGCCTCCGGTGCGGGCGCGGGCGCGAGCCGGCCGTCCGTGGTTTCCACCCGGGCGTTCGCCGACAACGGATTGCCCAGGGCGAGCAGTGCGATTGCGACGAGCGGGTACGGATGACGCGGCACGGTCGCTTGCACGTTAACCCGTGCGGGCGCGGCCGGACAGTGGAACCCTCGAGGCCAGCGCCGCGCGGTGGCGCCGGCGGCGGCTCCCTTGCGCGCTACAGGAAGAGGCGCGCGTAGACGGAGATGAACCGCTCGTCCCCGCGCCCGAGGTTCACGAGCGTGATCTCGCGGGCCCGGCCGAAGCGCTCGAGCGGAAGAAAGCCCGTGCTCGTTGCGCCGTCCTCGCCGACGAGGTTCGAGAACCGCACGTCCGTGCCCAGGACCACGCTGTGGATCGGGGCGAGCTCGAGGCCGGCGTTGAGCGGGCCGGCGACCCTCGTGTCGAACCCGGCGTTCTCGTTGAGCGGGACGTCCACCCCGACGTTGCCGAACAGCGAGAGGCCGGGGAAGATCTGCAGCTGGAGCCCGAGCGCGCCGGCGACGGCGTCGGTGAAGGCGACGTTGTCGCGGTCGTTCAGGAACGTGGTCCAGTCGGCAGCGGCGAGGATCGCGAGGTTCGCCCCGAGCGTGCGCTTGTACTGGAGCCCGACCGCGCCGGTCCAGTGGGCGTCGCTGAAGTCGAAGCCGAACACGCGGGCCTCGAGCGCGAGCTGGCCAGAGGGATCCCAGCGGAGCAGGTTGAGGCGGATACGGCCTCCCACGTCGTCGTAGGCGTCAGCGCAGTCGTTGCCGCTCCCGCCGAGGCAGAGGCCCGTGGAGTGGAAGACGCCGATCTGCACGCTATCGGAGACGCCGAAGTCGAGGCTCGCGGGGATGCTCCAGTTCGGAACCCGGGAGGAGTCGGTGCTCGAGATCTCGATCCGGACCGGGATCCCGACCTCGAGGACGCCGCGGGTCAGCGTGAGCGGCTGACGGACCAGCTCCTGCGTCGGGTACGAGTCCTTCTCGTACAAGGTGCCGGCGCCCTCGTCGAGCTGCGCCCGCGCAGGGGAGACGGCGAGGAGGAGGGCGGCGACGGAGGAGACGAGGAGACTGCGGATCGCGCTCGGACTCACGACTGCTCCCTTTCGCGGTGACGCCCGCGTTCTATGCTCGCGTGCATCCGCAGCTCGCAACGCGCTTTCAGCCGCACCCCCTGGGCGAGCCCCCCGGCCCGTCGCGCGGGGCGCGGCGGGGAAGGGCTAATCGAGGTAGCCCTGCGCCTGCAGGCGGAAGAGCTGGGCGTAACGCCCGCCGCGCGCCACGAGCTCGCGGTGGGTCCCGAGCTCCTCCAGGCGGCCGCCGTGGAGCACCGCGATGCGGTCCGCGATGCGGACGGTCGAGAAGCGGTGCGAGATCACGATGGCCGTCCGGTCGGCAGCGAGCTGCTTGAAGTGCTGGAAGAGCTCGTGCTCGGCCTCGGCGTCGATCGCGGCGGTCGGCTCGTCCAGCACGAGCACCTCGGCGTCCTCGCGCATGAAGGCGCGCGCGACCGCGAGCTTCTGCCACTGGCCCGAGGAGATCTCGTGCCCAGCCTCGAACCAGCCCCCGAGGACGGTGTCGTAGCCCTTCGGCAGCGCCTCGACGAGCGCCGCGGCGCCGCCACGCCGCGCCGCCTCGGAGATGCGGGCGCGATCCTCGACGAACGCGGGGTTGCCGAGGCCGATGTTCTCCGCGGCCGTGAACTGGTATCGGACGAAGTCCTGGAACACGGCGCCGATGCGCCGGCGCAGATCGGCGGGATCCATGTCGCGCAGGTCCACGCCGCCATAGCGGATCTCGCCCTCGGTGGGGTCGTAGAGCCGCATGAGCAGCTTGACGAGCGTGCTCTTGCCCGCGCCGTTCTCGCCGACGAGCCCGAGCTTCTCGCCCGGCGCGAGCGTGAGCGAGAGGTCGCGCAGGGCCCAGCCGGTCTTCCCCGGATAGCGAAAGGAGACGTTGCGGAGCTCGATCTTCGCCGCCCGTCCGCGCGGTGGGCTGAGCGGCGGGAGGGCGCGCGGCGCCTCGCCGCCGGTCGGGATGTGCAGGTAGCCGAACAGGTTGGACATGAACAGCGCGTCCTCGTACATGCCGCCGACCGCGGAGAGGATCGCCTGCACCGCGCCCTGCCCCTGCCGGAACACGGCGATGTAGAGGGTGAGGTCGCCGAGCGAGATGTCGCCGCGCGCCGCGCGGCCGGCCATGAGGGCGTACATCCCGTAGAACGCGAGGAGCGAGACGAAGCCGAAGGACATCCCGGCCCGGAGACGGCGGAGGGCGAGCCGGCGATCCTCGTCGAAGAACTTCAGGAACAGTGCCCGGTAGCGCGCGAGCACGAGCGGCCCGAGCCCGTAGAGCTTCACCTCCTTCACGTGGCTGTCGCGCGTCAGGATCCACTCGAGGTAGTTGAGCCGCCGCCCTTCCGGCGCGCGCCACGTCCACAGCCGGAACGATTCCCCGGAGAGCCGCGCCTCGGCGAGGAACGCGGGCACGGATGCGGCGACGATGACGAGGACGCTCACGGGCGAGAGCCGCAGGAGCAGCCCCGAGAGCGCGGCGAGGGTGACCGCGTTCTGCCCGATCGCGAACGCCTGCATCACGAGCGAGAGCGGCCGGGACGAGGCCTCGCGCCGGGCGTTCTGCATCCGGTCGTAGACCTCGGCGTCCTCGAAGTGGCGCAGCTCGAGCTCGAGCGCCTTCTCGAGGATCCGCTCGTTGATCCGGTTGCCGAGCGCGCCTCGGAGGAGCTCGCGACGCAGGGCGAGGAGGCGCCCGGCCGCCATCTGCGCCGACATGAGCAGGAGCTCGATCGCGACGAGCCACAGGACGCGCTCGCGGTCCTCCGCGAGCCCGCTCCGGGCCGCCGCGACGACGCCGTCGACGATGAGCTTGCCGGCCCACGCGATGCCCGCCGGGAGGAGCGCGAGGACGAGCGTGAGCGCGCCGACGAGGAGCGCGCCCCTGCGGTCCGCCTCCCACACGAGCCGCATGGTCCCGGGCACCTGCCTGAAGACGACGCGCATCCCCTGCACCCGCTCGCGGAGCGATTCGCGCGCGGCGCGGGGCGGAGGGGAGAGGCGGTGGGGACGGGCGGCGGACACGGCGCCCGCTATAACTCAGCCCGCGCGAGAGATCGACGGCACACGCGCTCGATTTCTCCGGCGCGCTGGCGTAGATCAGCGGGCGATGAACATCCCGGAACGCCGGAGCGACGCGACGACGGCGATGGCACCGTCGGAATGGTCCATCGACCGCGCCACGCAGTTCTACAACATCGCCGGGTGGGGGGCCGGCTTCTTCTCCGTGAACGAGAGGGGGCACGTCGTCGTCCACCCGATGGGCCAGCCGGGCCCGGTCATCGACCTCATGGACGTGGTCGAGGACATCCGCGAGCGGAAGATCGGCTTCCCGTGCGTCGTCCGGTTCCAGGACGTGCTGCGCGCGCGCGTGAAGCAGATCAACGAGGCGTTCGCGAAGGCGATCGGCGAGATGGGATACGGCGCGCGCTACTTCGGCGTCTACCCGATCAAGGTGAACCAGATGCGCGAGGTGGTCGAGGAGATCCTCGACGCCGGCGCGCCGTATCACTACGGCCTCGAGGCGGGCTCGAAGGGCGAGCTGCTCGTGGTGCTCGGGATGAACACCGACCCGGACGCGCTCACGATCTGCAACGGGTACAAGGACGAGGAGTACCTCCGCCTCGCGCTCCTCGGCCGCAAGCTCGGGCGCAAGGTCATCGTCGTCATCGAGAAGCTCTCCGAGCTGCCGCAGCTCCTCAAGCTCGGGGAGGAGATGGGCGTCGAGCCGATGATCGGGCTCCGCTCGAAGCTGTCCACGCGGGGCACCGGCAAGTGGGAGGGCTCGTCCGGCGACTTCGCCAAGTTCGGCCTGACGGTGCCCGAGCTCATCCACGCGGTGCGGATCCTCAAGGACGCGGGGAAGGAGCACTGCGCGAAGCTGCTCCACTTCCACGTGGGGTCCCAGCTCACCGAGATCCGGGTGGTGAAGGACGCGGTGAACGAGGGGGCGCGCGTCTACGCGAAGCTCCGCAAGATGGGGCTCGCCATCGAGTACTTCGACGTCGGCGGCGGGATGGGCGTGGACTACGTGGGCGTCCAGCCGAACGGTCACCCGAGCTTGCTCTCGTCGACCGTGAACTACACGCTCGACGAGTACGTCGGCGACGTCGTCTACAACGTCCAGCGCGTGTGCGTGAACGAGGGGGTCCCGGAGCCGCACCTCGTCTCGGAGTCGGGGCGCGCGATCACCGCTCACCACTCCTGCATCATCATGAACGTCTTCGGCCACATCGAGATCGGCTCGGCGGAGGAGATCGCCGCCGCCTCGCAGCCGAAGCCGGACGAGCCGAAGATCGTGAGGGAGATGCGCGAGATCGTCTCCTCCATGACGCCGCGGAACCGCGCCGAGGCCTACCACGACGCGGCGGCGAAGAAGGAGGAGGCGCTCCAGATGTTCAAGCTCGGGATCCTCGGCCTCGAGGAGCGGGCGGTCGTGGAGAGCCTCTTCTGGAAGCTCGTGCGCGGCATCGCCGACCTGAACCGCGGGAAGAAGCGGCTACCGCGCGAGACGCGCGACCTCGGGGACAAGATCGCCGACCAGTACATGGCGAACTTCTCGCTCTTCCAGAGCGCGCCGGATCACTGGGCGTTCGATCAGCTCTTCCCGATCGTGCCGCTGCACCGGCTCGAGGAGGTCCCCACCCGCGACACCACCATCGTGGACATCACCTGCGACTCGGACGGCAAGATCGACCGGTTCATCGAGAACGAGGGGGTGGACGAGACGCTCTCGCTGCACGCCCTGAAGCCGGACGAGCCGTACTACCTCGGCATGTTCATGACCGGCGCCTACCAGGACATCATGGGCGACATGCACAACCTGTTCGGCCGGGTGAACGAGATCCACGTCTTCGTGGACGACGAGGATCCGGAGGACTTCTACATCGAGGAGGTCATCCCGGGCGACACCATCGAGAAGGTGCTGTCGCGCGTGCAGTACGAGCCTGCCGACCTCTTCAGGCGGGTGAAGACCGCCCTCGACCAGAAGATCAAGGAGGGCAGCATCCGGCCGAAGGAGGGCGTGAGCCTCCAGGACTTCTACGAGTCGGTGATGAGGGGCTACACGTACCTGGGTGGCGTGTAGCCGAGGGGGCACCCCCCGGTTGCGCGCCCCGCGCCCGGGGACGATGATCCTGGCGTGGCCGGCACCGGACGCAAGCCAGGCGAGGGGTACGAGCCCTACGTCGAGCGGCTCATCCGCGAGGCGCAGGAGGAGGGCGCCTTCGAGCGGCTCTCCGGGGCGGGCAAGCCGCTGCCGCTCGGCG
>DATIDF010000166.1:0-25297 GCA_035456445.1 Anaeromyxobacter sp.
TGACGCTCGGCGCGGTCCTGCTCGGCGAGTCGATCGGGTGGCACCTCGCGGTCGGCGGCGGGATGGTGCTCGCCGCGGCGGCGCTCGCGTCGCGCGACGCACCGCGCGCTCCTGACGCAGGGTGACGGCGAAAACTGGCGCGAACCGCGCGCTTCTCCGAGTATCCCGCAGGGGGTTTCCCGGGAGGATCGATGGCGCGCCTCACGCTCGACGACGCGCTCCGCGCGCTCGCGGTCACGCTGCTCTTCGCCGGCGCGTGCGAGTCCCGCGCGCCCATCGGGCCCAACCGGCAGCCCATCCAGACCGGCCCCTGCGAGGACTGCCACGCCGCCCCGCCGCCGACGGGCGCGCACCTCGCCCACACGGCGCCCGGAGCGCTCGACGGCCTCGCCTACGGCGACCTGCGCATCCTCGAGGACGTCGCGACCGGCGGGACGCGCTACGTCTTCGGCTGCGGCCATTGCCACCCGATCGATCCGGCGGCGCACGAGGCGGACCTCGGCGCGGACGGCTTGCCGGACGTCGTGCTCACGCCTCCTGCGCAGACCGTCCCCGGGGACGCGATCAAGCACCGCAACACCCCGCAGGCGGCGTGGGATCCGGCGACCGGCACGTGCAGCGGCGTCTACTGCCACTCGAGCGGTCGCGACTCGCTGGGCACACCGTTCGGCTACGTGGCCACGCCCCCCTGGACTGCCACGCCCGGCGCGCTCGGCTGCGACGGCTGCCACGGGAACCCGCCGCGCTACCCGTCCGCGGGACCCGAGAGCGCCGCGCCCAACTCGCACATCCAGCTCGCGGAGGACGGCTGGGAGTGGGGACACTACGCCGGGATGTCCGGCCCGTACCACGGCACGCGACACGGCAGCCCGACCGCGGGCTACGCGTCCGCTCCGATCACCTGCCAGACCTGCCACTACGAGACGGTCGATCCCTCGCACACGAAGCCGGACGGCTTCTATTACCTGGACACGAGCGGCGACTACGCGCTCGAGGGTGGCGCTGCTGCCCGAACGACCTATGTGAAGTGGCAGCGAACGCAGTGCGCGACGTGCCACGCCGCCGGGTCGCGGGCTCCACCGGCACCGGGCGCGGTGCTGCCGCTCCGCCACGTGAACGGCCGTCCCGACGTCGTGTTCGATCCGCGTCCCGCGCTGCCGGACGGCTACGCGACCGGCCTGCCGGCGCTCGCGACGACTGCGCCGGTCGCGCCGTACTACGTGACCCCCTTCAACGTCTCGCTGAACGGTTGGCCACTCGCGCCGGGCGCGGAGGTGCGGGTCGCCTCGGACGGGAGCGAGGTGCTCACCGTCTCGCTCGAGCACGCGACCTACGATCCGGCGAGCCGCACGTGCTCCAACGTCGGCTGCCACCTCAGCCGTCAGTCGCTCGTCGACTCCGGCGCGCTGGGCACACCGCCACCGCTCCGGTGGGGCGACGAGTACAAGCTGTTCACGAGCTGCGAATACTGCCACTCCATGCTGTAGCGGGACGGCTCCGCGCTGGCGGCAGGCGTTCCGCGGTTGCCGCGAGCGCGAGCGGACCTGAAGCCAGGGCTCGATGGATCCGGTCCCGTGAACGCGCCCGAGCCCGCGCCCGAGCCCGGCTTCTCCTCGGGCTCGGGCTCGGGCTCGGACTCGGGCACGGGCACCCTACCCCTCCACCGTGAACTTCGGCGCGTCCGCCCAGAGCCCCTCGAGATCGTAGAAGCCGCGCGAGTCGCGGTTCATCACGTGCGCGACGACGTCGCCGTAGTCGACCAGGATCCAGCGGCCGGTCTCGTACCCCTCGACGCCGACCTTCGTCACGCCCTGCTCCTTCATCGTATGCTCGACGTGATCGGCGATGGCAGAGGCCTGCCGGTCGGAGTCGGCGGTCATCACGACGAAGTAGTCGGCGTAGCTCGTGAGGCCGCGCACGTCGAGCACCGTCACCGCCTCGGCCTTCTTGTCGAGGCCGGCCTGGGCGATCGCGAGCGCGGTCGGGCGGGCGTGATCGGGCTGCGGCGCGGCGGCGGCTTGCCCTGCCGCGACCGGGGCGCCGTCACCGCCGGCCGGCCTCTTCGCGGCGCGCGGCGTCCGCTTCGTGGCCTGCGACGTCGGGGCAGGCCCGCGCCGCCTCGCCGGGACCTTCCCACCGCGCGCGGGCGCCGTGCGGGACTTCGGGGAGAACTTCTTCGTCTTCGTCGCCTTCTTCGCCGTCGCCTTCTTCTTCTTGATCGCCATTCTTTCCCCTAGCTCCGCACCTGACCGTCGCCCTCCACCACGTACTTCTGGGTGGTGAGCTCGGCGAGGCCCATCGGGCCGAACGCGTGGAGCTTCGTCGTCGAGATACCGATCTCGGCGCCCAGGCCGAGCTCGCCGCCGTCGTTGAACCGCGTCGAGGCGTTCACCATGACCGCGCTCGCCGTCACCTCGCGCTCGAAGCGCCGCGCGCTCGCGAGGTCCCGCGTCAGGATCGCCTCCGTGTGGAGCGACCCGTAGCGGGCGATGTGATCGAGCGCGCCGTCGAGATCGTGGACGACGCGCACCGCCAGGATCTTGTCCGAGAACTCCTTGCCGAAGTCGTCGGGGGCGGCCGCCACGGCGGGCACGCCCGCGCGCGCGAGGATCGTGAGCGAGGTCGGGCAGCAGCGGAGCTCGACGCCCGCGTCGGCGAGCGCGCGCCCCACGGCCGGGAGGAGCCGCGCCGCCGCCTCGCGGTGCACGAGGAGGCACTCGAGCGCGTTGCACACCGCGGGGCGCTGCACCTTGCCGTTCAGCGCGAGCGCCACCGCCTGGGCCTGCGCGGCGGTCTCGTCGAGGAACAGGTGGCAGACGCCCTGATAATGCTTCACGACCGGGACGCGCGACCGCTCCGCCACGGCGCGGATGAGGGAGGGGCCGCCGCGCGGGATGGCGAGGTCGATGAGGTCGTCGAGCTGGAGGAGCTCGAACGTGGCCTCACGATCCGCCGTCGGGACGACCTGGGCGCTCTCGGCCGGCAGGCCCGCCGCGGCGAGCCCCTCGCCGAACGCCGCGGCGAGCGCGAGCGACGAGCGGAGCGCATCGGAGCCGGGGCGCAGGATCGCCGCGTTGCCGCTCTTCACGCAGAGCGCCGCCGCCTCCACCGTCACGTTCGGCCGCGCCTCGAACACCATCAGCACGACGCCGAGCGGGATGCGGACCTTCTTCACGGATAGCCCGTTCGGTCGCCTCCAGCTCGCGGTCACCTCGCCGACGGGATCCGGCAGCGCGGCGACCTCGCGCAGCGCGGCGGCGATCCCCTCGAGCCGCTTCGGGTCGAGCGCGAGCCTATCGAGGTACGCCTCCGACTGCCCCGCGGCGCGCGCGGCGGCGAGATCCTCGGCGTTCGCGGCCAGGATCTCCTTCGCTCGCCGGCCGATCGCGTCGGCGGCGGCGCGCAGCGCGTCGTCCTTCGCCCGCGTCTCGGCGCGCGCGAGCGCGCGCGAGGCGTGGCGGGACGCCTCCGCCAGCCGGCGCATCTCGGCGGCGAGCCCCTCGCTCGCAGGCTGTCTCATGGCGGTCATTCCCGGGCTTCGAGGACGACGAGATCGTCCCGGTGGACGATCTCGTCGAGGTACTTATACCCGAGCGCCCGCTCGATCTCGCCCGTCTTCAGCCCGGCGATCCGGCGGATCTCGTCGGCGGCGTACCCGGCGAGCCCGCGCGCGAACGGCTTCGCCGGGTCGACCGCGATGTCGACCGGATCGCCCACGCCGAACTGGCCCTCGACGGCCCGGACCCCGGAGGGGAGGAGCGAGCGGCCTTGCTCGGTGAGCGCCCGCCGCGCGCCCGGATCCACCAGGATCACGCCCTTCCCCTTCGTCGCCGCGGCGAGCCAGCCCTTGCGTGAGGTGAGCCGATCCTTCCCGCGCGCGAAGACGGTCCCGACGCGCTCGCCGGCGAGGAGCGACGCGAGCGCCCCGGGCCGCCGTCCGGAGAGGAGCGCCGTCACGACGCCCTGAGCGCCGAGACGTCGCGCCGCCTTCACCTTGGTGGCCATCCCGCCGACGCTCCGCTCGCTGCCGGCGCCTCCCGCGAACCGCTCGACCTCCCCGGTCACGCGCGGCACGTCATGGAGGAGCGTCGCGCCCACCTCCGCGGGGTTCCGGTCGTAGAGCCCTTCCACGTCGGTGAGCATCGCCACGAGCCCGGCCTCGACGCAGCCCGCGACGAGCCCGGCGAGCGTGTCGTTGTCACCGACCTTGATCTCTTCCACCGCGACGGTGTCGTTCTCGTTCACCACCGGCACGACGCCCGCCTCGAGGAGCTTCTCGAAGGTGCGGCGCGCGTTGAGGAAGCGCTTTCGCGAGGCGAGGTCGTCGGCGGTGAGGAGCACCTGCGCGACCGTGATCCCGTGCGCGCCGAGCGCGTCGCCCCAGGCTGCCATGAGGTGCGGCTGGCCCACCGCGGCGCACGCCTGCTTGGTCGGGATGTCCCAGGGCTTCCCCTTCCCGCGAACGAGCCCGAGCCGCTCCGCGCCGAGCGCGACGGCGCCGGACGACACGAGCACGACCCGGCGGCCGTGCGCGATCTCGGCGAGCTCCGCGCCGAGCCGGGCGCAGTTCTCCCGGTCGAACCGCCCGCTCTGATCGGTGAGCGTGCCGGTGCCGACCTTGACGACGAGCCGTTTCGTGCGGGAGAGCGCGCTGCGCATGGGGGCGAGAGCCTACCCGATCCGGGGGCGAGCGCGGAGACCGCGCCTGCGGCTCCGCCGCCATCCCTACCCCGCGAGCCCGCGCCCGAGCTGCCAGGCGCCGAACGCGAGGAGCGCGGCGCCGGAGACGACCCCGAGCGCCCGCGTGAACCTCGGCCCGAGCCGGCTCGCCGTCGAGGCGAGCCAGACGATGGCGACATTCCCGCCGGTGAGGAACACGTAGAACCCGGCGAGGAACGCGAGCGCGCGCACCGGCGCGTCGCGCCACGCCTCGGCGAGCACCGGACCGCCCACGAGGCTCCAGAACAGCCAGGCGTTCGGGTTCGTGAGGTTCACGAGCGTGGCGCGCACGAACCCGCGCGGCGGCGCTCGCCCCTCCACGACCGCGCCCGCGCGCGCCGCACGCAGCGTCGCCACGGCGAGCCAGAGCACGACGCCGCCGCCCAGGATCTGGAGGCCGCGCAGGAGCCCGGCGGGTACCTGCGAGAGGACGGCGAGCACGACCGCGATGACGGCGGGGTCGGAGACGAACGGCACGAGCGCGACCGGCAGCGTCCGCGCGGCGCCGTTCCGGACGGACTGCGCGAGCAGGTAGGCCTGGTACGGCCCAGGCTGCGCGGCGGCGGAGAGGCCGAGCGTCGCGCCGGTGAGGAAGAGGGTCACGGCGGCCGAGGAGACACGAAAGCGAGGCGGCCGTCGAGGGGGCGCGACGCGCCGAACCGCACGCCCCGGCCGCTCACCGCGCGGTGAGCTTCAGCCCCATGTCGATCATCGCGAGGATCGCCTCCGCGTTCCCCTTCGCGTCGTTCACGGGGTGGTGGTCGTGCGAGGTCTTGCGGAGGTGCTTCCACTGCGCGTACGCGTCCTTCACCATCCCGCAGTAGAGGTCGCCGATGCGCCGGCCGCTCCAGCCGAAGGGGTTCCGGGAGAGGTACGTGTGGAAGTACCAGTTCACGAACTGCCAGTCGAAGGCGAGGTTGTCGGAGAAGAACACGGGCTTCCCGCGCGTGGTCTCCTGGATCCAGCGCTCGAACGCGGCCATCACCTCGCCCGGCTCGTCGTAGCGCAGGTGCTCCTCGCGGGTCGTCGCGCACACCGCGAGCGCCTCGGGCAGGAACGCGTCCGAGATCGGGCGCGTCCGGCCGTAGAAGGTGCGGCCGAGCCCCGGCTCGACGAGGACCGCGCCGAGCGAGACCATCGAGTACTTCCCCGGGATAGGGCCGTCGGCCTCGACGTCCACCACGTAGAGCGACATCGGCGTCTCCTAGTCGCGCTCGACGTAGTCGAGGTCGACCCCGAAGGTCTCGCGGAGCCGCAGCGCCGACGCGAGCGCCAGCGCGAACCAGACCGCTCCGACCGCGAGCGCCCCGCCGACGAGCCCGAGGGTGGGGCGCAGGAACACGAACGACGAGGTCACCACGACGACGAGCCCGCGCACGAAGTTCGGCACGGTGGTCGCGACGGTGGCGCGGATGTTCGTCCCGAACTGCTCGGCGGCGATGGTGACGAAGATCGCCCAGTAGCCGCCGGCGAGGCCGAGGAGGCCGCAGAGCGCGAGGAAGAGGCCGGGCGAGGCACCGCGGCCCGCGAGGAAGTAGCCGGCGACCGCCGCGGCGAGGAGCGAGAGGAAGAGGAGCACCACCTTGCGCCGGCTGTGCAGCGCCTGCGAGAGCGATCCGCTCGCGACGTCCCCGACGACGAGGCCGCCGTAGAAGAACATGACCGCGTCGCCGGCCAAGACGGGCCCGCTGACGCCGAGCGCGAGGGCGAACTCCGGCGCGCCGAGCACGAGGATCGCGTTCGCGAACCAGATCGGCACGGCGATGAGGATCGACGCGAGGTAGCGGGCGAGGCGATCGCGGCGCGTGAAGAGGGAGAGGAAGTCGCCCCGGGACACGCCCTCCGCGCGGGCGACGCGGCGGAACATGCCCGACTCGTGCACCTTGATGCGCAGGACGAGCAGCACGAGCCCGAGCCCGCCGCCCACGAAGTACGCCCAGCGCCAGTCGAGCCACTTCGCGACGAGGTTCCCGGCCACCGCGCCCGACACGCCGACCGACGCGACGATCATCGTCCCGTAGCCGCGCAGGCGGGCTGGCAGGATCTCCGAGACGAGCGTCACGCCCGCGCCGAGCTCGCCGGCGAGGCCCAGGCCGGCGGCGAAGCGGAGGACCTTGTACGTCGCGAGATCCGTGACGAAGCCGTTCGCGAGCGTCGCGAGCGAGTAGAGCGTGATGGAGCCGAACAGGATCTGCAGCCGGCCCAGCTTGTCCCCGATGACGCCGAACGCGATCCCGCCGATGAGCATGCCGACCATCTGCCAGTTCAGGATCGAGAAGCCCTCGGTGAGCAGCAGCTCCGGAGCGACGCCGAGCGCGGTGAGGCTGGGCTTGCGGACGATCGAGACGAGGATGAGGTCGTAGATGTCGACGAAGTAGCCGAGCGCCGCGACGACGACGGCGGCGTTCAGCACCGCGCTCGCGCCGGCTGGCGCCTCGGCTTCGGGGGAGAGGCTCGCCATGGTGGCGGCGAGTGAAGCAGAGTCGCGCGGCGGAGTCGAGGCGGCCTCGCGCGCTCCGGCGACGCGCCGCGCCGTCAGCCGCGCGCGAGCGGCGAGGCGTCGAACCGGGCGAGCAGGTCCGCGGGGCCGGCGTAGATCGCGACGCAGCCCGCGTCCCGCAGGTCCTGCTCCGCGAAGCCGCCCGAGAGGAGCCCCACCGTGCGGACGCCGGCGCGCCGCGCGGCGAGCGCGTCCCACGGCGAGTCGCCCACCGCCACCGCGCGCTCGGGGGCCGCGTGCACGCGCGCGAGGGCGGCCTCGAAGATGTCCGGGTGCGGCTTCGAGCGCTCTGCGTCGTCGGAGGTCGTGGCGCCATGGAGCACGTCGTCGATGCCGAGGAGGCGCCGGTTGTGCGCGACCTCGTCCTCCTTGCCGCTCGAGGCGAGCGCGACGCGGAGCCCCGCGCCGTGCGCCCGGCGCACGAGGTCGGCCGCGCCCGGGAACGGTCGCACCCGCGGCATGTACTCCCGCCGCCACAGCTCGGCGCGGAAGCGGTCGAGCGCCTCGCCGTCCCGCTCGAGCTCCTCGCGGGAGAGGAACACCGGCAGGAGCTGGTCGCCGCCCTTCCCGATCTGGCGGCGCACGTCGTCGACCGGGACGTCCTTCCCGAACTTCCGGAGCGCCTCCTGCCATGCCTGCGCGTGCAGGTCGACCGAGTCGACCAGCGTCCCGTCCACGTCGAACAGCGCCGCCTCGGGCCGAGCCATGTCCGAGAATGTGCGCGCTGCTCGCCCCCGCGGCACGCGCGCGCCCGAACCCGCGGCACAGCCCCGAGGCGGCGACCCTGGGGCGACCCGGACACAGCGTCAAACGGGGCATCCGCGATCGCGGGGAGGACCGGAGCCCCGAGTCCTGACGCGGACCTGCGCGAGCGGGGCCGTCGGCCTCCGGCTCCGGGGGACGAGCGGCACGATTCTTCCAGAGCCATCGATCTCGAGCGGCCCGGCGCGTCGGCGAGGGGAGCGAGCATGATCACGAACCGGAACATCTCGGGCGCGCGGCTCCTCAAGCTCGAGGGGGTGTTCGACGTGCCGGCAGCGCAGCGCGTCGCGCGCGCGCTCGCGAACGGCGCCGCCGATGAGCCCGTCCTCCTCGATCTCACCCACGTGCGCGAGTTCCACGACTTCGGGGTGGCGTTCCTGGCCCAGGCGCTCGCGACCCGGCCGCGACACGTCACGGTGCGCGGGCTCCGTCAGCACCACCTGCGGCTCCTGCGCTACCTGCACATCGACACCGCCGGTGTCGACCTCGGCCCGGAGCACGAGGCGGCCTGACGGGGCGCGCCCCGACGCCGCACGCTCGGCGCGCGCGCCCAAGCCCGGCCCGCGCTAGATTGCGCGCGGCCGCATGACAGACGCGCTCGTCCGGATCCTCGCAGCGAACCCGCTGCTGCTCCTGTTCCTCGTCGCCGCGATCGGGTATCCGCTCGGGAGGATCCACGTCCGCGGCAGCAGCCTCGGCGTGTCGGCGGTCCTCTTCGTCGGACTCGCCGCAGGCGCGCTCGACGCTTCGCTCGCCCTCCCCGAGATCGTCTACATGCTCGGCCTCGCCATCTTCGTGTACACGGTGGGGCTCTCCTCCGGGCGTGCGTTCGTCGCCTCCCTCAGGCGAGATGGGATCCGCGCCTCGGCGCTCGCGGTGGGGGCCGTGACGTTCGCGACCGCGCTCGCCGCGCTCGCGCAGCGCGCGCTCGGGCTCGACTCCGCCGTCGCGGCAGGGCTGTTCTCGGGCGCCCTCACGAACACGCCGGCGCTCGCCGCCGCGATCGAGACGCTCAAGCAGGCGACTCCCGACCGCGCCATCTCGGAGCCGGTGGTCGCGTACTCCATCTGCTATCCGATGGGCGTCGTCGGGGTCGTGCTCGCGATCCGCGTGGCGTGGTGGCGCTGGAAGCCGGACCTCGCGGCAGAGGGCAAGCGCCTCGCGGAGATGGGCGCCTCGAACGAGGCGCTCGCGAGCACGACGGTCCGGGTGACGCAGGACATGGGACCGCTCACGATCGAGGAGCTCCTGCGCGGGCTCCGCTGGCGCGTCATCTTCGGGCGGATCCGCCGCGGCGAGGCGCTCCTGCTCGCGGCTCCCGACGCGCGGCTCGTGCCGGGGGATCTCGTGACGGTGGTGGGGAGCGAAGGCGAGCTCGACCGGGTGGTGCAGCGGCTCGGGGAGATCTCGGAGGAGCGCATCGACCTCGATCGGCGCCAGTTCGACATGCGGCGAATCTTCGTGTCGAACCCGGAGGTCGCCGGCCGCCCGCTGCGGGAGCTCGACCTCGCGCGGACGCTCGGCGTCGTCATCACCCGCGTGCGGCGCGGGGACGTGGATCTGCTCCCGGACGACGAGCTGCGCCTCGAGATGGGCGACCGGGTCCGCGTCCTCGGGCCGATCCGCCAGCTCGCCGTCGCGGCGGACTACTTCGGCGACTCGTACCGCGCCGCGAGCGAGGTGGACATCCTGACGTTCGGCCTCGGGCTGGCGCTCGGGCTGCTCCTGGGGATCGCGCCGATCCCGCTGCCGGGCGGCGTCACGGTCACGCTCGGGTTCGCGGGCGGGCCGCTCATCGTGGCGCTCGTGCTCGGCACGGTGGAGCGGACGGGTCCCATGGTCTGGAGCCTGCCGTTCAGCGCCGGCGTCGCGCTGCGCCAGTTCGGGCTCATCCTCTTCCTCGCCGGCATCGGTACGCGCGCCGGCCGGGGGTTCCTGGCCACCTTCGCGGGGACCGACGGGCTCGTGCTTTTCGCGGCGGGCTTCGCGATCACCTTCGCGACCGCGCTCCTCACGCTGTGGCTCGCGCACCGCGTGCTGGGCGTCCCGCTGACGCTCGCCCTGGGCATGGTGGCCGGCGTCCACACGCAGCCCGCGGTCCTCGGCTATGCGCTCGAGCAGACGAGGAACGACGTGCCGAACCTCGGGTACGCGGCGGTCTACCCCGCGGCGACCATCGCGAAGCTCCTCCTCGTGCAGCTGCTCGTCGCCCTCGGCTGAGGGGCCGTGAATCAATCCCCGGACCGCCGCTGCGAGGGGAGGGGATTGTTTCACGGGCCTGAGGCCGCGACGAGCGGACGCTCGCTCGCTCGCGAGGATCCGCTCGATCCCGCCCCCTCCCGTGGCTATGCTCAGGGCAACGAATGCAGGACGTCCTCGGGAACACCCTCGGCCTCAAGCCCTCCCAGCTCCACGCCCTTCGTCGCACCTACCGCCGCCGCGTCGACTCCGGCTCGATCGTGTCGCCCGAGCTCGCGCGCCACCTGACCGAGGTCTCGCACGAGACCAACCGGCAGATCGGCGTGCTCCTCGATCGCAAGGGCGACGTGCAGTCGGTCATCGTCGGCGACGCGCGAAAGCTCGAGCTGCCCGACGTCGGCCGCGGCCGCGCCGGGGAGAGCCGCCTGCGCGGCCTCCGGCTCGTGCACACGCACCTGAACGGCGAGCCGCTCACGCGAGACGACCACACCGACCTCGCGCTCCTGCGCCTCGACCTCGTCGCGGCGATCGAGGTCCGCGAGGACGGGCTCCCGGGCAAGGTGCACTACGCGCACCTCGTCCCCGAGAACCCGCAGGGCGCGATGTGGAAGGACGACGAGGCGGCGAACGTCCACGAGCTCGCCTACGACGCGCTCGGTGGGGCGCTCGCGCTCGAGGAGGAGTTCGCCCGGGCGCGCGCGGTGCGTCGCACCGGCGGACGCGAGCGGGCGATCCTGGTCGGCTTCGGGGGCAAGGGCAGGACGCGCGGCGAGGCGGAGGCGTCCCTCGTCGAGCTGAAGGAGCTCGCGCGGACCGCGGGCGTCGAGGTGATCGACGCGATGGTCCAGCTCCGCCGTGATCCCGATCCGCGTTACCTCATCGGCAAGGGCAAGCTCGAGGACGTGGTGCTGCGCTCCATGCAGCTCATGGCGACGGTGATCGTCTTCGACGCCGAGCTCTCACCGTCGCAGGCGCGCCACATCGCCGAGGCGACGAGCCTCAAGATCCTCGACCGCACCCAGCTCATCCTCGACATCTTCGCGCAGCGCGCCCAGAGCGCCGACGGCAAGCTCCAGGTCGAGCTCGCCCAGCTGAAGTACCTGTACCCGCGCCTCGTCGGCCGCGACGACTCGCTCTCCCGGCTCGCGGGCGGCATCGGCGGACGCGGGCCCGGCGAGACGAAGCTCGAGATCGACCGCCGCCGCGTGCGCGACCGCATCACGGCGCTCGAGCGGCGGATCGAGGCGCTCGGCTCGAGCCGCCAGCTCCGGCGCAAGCAGCGCAACGACCGCGGCCTGCCGGTGCTCTCCATCGTCGGCTACACGAACGCCGGGAAGTCCACCCTCCTCAACGCGCTCACCGACTCGGCCGTGATCGCCGAGGACAAGCTGTTCGCGACGCTCGATCCGACGAGCCGCCGACTCCGCTTCCCGAGGGACCGGGAGGTGATCATCACCGACACGGTCGGCTTCATCCGCGACCTGCCGCCGGACCTCGTGAACGCGTTCCGCGCGACGCTGGAGGAGCTCTCCGACGCCGATCTCCTGCTCCACGTCGTGGATGCGTCCGACCCGCGGCACCCGGAGCAGATCGAGGCGGTCGAGCAGATCCTCGCCTCGCTCGGGCTCGAGAAGAAGCAGCGGCTGCGCGTGTTCAACAAGGTCGACCGGCTCGCCCCGGGCGAGGGCGCCGCGCTCGCGCACCGCGAGGAGGGCGTCGCGGTGTCGGCCGCGACTCGCGACGGCCTCGCGGAGCTGCTCCACCTCTGCGATCGACTGCTGTGGGCGGACCGCCGTGTCGCGTTCGCCGACGTGGAGGCGAGCGCACCGTCGCCTGGCGCGGATCGCGCCCAGGGCCTCGAGGTGGGCGCCGACGCGTCGGACGACGACACGCGCGCACCCCAGCGCGACGCGCCCGCCGCGGACGAGCCGGCACCGGGACGGCTCCTGCCCTCGCGGCTGGCGCCCGTCTCTTAGAAGCCGCGAAAGGGTCCAGGGGGCTACTCTCGACGCACGCTGACAGCGTCCGCGACGGCGTCGCGCGTTCCGGCGCGACCCGGGATTCCTTCACGACCTCCAGGGCTCCGTGGCGCCTCGTCCCCTTCCGGTCTAGAGTCGCCGACCGCATGACCCGCACGCTCGCGCTCGCCCTCGCCGCCCTGCTCGCCGCCTGCTCCGGCGGCTCGGGACCGGAGGGCAAGGAGCGGCTCAAGGCCCAGGGCGAGGCGGAGCGCGCCGCGCAGCCCGGGTTCGACTTCTCGAGGCCGCGCGTGGCGCTCGCCCTCACCGCAGACGACGTCGCGGCTGTGCTCGGCTCGTTCGAGTGGTCCGCCGCGATCGACTGGACGGTCGCGCGCGAGGGCGCCGCCGAGCCCGCCCCGCCTCCGCCTCCGCCGGCCCCAGCCGTCGAAGGTCAGCCGGCACCGTTCGTCCCGCCCCCGCCGCCTCCGCCCAGGGTGCACGCGCTCGAGCGCCACCGGATCCGCCAGGCCGCGACGGGCGAGTTCCACGTCGAGGCGGACGTGGATCCCGGCCTCGGGCCCGGGTCCGACTCCGGCAAGGAGATCGTCTTCGTCGGCGGCATGACCTATGCCCGCGCCCGGTACGCGCCGTTTCGCGAGCGCCCGACCGATCGCGGCCGCGACGCCCGGCGCTTCCGCGACGACAGCTTCCGCGTCGCGAACGCGCTCGCGGCGCTCTACGGCGACGCGCTCGCGATCGAGCCCGCCGGCGACACGACCGTGCTCGGCCGGACCGCGCGCCGTTACCGCCTCGCGCTCGCGGGCACCGCGCCCGGCACGAAGCCGCGCGTGCTCCCCACCGGCGCGCCGGATCCCGACACCGCGGCCCGCTTCGCGTTTCTCGACGGCCGCGTGCCCGAGTCGGTGGAGGGCGAGCTCGCCCTCGACGCCCAGACCGGGGCGCCGCTGCGCGTGCGGCTCGCCGGCGCGTTCAGGGTGAAGGACGCGCCCGGCGTGCGCGCGACAGTGGAGCTCCTCGCGCAGGTGACGTCGCTCGGCGAGAAGGCCGCGGCGATCGCCGCGCCCAGCTCACCGCTCCCCGACGTCCGCAAGCCGCCCGGTGTCGCCGGCGCGCTCGAGGCGGCGGGGCTCAAGAAGAAGGAAGCGGCCGAGGCGGGCGCGTCCGAGCCGGTCGACGACGAGCAGTAGCAGCTCGTCGGGTGAAGCGCGACCTCGCCCCGACCTCGACCGCGCCACGCGTCACCGGGCGACGAGGCGCCTCCAATCGACCATGAGGCAGCGATCCTGGACCACCAGGATCCCGGCGCGGGCGAGCGCTTCGGCCGCCTCGTCGTTCCGGATCCCGAGCTGCATCCAGACGGCGCGCGGCCGCTTCGCGAGGAGGTCCTCCACGTGGCCGGGTACGTCCTTCGACCGGCGGAAGACGTCCACGAGGTCGATATCACCCGGGACGTCGGCGAGCTTCCGGTAGACTTGCCTGCCGAGGATCTGCTGGACCTCCGGGTAGTAGACCGGGACCGGGACGATCTCGACCCCTTGTGCGGCGAGGTAGTGCGGGACGTAGAACGCGGCCCTGCTCCCCTGCGCCTCGGTCTTGATGCCGAGGACCGCGATCCGCCTCGTGGACCCGAGGAGCGCGCGGATCCTCTCTTCGTCCTCGAGCAGGTTTCCGCGCCAGTCGGCCATGTCGGTTGATCCTCCGTTAGAGGGGGCGTGGGAGGGGGAAGATGCTTGCCGCGGAGGGGTCGCGCAACCGGGCGAGCGGACCATCGAGGCCGCGTGAATTACTCTGGGTCGGGAGCAGAGACAGCGCCGAACCGCCGGAGATCCTTCGGGAAGGGCAAAGAGATTCGTGTGCGATATCGGGGGCTTGCTCCCACGTCCGGTGAGCAGGCGAGGGGCTCGCGAAAAATGGACAGGGGGCGGTCCCCGCCTACCATGACCTCCATGGAAACGAAGAAGAAGCCCGGCGTCGCGGTGGTCTCCGAGGGCACGGCCCAGGCCGCGCTCCGGCGCGCTCCCGCGAAGGAGCTCGCGCCCGAGGAGGACAAGGTCCTCCGGATGCGTCTCGGCGCAGCGCCGCCCCGGGCGGCCACGCTCGAGAAAGCCGGCGCGGGCCGGAGCGACCTCGAGATCGAGCTGCTCGCGTACGAGATCGAGGCGCACCTGCGGTGGAAGGCGCACAGGGCCGCACAGGCGGTCGCGCCCGCGCAGCCGGCGATCACCCCGGTGCCGTCGCGGACGAAGGAGAAGATCATCCGCGCGCTCCGCAAGAAGGCCTAACTCGGCGCCGGGCGCGGCCTCACTTCCCCTCGAGCTTCCCCGCGAGCCGCCGCGCTGCCTCCGAAGGCGCCGGCGGCTCCTCCGCTTCCGGGAGCCGCCCCGCCGCGACGAGGCCCGCGAGGTGCGGGCCGGTCCGCGGGTTCCGCCACCAGTCCTCGTCGTATCGCTCGACGAGCGCGCGCCGGAGCGCCTCGCCCGCCGCGGCGCCCGCGAGCGCCGCGCCGAGCCTTCCGGCGTCGCCGTCGCGCGAGGCGCGCGCGCCGTCCCACGCCGCACCGGTGGCCGTCGTGAGCGCCTCGCGGTGCGCGTCGCGCCAGGCCGCGCCGGACAGGCCGCGCTCCACCTCCGCCGCGATCCGCAGCGCCGCCGCATCCGCGCGGAGCGCCATGAGCCGGCGCAACGCGAGCGCGCGCACGACGTCCGGCGCGTCGCGCCGATCGACGTCGGCGCGATCGTGCAGCCAGCGCGGCTCGAGGAGGAGCGAGCCGAGCGCCCACGCGAGCGCCTCTCCGAGCAGCGGATCGCGCAGGTGCGGGCGCACCGCCGCGGCGGCGAGCGCGCGCGCCACCGCGGCGAGGAGATCGTGCCAGTCGCCCGCGCCGCCGCGAGCGCGGAGCGACACGCGCGCGCCCAGCGCGTGGGCGCCCGGCCACTTCGCCGGCCGCGCCACATCGTCGATCCGCACCCGCCCCAGGTCGAGGCCGAGCGGCTCGAGCGTGAGCTTCAGCGCGAGCGCGAGCATGCCCGGGCGGAACAGGCCGTCGTAGCGCGGCGCCTCCACGAGGTGGAGGAGATCGGCGCGGGCGAGCTCTCCGGCGGGGCGGGGCGCGAGGCCCAGCGTACGTCGCGCGGCGAAGGCGAGCACGTCGCGATAGGCGTCGTCGGAGGCGGCGAGCGTCTCGTCGCCCTCGACCACGGCGCGCCAGTCGGGCGCGAGCCCGACCTCGGCCCGCGCGCGGGCGCGCGTCTCGACGGCGCGCTCGCGGAGCGACGCGACCTCGCCGAGCGCCTCGGCCGCCGCGCGCCCGAGCGCGAGCCGCCGCTCTCGGTCCGGCTCGCGGAGGAGCGCGGCCTCGAGCGCCGTGAGCGGCGCGGAGCCGTCCGGCCCGCGCGCCGAGGCCTTCGCGTCGGCGGCGCGCCACGCCTCCTCGTCCTCGGCCTGCACGCGCTCGGCGCGGAGCGACGCGACGCGCAGCGCGAGCGCCTCCTCGCCCTGCTCCCGCAGCGCGTTCACCGTCTCGCGGTGCGCCACGCGCGAGTGCGCGGCGAACAGGCGGGCGAGCGCCGGCTCCGGCTCGAGCCCGGCGACGTGACGGAACCGCTCCTCCTCGAGGACGGCGCCGAGCGAGTCGAGCTCGCCCGCCAGCAGATCCATCTCGAGCGCGTCCATGGTAGAAAGTTCCCTCCGTCCGGGTCGGCTACCGGGGCCGTGCGAACCGGGGTTCGCTGCGGCGGCGCTCTCACTACCGCGCCGGGCGTCCGCTTGACAGCGGGTCCGCCGATTTTAGCTTCCCCGTCGGAGATTCGCGGGTATGCCCATCTACGAGTACGAGTGCCCCAAGTGCGGGAGGTTCGACCACCTGCAGAAGATGTCGTCGCCGGCCCTCGAGGTCCACGACGTCTGCGGCTCCAAGGTGACGAAGCTCATGTCCGCGAGCGCCTTCTCCTTCAAGGGGTCGGGCTTCTACATCACCGACTACAACGGCCGGAACTCCGCCGCGATCACCGGCAAGGGCGACAAGGCGGAGCAGAAGGCGGAGTCGAAGCCCGAGCCGAAGTCCGACGCGTGCGCGACCTGCCCTGCCAAGCAGGGCGCGGGCGCCTGCTCCTAGCGTTGCGTTGAAGCGGCTCTCGCTCGTCGTGGCCCCCGCGGACGAGGGCGAGCGGCTCGATCGCTTCATCGCGGCCCGCGGGGGCGTCTCGCGCGGGCTCGCGCGGCGGGCGCTCGACGCGGGCGGCGTCTTCCTCGACGGGCGGCGCTGCAAGGTGTCCGGCCGGCTCCTCCACCCCGGACAGGTGGTGGTCGTGAACCTCGAGGAGGGCGGCCGCGCCGCTGCCGGGCGCGTCGCGCTCGACCGATCACGCCTCGTCTACGCCGATCAGGACCTCGTCGCGGTGGACAAGCCCGCCGGCGTGCCGTCGCAGCCGACCCTCACGAGCGATCAGGGCACCCTGCCCGACCTCGTCGCCACGCTGCTCGGCGCGCCCGTGACGCTCGTCCACCGCCTCGACCGCGAGACGAGCGGCGTGACCGTGCTCGCGCGCAGCGCCGCCGCGGCCGCCAGGCTCGCCGAGGCGTTCCGGACGGGCACGCCGGAGAAGACCTACCTCGCGCTCTGCGCCCGCGCGCCCGCGCCGCCCGACGGCCGGATCGACGCGCCGCTCGGGAAGGATCCGTCCCGCGCCGGGCTCCGCCGCGTGGATCCGCGCGGCGACGCGGCGGCGACCCGCTACCGGACGCTGCGGCACGGCCCGTTCGCCGCGCTCGTCGAGGCGCGCCCCGAGACCGGCCGCACGCACCAGATCCGCGTCCACCTCGCCCACCTCGGCGCGCCGCTCCTCGGCGATCCCCGCTACGGCGGTCCGCGCCGCGTCGGCGAGGTCGCGATCCCGCGGGTCATGCTCCACGCGCGACGGCTCGAGATCGTCCACCCCGCGACCGGCGCGCGGCTCGTCCTCGAGGCGCCCGTGCCGGAGGACTTCGGCGCGATCGAGGCGGCGCTCCTCGCGGAGTGACAGCCCCGCGCCCGCGCCCGCGCCCGCGCCCGAGCCCGATGGCGTACGGGCGCGGGCTCGTTCACGCGTTCAATTCGACCGCTCGGCACCGTGCTTCACGCCCGCCGCAGCACGAACGGCTCCGGATTGAGGAGCTTGTACGTCTGCGGGTCCATCACGCTCGGCGGGAACTTCCGAGGGCGCAGCTCGTGGAGCACGCGCGCGGTGTTCTCGGCGAGCGTGGAGGCGATCTTGAGGCGCCGGTCGCGCTCCTCGAACGCGGCGACGAGCGACTGGAGCCGGTGGATCTGTGCCTCCGGGACCGTGCCGATGCGCCGGACGAGGAAGAGTGCGCTGCCGGCGAGCCAGACCTCGCGCGTCTCGAGCTCGCGGGCGGCGTCGAATGGGGGTGCGAAGCCGTAGTGGGCGAGCAGATCGATGAGCTTCGGCACGACCTTGGGCCCGAACTTCACGAGCTCCGGCTCGACGTCCCAGGGCGACATGCCGCGCGCCCGCGCCTCCTCGGCGATGGGCGTCTTCCACTCCATGTACAGATCCTCGTAGAGCGCGAGCCAGATCCGCATCCGCTCCCGGCGGGGGGCGCGGTTCACGGCGCGCACGAGCGGCGCGGCGGCGGTCTCGTTCAGGTGGCGTTCCACCGTCGGCACAGGGTTCAGCGCGCGCAGGTTCTTCACGAAGAAGGCGCGGGACGGGTTCGGGCAGAGCACGTTCACGCTGAGGAAGGCGCGATCCGCCCCGCGGCCGAAGAGGCCGGCGCGGTCCACCGACTTGAGCGCGCCCACCATGGCCGCGAGGATCGCGCGGTCCAGCGCCTCCCGGCGGCCCACCGGGTCGGGCAGGGCGACGCCCCGCACTCCGGCGTCGAAGTCGTGGTACGCCCAGTCCGCGACGGACCAGCGGAGCAGCCGGCGCCCCGCCTCGCCGCGGAAGCGCGTATCGTCCCCGGCACGCGCCGCCGCCGCGCGCGCCAGCCCCTCCTCGGTGTTGGCGGACGCCTGAACCCAGGCGTAGCCGGACTCACCGCTCGTGTAGAGCGCGAAGGCGTAGAGCGTCTCCGAGCCGATCTTCGCGCGCAGCGCCCTCACCGCGGCCGCGGTCCGATCTGTGAGCGCGCGCCTGAAGGCGGCGAGATCCAGCGGTGCTTCGGGACCGGGGCCGATCGAGGAGGGCGCGCGCACGTGAGGCGACGGTAGCGCCGTCTCCCCCTGCGGCACCATCCACCGATGGGCGCGTCGCCGACCAGAGAGGTCGTGAAAGAATCCGCTCGCCCGGCTCACGCGACGCAGCGAAAGTCCCGGACTTCCTCGAACCCCCTCCTCGCGAGCTCGGCCCGGATGAGCCCCCGCGCTCCGGGCGCGCCGACCGCGACGAGCAGCGGGAGCCCGCGCGCCTGCCCGACGTCCTCGTAGCCGATCACCGGCACACCCCGCACCCGCCTCCCGATCTTGTTCCGATCGACCTCGACGAAGAGCGCCACCCGGATCTGCTCGCGGCGGAGCGCGTCCGCGAACGCCTTCCCGGTCTCGCCCGCGCCCCAGAGCGCGACCTCGCGCCGGCCGGCGAGGGGGCCGGCGGCGAGGTGGTGACACTTGAGCGCGACGTGGCGGTCGAGGGCGTAGCGCGGATCCGTGCGCGTCGCGCGCGAGGGCGCCTCGCGCCACGCGAGCAACGTGCGCGGGACGTTCGCGAGCCGGCCGCCCGCCGCGTGGAGGCGGAGCCAGAGATCGTAGTCCTCCGGAAAGTCGCCGTCCCGCCAGCCGTCTGCACGGGCGAGCGCCTCGCGCCGGATCGTCGTCACCGGGTGGACGAGCGGCGCCTCGACGAAGAGATCGCGGCGGAGCTCGTCGGGGCCCGTGAGACCGTTCAGCCAGGCCACGTAGCGGCGCATGCCGGCCCGGACGATGCGCCCCGGGAAGAGGCGCACGCGCGAGCCCACCGCCGCGAGCGACGGGTCGGCCGCGAGCGCGGCGCGCTGCAGCGCCAGCCGCTCGGGGTGCGCGACGTCGTCCGCGTCCATGCGCGCGACGAGGTCGGCGTCGCAAACGGCGAGCCCGCGGTTCAGCGCGCGCGCGATGCCCTCGCCGGGCCCGCGCAGGACGACGATCCGCCGGTCGCGAGCGGCGAGCGCGTCGAGGATCTCGGCGGACGCGTCGGTCGAGCCATCGTCCACGCAGACGAGCGCGAGGTCCCGCTCGGTCTGGCGGAGGATCGACACCGCCGCCGCGCGAACGGTGGCCGCGGCGTTGCGGACCGGCATCAATACGGCGACGCGCGGCATGGGTGCAGTGATGGCGGCCGACCAATCCCGAGCGTAGCGCGGCTCAAGAGGCCGCGCGAAGTCGAGGGAGACCTACGCCTTCGCCGCGCCCTCCCGCTCCACCGGCACTGCTCCGATCTCGGCGCAGAGCCACTCCGCGGCGAGCAGGTAGCCGCGCATGCCGAGCCCGGTGATCTGGCCCCGGCAGGCGGGCGCGACCACGCTCGCGCGGCGGAACGCCTCGCGGGCGTGGATGTTCGAGAGGTGCACCTCGATGACCGGGACGTGCGGCACGGACTTGACGCAGTCGTGGAGGACGTAGCTCGTGTGCGTGAGCGCGCCGGGGTTGAGGACGATCCCGCGCGCGACCTTGCGGTGCTCGTGGATGAAGTCGACGAGCGCGCCCTCGTGGTTCGACTGGAACGCCTTCACCTCCACGTTCCAGGCGGCGCAGGCGTCGCGGACGAGCGCCTCGACCTCGGCGAGCGTCGTGCGCCCGTACACGTCGGGCTCGCGCTCGCCGAGCAGGTTCAGGTTCGGGCCGTTCACGAGGAGGATCATCGCGCTGCCTTTCCGGCCGCGCCGCGGCCGCGAGCGAGCCTAGCGCGCCCGCGCGCCGGAGTCGAAGCGCGCGAAGGGGCAGGCGCCGAGATCTCCGCCACCGTCGCGTCCACCGCCTCCGGGTCCGCCGCGACGTCCCACTCGACCGTCCAGCCGCCGCCCTCGACGGCGACCGGAAGCACCCAGCGGAGCCCGCCCTCGCCGCGCTTCTTGTCGAACGCCATGAGCTTCGCCGCGGCGCGCGCATCCCGGCCCGGCACGCGCACCGGGAGCCCGGCCTCGGCGATCCGCGCCTCGACCGCCTGGACCGCCTCCGCGCCCACGCGGCCGAGCCGCGCCGCGAGCCGGAACGCGAACGCGAGACCCACCGCCACCGCCTCGCCGTGCGTGTAGCGGGAGAACGCGCCGGCCGCCTCGACGCCGTGGCCAAACGTGTGGCCGAGGTTGAGGAGCTTGCGCGGCCCCTGCTCGGTGGGATCCGCCTCGACGACGTCCACCTTCATGCGCGCGCAGGTCGCGATGACGAGGGGATCCACCCGTGCGCCGGCGAGCTGCGGCCCGAACGCCTCGAGGAGCGGCGGCTGGAGCGCGGCGTACTTCAGCACCTCGCCCTTGCCGCTCCGGAGCTCGCGCGCGGGCAGGGTCTCGAGCGCGGCGGGATCCGCGAGCACCGCCTCCGGCGGGTGGAATGCGCCGACGGCGTTCTTCGCGACCGGCAGGTTCACCGCCGTCTTGCCGCCGATCGCGGCGTCCACCATCCCGAGCAGCGTCGTCGGGACCGCAGCCCAGGGGACCCCGCGCATGTAGGTGGCGGCGAGGAAGCCGGCGGCGTCCGTGACGGCGCCGCCGCCGAGGGCGATGACGAGGCTCCGGCGCGTCGCGCCCGCCCGGAGCAGCGCCCCCGCGGCCCGCTCGAGCTCGCGCAGGGTCTTGCCGCGCTCGCCGTCCGGCAGGACGTGCACGAGCGCGACCGGCGCCTCGCGCTCGAGCCGCGCGCGTACCGCCTTGCCGAAGGGCGTACGGAGCACGCGGGCGCAGGAGACGAGCGCGACGCGATCGTGCTCGTCCGCGAGCGCGCCCGCGAGCTCGGCCGCGCCGGCGCCGACGCGCACCGGATACTCGTGCTCGCCCTGGCGGGCGGGGATCACCTCCACGACGTCGGTCACAGGGACTCCAGGATGCGCCGGGCCACCGCCTCGGGAGCGAGGCCGTCCACGGCGACGGCGAGGTGGGCGCGGCGGTAGAGGGGCAGGCGCCGCGCGAGGAGGTCCGGCCAGCGCTCCAGGAGCGGCCGTGCGCCGTCGCCGGTCCCTTGCCCGAGCCGGCGCGCCGCCTCCGCGAGCGAGACGTCGAGGAACACGACCCGCCCGACGGCGAGGAGCCGCGCGGCGCTCGACGGGTCGCAGAACGCGCCGCCGCCGAGATCCGCGACGACGCCCGGCGGGAGCGCCGCGACCGCCGCCCGCTCGAGCGCCCGGAACCGCGGCTCGCCGTCCTCCGCGAAGATGGCCGCGATGGGCTTGCCCGCCGCGCGGACGATCTCGTCGTCCACGTGGACGATGCGCCGCCCGAGGAGCCGGCCCAGGTGCCGGGCGACCGTGGACTTCCCCGACCCCATCATCCCGGCGAGCGCGAGCGTCTCAGCGGATCCGAGCGGCATACGCCTCGACCGCCTTCTCGACGTCCACCATCGCGTCCCCGCCGAACTTCTCGAGGAGCGCGTTCGCGAGCTCCCACGCGACCACCGCCTCGCCCACGATCGCCGCCGCCGGTACCGCGCACACGTCGCTCCGCTCGTAGCGGGCCTGCGTCGCCTCGCGCGTGGCCAGGTCCACCGTCGCGAGCGGCGTGAGCATGGTGGGGATGGGCTTCATGTAGGCGCGGACCCTGAGCGGCATGCCGTCCGTCATGCCGCCCTCGAGCCCGCCGGCGCGGTTCGACGGGCGGTGGAAGCCCCGCACCGGGTCGTGCTGGATCGGGTCGTGGAACTCGGGACCGGACCGGCCGACCTGGGTGCCGTCGCCGATCTCCGCGGCGCGGATCGCCTGGATCCCGCAGAGCGCGCCGGCGAGCCGCGCGTCGAGGCGGCGGTCGGGGTGGACGTGGCTGCCGAGGCCGATGGGGAGCCCGGTCGCGTGGACGTCGAACGCGCCGCCGATGGAGCCGCCACGCGCCTTCTCCGCGTCGATGAGCGCGCGCCACTCCGCCGCGACCGCCTCGTCGTCCACGTGCAGGTCGGACGCCTCGATGGCGTCCTTCTCGGCGTCGCTCGGGGGCTCCTCGACGTGGCGCAGGCGGGGCCCGATCGCGACGACGCGCGAGGAGACCTTCACGCCGAGGCGGGAGAGGAGCTGCTTCGCGAGCGACCCGAGCGCGACCGTGGCGGCGGTGGAGCGCGCGCTCGCGCGCTCGAGCACGTCGCGCGCGTCGGTGAGGGCGTACTTGAGCGCGCCGGCGAGGTCGGCGTGGCCCGGGCGCACCTGGGTGAAGACCCTGCCGCCCCGGGCGTAGGGCGAGACGAGGTCCTTCCAGCTCTCGTGGTCCTTGTTCCAGACGACGAGCGCGATCGGCGAGCCGAGCGTCACGCCGCCGCGAAGGCCGGCGAGGAACTCCGCCTCGTCCTTCTCGATCTTCTGCCGCCCGCCGCGGCCGTAGCCCTTCTGCCGCCGGCGGAGGTCACGGTTCACCTCGTCGAAGTCGATCGCGAGCCCGGCGGGGAAGCCCTCCGCGATGGCGACGAGCGCCGGCCCGTGCGACTCGCCGGCGGTGAGGTAGCGGAGCGTCATGTGGCCCTCCTCGGCGCCGCGACGGCGGCCGCCATCAGCGCCTCGGGCGCGGCGCGCCCGGTCCAGAGCGCGAACGCGAGCGCGCCTTGCCTGACGAGGATCCGCTCGCCGGAGACGAGCCGCGCGCCCGCGTCGCGCGCGGCCCGCGCGAGCGCGGTCTCGCCGTAGACGAAGTCGAGGACGAGCTGCCCGCCGCGCACGCGGAGGGGCAGCGGCGCGTCCCCGGGGTGTAGCCCGATGGTCGTGCCGTTCACGACGGCAGCGGCGACCTCCGCCTCCGCCGCGAGCTCGCCCCACGGCACCGCGACCGGGCCGGGCGCGCCCTCCGGCGCGAGCGGCGAGAGCTCGGCGGCGAGCCGCTCAGCCGCATCCGGCCGGCGCGCCGCGATCCGGAGCGCCGTCCCTGCGCGCACGAGCGCCCACGCCGCGGCCCGCGCCGCCCCGCCCGCGCCCGCGAGGAGCGCGCGCGCGCCGGGCCGGAGGCCCTCCTCGCGCAGCAGCATGAGGCACGCGGCGGCGTCGGTGTTGAAGCCCTCCCAGCCGCGCTCGGTCCGCCGGAGCGTGTTGACCGCACCGACCTCGCGCGCGACCGGATCCACCGCCTCGCACAGCGCGACCATCGCGCGCTTGTGCGGGACGGTGACGTTCAGCCCCTGGAAGCCGAGCGCGTGGGCGCCGGTGACGGCCTCCGCGAGGCGCTCGGGCGCGACGTCCAGCGCGACGTAGGCGGCGTCGATGGCGTGGTGCTCGAACGCGGCGGCCTGCATCTCGGGCGAGCGGCTGTGGCGCACAGGGTGCCCCAGGACGCCGTAGAGCGCGGTCCGCCCGGTGATCACGCGGCGCTCCCGCAGAGCCCGTCGAGGAGCGCGAAGAACGACGGGAAGCTCGTCGCCACGCAGGCGACGTCGTCGAGGACGACCTCCTCGCCGCTCGCGAGGAGCTGCGCCACCGCCATGGACATCGCGATGCGGTGGTCGAGGCGCGTCGCGACCGTGACGCCGCGGAGGGGCGTCGGCCCCTCGATCGCGCAGCCGTCCTCGAAGAGCTCGATCTTCGCGCCCGCGCGGGCGAGCGTCTCGCCCATCGCGGCGAGCCGGTCGGACTCCTTCACCCTGAGCTCCCTCGCGTCGCGGATGACCGTGCGGCCGCGCGCCTGCGTCGCCATGACCATCACGACCGGGAGCTCGTCGATGAGCCGCGGGATGATCGCCCCGCGGATCTCGGTGCCCGCGAGGGCGGAGGCCCGCACCGTCACGTCGGCCCGCGGCTCCCCCGCGACCTCGCGCTCGCCGTGGCGGACGATGTCCGCCCCCATCGCCGCGAGCACGTCGAGCAGCCCCGTGCGCGTCGGGTTCACCCCGAGGTTCCTCACCGTCACCTCGGACCCCGGGAGCGCCGCGGCGGCGCAGAGGAAGAACGCCGCCGACGAGATGTCACCGGGGACGTCGACGCGACCGCCGCGCGGCCGCGCGGGCGCGATGGCCACCTCGAGCCCGTCCACCCGCACCGGCACGCCCATCCCGGCGAGCATCCGCTCGGTGTGATCGCGCGAGCGCTCCGGCTCGAGCACCGAGGTCTCACCCTCCGCGAAGAGGCCCGCGAGCAGGCACGCGCTCTTCACCTGCGCGCTCGCGACCTCGAGCACGTGGCGCGCGGCGTGGAGCGGCCGGCCGCGCACGACCACGGGCGGAAGCCGATCGCCGTCGCGCGCCGAGAGGTCCGCACCCATCCGTCGGAGCGGGTCGATGACGCGGCGGACCGGCCGGCGGCGGAGCGAGGCGTCTCCCGTGAGGATCGAGAGCCCGGGCACGCCGGAGAGGACGCCGGTGAGGAGCCTGAGGCTCGTGCCGGAGTTCCCGCAGTCCACGACGTCGCCGGGCTCGCGCAGCATCGCGGGCGGGACGACCACGATCTCGTCGCCCTCGCGCCGGACGACCGCGCCGAGCGCCTCGACTGCGCGCCGCGTCGCGTGCACGTCCTCCGCGTCGAGGAGGCCGCGCACGCGGGTCTCGCCGGTCGAGAGCGCGCCGAAGAGCAGCGCGCGGTGGGAGATGGACTTGTCGCCCGGGACCTCGATCGATCCGTGGAGCGGCCCCTTGCGGCGGCAGGTGAGCGGTCCGTTCAAAAGAGCTCCTCCCTCGCGGCGCGCGCGGCCTCGAGCGCGCTGCGAGCAGACTCCGGCGAGTCGGCGATGGCGGCGAGCAGCCGCGCGAGGTGACGCTCGAGGCGCGCCGCCGCCTCGGGCAGGCCCGCGTTGCGGCGGGCGACCTCGCCCTGGATGTCGAACGGGAACGCGGCGAGGCGGGTCATGTCCTTCAGGCCCGGGCCGGCGAGCTTCACCGCCAGCGGACCGGCCTCGCGCGCGGCGACCGCGAGCGCGGAGGCGACGAGGTACGGGAGGTGCGAGACCATCGCGACCGCCGCGTCGTGCTCGGCAGCCGTGCAGCGCTCCACCTTCGCGCCGAGCGCGAGGTGCAGGGCCACGACGCGTTCCACCGCGGCCTCCGCGGGCG
>DATIDF010000167.1:0-7462 GCA_035456445.1 Anaeromyxobacter sp.
TCCCCTCGCAGGTCGGCACACGGGTGCGAACCTGTGCGCCAAGATAGGTGCGGTGCGAAGCGCGGAGCCGTGTCCCTCATGGGCCGGCACTCGCGCGAAGGCTCGGGCGCGCGGGTGTGCGGTCGCGCTGCGGTCAGGCGAGCTTGCGGTAGATCCCGACCACGACGCCGAGGATCATCGTGCTCCGGAAGTCGGAACGCCGGACGTAGATGGGCGCCATGCGCGGGTTCGACGGCTGGAAGCGGACGCGGTCGCCCTCGAAGTAGACCCGCTTCACCGTCGCCTCGTCGTCGATCATCGCCACGACGATCTCGCCGTCGTCCGCGTCGAGCTGCTTCTTCACGAACACGTAGTCGCCGGGCAGGATGCCGTCGCCGATCATCGAGTCGCCCTGCACGCGCAGCCCGTACACCTTCTTGTTCGTGCCGAGGAGGAACGAGTCCACCTGCACCGTGTCCTCGACGCGCTCCTGCGCGAGGATCGGCTGACCGGCGGCGACGCGCCCGATGATGGGAATCTCGACGAGCCGCCCCGACGGCTTCGGCGCGGGGGCGAGCGTGCGCGCGAAAGGGACGACGTTCGAGTGGCGCGCGCCGCTGCCGAGCGCCTCGCGCGCCTGCGGCGTCGGGATGAGGGCGCGCGACTTCACGGGATCGCGCGTGAGATAGCCCTTGCGCTCGAGCGCCTTCAGGTGATCGTTCACCCCGTTCGTGGAGCGGATGTCGAGCGCCTCGCCGATCTCGCGGATCGTCGGGGGGTACCCGCAGTCCTCGATCTGCCGGGCGATGAAGCGGAGCACCTCGAGCTGGCGGTCCGTGAGCGCGTCCATCGTTCCTCCCAAGAGTCCTACCTGAACGTCGGTATACTGTCCCGGTGTTCAGAACGCAAGAACTCGGTCCCGCGGTTGCCGGGGCAGCGCGCGGCGGCTACCGTCGGCGCGTGCCCCCCACCTTCGGCGCCGCCCTGGGCCTCGGCCTCTCCGCCTTTCGTCGCGAGGCGTGGCTCCTCGCGCCGGGGCTCGCCGTCGCCATCGCCCGCCGCGCGCTCACCTGGCCCGCCCTCGTCGTCGCCTGGATGCTCGTCGCCCGCGGCGCGATCCTGGCGCTCTCGCGGAGCCCGCTCGATCCCGGCGCCGCCCTCGGCGGCGCCCTCGAGACGGCGACCTCGCCCCGGTTCCTCGCGCTCGTCGGAGGGCTGTGGCTCGCGGGGCTGCTCTGCGGCGCTGCGCTGCGTGTCGTGTGGCTCGCGGGCGCGTTGCCGACCCTGGGCGCGGCGGCGGCCGGGGTGGGCCGCGGGCCGCGGTTCGCGGCGGGGGTCGCGTACGGTACGCCGCGCGTGCTCGGCACCGCGCTCCTCGGGCTCGTCCTCGACGCGGCCGCGTCGCTGTTCGCCTGGACGCTCGCCTTCGCGTCGCTCCGCATCACCCTCCAGGCCGCGGGCGGTCACGGGTCCATGCCGCTCGCCGCCGGCGTCGCCGCCGCGCTGACCCTCGCGATCGCCGTGCCCATCGCGCTCTCGGCGGTCGCGGACGCCGCGGTCGCGCGCGCGGCGCTCCGCGCCGAAGGCCCGGGCGCAGCGTTCGCCGCCGCGGCCCGCCGGTTCCTCGCGCGCCCCGGGACGTTCGTCCTCGCGGCGATGATCTTCGGGTTCGTGGCGGCGATCGCGCCCGCGACGGTGGAGGCGTTCGGTGGCGTCGCGACCGGGTTCGCGCGCGGAGCGCCGGCGCTCGTGCTCGTCGGGCCGAACCTCATGCTCGCCGCCGCAGGCGCCGCGGTCGCGGCCGCCGTCGATCTCGCGTGGCTCGGCACGCTGGCCGCGCTCGCCTGCGCCGACGGATCGTGAACCAACCCGGGCGGGACTCCGTGAACGAGCCCGCGCCCGAGCCCGGGCCCGAAATGCCGGGCTCGGGCTCGGGCACGGGCCCAATTCAACTGCTGGGTACCGTCAGCGCTGCAGGAGCTGCCGCACCGAGATCTTCTTCATCCGCACGCTCGCCGCGTGGAACGCCGCCGCGATGGCGCAGAGGACCATCGCGCCGCCGAGCGCGATCCAGCCGAGCACCGGCGCGGAGCGGCTGGCGAGCACGACGAGGCCGCCGACGGTGAGCCCGGCGGAGAGCAGGCCGAGGAACACCATCACGCCGAGCGCGCGGACGTGTCCGCCGATCCGATCGATCGCCTCGCCCGCGACGTTCACCCGGAACTTGCCGCCCTCGAGGTCGACCAGGATCTGGCTGAGCTGGCTCGGCACGTCCTCGGCGAGCCCCTGCAGCTTGAGGAGCGACTTCATGAGGACGCCGGACGCGTCGGAGGGGTTGAACCGCGAGAGGAGCAGCTCCTTCGCGTATGGGAGCCCCACCTCGAGGACGTCGAGCTTCGGGTAGAGGCGCCGGATCATCCCCTCGATCGTGATCGACGCCTTCGCGAGGACCGCGTACTCCTTCGGGATCCGGATCCGGTGGCGGATCGCGAGGTCGAGCAGATCGCGGAGCAGGGTGGCGGTCCGGATCTCGTCGAGCTTGAGGCCGAGGTAGCGATCGAGGATCCCGCGGATGTCCTCGCGGAACTCGGCGATCGGCGTGTGCGCCTCGGAGGGGACCCCGATCCGGTTCAGGATCCGCGCGACCGTGTCCGGGTCTCGCAGCGCCACGGCCACGATGAGCGTGACGAGCGCCTCCTGCTGCGGGCGCGTGAGGCGACCGACGAGCCCGAAGTCGATGAGCGCGATCCGGTCGTCGTCGAGGACGAAGATGTTCCCCGGGTGCGGGTCGCCGTGGAACAGCCCGTCCTCGAAGAGCTGCCGGAACGCGGTCTCGATGACGTTCTTCGCGACCTTCTCGAGATCGTGCCCGCTCTCTGCGCTGACGTCCGAGATCTTGGTTCCCCCGACGTAGTCGAGCGTGAGGATGGTCGGGGAGGAGAGCTCCGCGTGGACGCGCGGGATGACGACCACCTCGCGCCCCTGCGCGGCCTCCCGCATCTCGCGAGCGTTCCGCGCCTCGTTGCCGAAGTCGAGCTCCTCGTGGACGGTCCGATCGAACTCCTCGATGACCCCGGTCGGCGTGTAGATGCCGGTCTCCTCGATGACCGCCTCGAGCATGCGCGCGAGGTAGTGCAGGAGCGCCAGGTCCGAGTCGATCTGCTCACGGATCCTGGGTCGCTGTACCTTCACGACGACCGGATCGCCCGCGTGAGTCACCGCGCGGTGCACCTGCGCGATCGACGCGCTCGCGAGCGGGACCTCGTCGAGCGTCGCGAACAGCTCGTCGACGGGGCGACCCAGGCCAGCCTCGATCTGGCGGAGGACCTCGGCGATGGGCAACGGCGGGCAGTCGTCCTGCAGCGACTCGAGCTCTTCGACCCAGTGGGAGGGGAGCAGGTCCGGCCGGGTCGATAGGAGCTGCCCGAGCTTCGTGAACGTCGGCCCGAGCTCGGCGAGGAGCTGCCGGAACCGCGCGGCGGTCTTGCGATCCGGCGGCGGCAGCGGCGCGTCGTCGGCCGGGGGGGCGTCGCGGCCGAGCACGTCGCGGAGCCGCGTCTTCTCGAGGTACGCGCCGAACCCGTGCCGCGCGACCGCGTAGGCGATCTGGCGGAGCCGGTTCAGATCCTGGAGGGTGCGCTCGAGCATGCGACGGGGCGGACTGTAGCATCGCGATCCGGGCCCCGCCACGCGGCAAACACGGCGCACGATCCCGGGCCTGCGTCCTTCGACTTCGGCGCGCTACGCGCGCCTACGCTCAGGATGAGCGGGCGGCGTCCTCGCTCGTCGCGCCTGCGGCGTACGGAGGCAGTACGCCTCGTCCCTCGACTTCGGCCCGCTCCGCGGGCCTACGCTCGGGATGCGCGGGACATGGGGAGGTGCCCGCCTCGGGCCCGTTCATCCCGAGCGTAGCTCGCGCGCTCGCGCGCGAGCGAAGTCGAGGGACGGCCTCGTGCGCCTCGCTGCCGCGAGAAGCCCGGTGCGCCCGCGGGGTCGGCCCGGCGTGATAGAACCCCACGGCCCGATGCCCGAGATCGCCCAGCCCACGCCGATGATGCGGCAGTACCTCGAGACGAAGGCGAGGTACCCGGACGCGCTCCTCTTCTTCCGGCTCGGCGACTTCTACGAGCTGTTCTTCGAGGACGCCCTCACCGCGTCCGAGGCGCTCCAGATCACGCTCACCGCTCGTGCGAAGGGCGACGACAAGGTGCCGATGTGCGGCGTGCCGCACCACGCCGCGCGCGGCTACGTCGCGAAGCTGCTCGAGAAGGGCTTCAAGGTCGCGATCTGCGACCAGGTGGAGGAGCCGGGGAAGTCGGCCATCGTGAAGCGCGAGGTCACGCGCGTCGTGACCCCGGGCATGGTGCTCGACGATCAGGTGCTCGATCCGCGCGAGGCGAGCTACCTCGGCGTCGTCGCGCTCGGAGACGGCCGCGCCGGACTGGCGCTCCTCGACGCCTCCACCGGCCAGCTCCAGTGCGGCGAGGTGGAGGACGACGCGCGCCTCGTGGACGAGCTCCGGCGCGCCGGCGTCCGCGAGCTCGTGCTGCCGCTCGGCGCGGACGACGGGCGGGTCGAGCACGTCCAGAAGGCGGTGGGCGTCCCCGCCGCGCGCCGGCCCGCGGCGGACTTCGAGCGCGCGGAGGAGAAGCTCCGGCGCCACCTCGGCGTGCAGAGCCTCGACGGGTTCGGCGTGGCGGGGGCGCCGCTCGGCCTCGCCGCCGCGGCGGCTGCGCTCGCGTACCTCGCGGACACCCAGCGCGCTGCGCCGCGCCACGTGGACCGGATCTCGCGGCTGCGCACGGACGACGTGCTCCTCCTCGACGAGGCGACGCGCACGAACCTCGAGCTCGAGCGGACGCTCGCGGGCGCCCGCAAGAAGGGGTCGCTCCTCGCTCTCGTAGACCGGAGCGTGACCGCGGCCGGGGGCCGGCGGCTCGCGGAGTGGCTCCGCTATCCGCTCACCGATCTCGCCGCCATCCACGCGCGGCTCGACGCAGTCGAGGAGCTCGCCTCGGGCTCGGTCGTGCGCGAGGATCTCGCCGCGGCGCTCCGGCCGGTCGCCGACGCGGAGCGGCTCCTCTCGCGGCTCGTGCTGGGGCAGGGGAACGCCCGCGACCTGCGCGCCCTCGCCGGCGCGCTGCTCGCGCTCCCCGCGCTCGCCGAGCTCCTCTCCGCGCGCTCGGCGGCGATCCTGCGCGACGCCGGCGCGCGGCTCGGCGGCCTCGAGGAGCTCGCGGCGCACCTCGATCGCGCCGTCGCGGAGGAGCCGCCCGCGACGCTGCGCGAAGGCGGGATCATCCGCCGCGGCTTCTCGCCGGAGCTCGACGAGATCGTCGCCGTCGCCGAGGACGGCAAGGGCTTCATCGCCCGGCTCGAGGCGCGCGAGAAGGAGCGGACCGGGATCAGCTCGCTCAAGGTCCGCTTCAACAAGGTCTTCGGCTACTACCTGGAGGTCACGAAGGCGAACCTGCACGCGGTCCCCTCCGACTACGAGCGGCGCCAGACCACCGTCGGCGGGGAGCGGTTCGTCACCCCGGAGCTGAAGCGCTTCGAGGAGACCGTGCTCACCGCCGAGGAGCGACGCGCCGGGATCGAGGCACGCCTGTTCGAGGAGCTGCGCCAGCGGGTGGCCGAGGCTGCGCCGCGCATCCGCACCGCCGCCGACGCGGTCGCGACGGCGGACGTGCTCCTCGCGCTCGGGCGCGTCGCGGCGGAGCGCGGCTATGCCCGGCCGGAGGTGGACGGCTCGGAGGTGCTCGAGATCGTCGACGGGCGTCACCCCGTGGTGGAGGCGGTCCTGCCGGAAGGGCCGGCGGCGTTCGTTCCGAACGACGTGCTCGTCGCGTCGCGCGGCGCGCCGGAGTGCGAGAAGCTCGGCGCGCTGCACGTCATCACCGGTCCCAACATGGCCGGCAAGAGCACGGTCATGCGGCAGGCGGCGCTCGTGACGCTGCTCGCGCAGATGGGCTCGTTCGTGCCGGCGCGGCGCGCGCGCGTCGGCATCGTGGACCGGATCTTCACGCGCGTGGGCGCCTCCGACGACCTCGCGCGCGGCCGCTCGACGTTCATGGTCGAGATGACCGAGACCGCCGCGATCCTCCACAACGCGACGCGCCGGTCGCTCGTGGTGCTCGACGAGATCGGCCGCGGCACGTCGACCTTCGACGGGGTGTCGATCGCGTGGGCGGTGGCGGAGCACCTCCACGACCGGGTCGGCTGCCGCACGCTGTTCGCGACGCACTACCACGAGCTGCAGGATCTCGCCCGCGAGCGCCCTGCCGTCCGGAACCTCACCGTCGCGGTCCGCGAGGTCGGAGAGCAGGTGGTGTTCCTGCGCAAGCTCGTCCAGGGCGGCGCGTCGCGGAGCTACGGCATCGAGGTCGCGAAGCTCGCCGGGCTCCCGGTGGAGGTGCTCGCCCGGGCGCGGGAGATCTTGAAGAACCTGGAGGCGCTCGAGGTGGACGAGGGAGGCCACGCCGCGCTCGCCCGAGGCCGGAAGGCGCGGCGCACGGACCCGCAGAGCCAGCTCGGGCTCTTCGCGCCTCCGCCGACGCCGGCGGATCCCGCCCTCGACGAGATCGCGGCCGCGCTCCGCGCGGCCGACATCGACGCGCTCCGCCCGCTCGACGCCTTGAACCTGCTCGCGGCGTGGCGGGCGAAGCTCGGCGGTTGACCTCACGCGGCCGCGTCGTTCGGCCGCGTCGTCCAGCCGAGGCGCACGAGGCCACGAGGCGCACGAGGCCACGAGGCGCACGAGACCGGAGCCGAGACGGGGAAGCGCAGCGACGCCCGGCGAGGCGTACTGCTTCCGTACGCCGCAGCCGGAAGGAGCGAGCACCCCCGTCGCAGGCCCGGTATCGTGCGCCGCAGCCTTCAGCCGCTCTCGGCGGCGATCCAGGCCAGGTAAGCCGCGTTTCCCGCCTCCACGGGCAGCGCGATCACCTCCGGCACGTCGTAGGGATGCAGGGCGAGCACGCGGTCGCGCAGCGCCTCGAAGCGGCCGCGCGTCGTCTTGAGGACGAGCAGCGCCTCCGCGTCCTCGTGGACCTTCCCCTCCCAGCGGTAGATCGAGCGGATCGCGGGGACGACGTTCCCGCACGCGGCGAGCCGCTCCTCCACGAGGGCGCGCGCGATCTCGGCCGCCTGATCCGGCGACGGAGCGGTGACGAGGACGACGAGGGCGTCTTGCATGGAGAATCCTCAGACCTCACTCGGGCTCGGGCTCGGGGAAAAGCATCGCGACTGGCTGGGCCTCTCCTGAAGCCTGCCTACACCTCGAGCGACCAGACATAGCATCTAGAGCCCCGCCGCACGGGAGATGATCTCCTTCATGATCTCTGACGTGCCGCCCGCGATCGTCATCACCCGAACGTCGCGCCAGGCGCGCGCGACGTCGGTCTCGAGCACGTACCCCATGCCGCCGTGGAGCTGCATGCAGTCGTACGCGACCTCCTGTGCGAGATCGCACGCGAAGAGCTTG
>DATIDF010000168.1:0-5276 GCA_035456445.1 Anaeromyxobacter sp.
GTGGGAGTACAGCACCGCGACGCGCTCGAGCACGTTCTCCAGCTCCCGGACGTTGCCCGGCCACCCGTAGCGCTGGAGCCACGGGAGGAGCAGCGCCAGCGCCCCCGGCAGCGCGTCCGGCACGCCGTGCCGGGCGAGCGCATCGCGCAGGAGCGCCTCGGCGATGGGCGCGACGTCCTCACTCCGGGCGCGGAGCGGCGGCACGAGGATCGGGAGGATGTTGAGCCGGTAGTACAGATCCTCCCGGAACGCGCCCCGGGCTATCTCCCGCTTGAGATCGCGATTCGTCGCGGCGACGACGCGGACGTCGATCGGGGTGGGATCGTTGCTGCCGAGCCGCAGCACCTGCCGCTCCTGGAGGACGCGCAGGAGGCGGGTCTGCAGCGTGATGGGGACGTCCCCGACCTCGTCGAGGAAGATCGTCCCGGTGTGGGCGGCCTCGAAGAGACCGGCCCGTCCTCCGCGCCGCGAGCCGGTGAAGGCGCCCTCCTCGTAGCCGAACAGCTCCGACTCGAGCAGCGCCTCGGGGAAGGCGGCGCAGTTGATGGCGACGAAGGGGCGATCGCGGCGCCGGCCGGCGTTGTGGATCCCCTGCGCGACCATCTCCTTCCCGGTGCCGCTCTCGCCGGTGATGAGCACCGTCCCCTCCGTGCCGGCGTACTGCTCGGCGAGGTTCCTCACCGTCCGGATGGCGGCCGACGTTCCGACGATCCCGGCGAGCTCGTACCGGGCGATGAAGCGCCGGGGGCGGAGCTCGGAGCGGAGATCGCGATCGACGCGCAGGAGCGTCCTCGAGTCCTGGCAGGTGAGCACCGCACCGGAGAGGACCCCGCGCTCGCGCACCGGGATGCGGCTCACGACCAGGCTGCGCGAGCCGAGCTTCTGGAAGGACCGGAGCTCCGCAGCGCCGGTCTCGAGGACCCTGGACAGGCTCAGCTCCGGCGTGACGGCCGAGAGGCGCTTGCCGAGGAGCTCCGCGCCGCTCACGCCGAGCAGCCGCTCGAACCCGGGGTTCACGACCGCGATCCGCTCGCTCGCGTCGACCGCGACGACGGCCTCGTCGATGTGATCGATGACCCTCGCGATCTGCTCGCGCCGCTCTCGCTCCGCGCGCGCGACCTGCGCCATCTCGATCGCGCGCTCGATGGTCGCGCAGACGCACTCGAACGAGTACAGGAGCACCGACTTGAGGCCAGCGCGCTCGGCCATGTCACAGGCCGGGCCGGGGCCGACCACCACCTCGTAGCCGAGCGCCGCGAGCTCCGCGACGGCGGCGCTGGCCTCCTCCTGAGTGACGTAGGAGCGCTGCTCGATCTGGACGCCGCGCAGGAGGTCCTTCCAGCGCTCGAGGCCGGGGAGCACGCGGCGGAAGTTCACGACGCCGATGCGGTGCCCGAGCGTCCGCGCGTGCGCGAGCGCCTGCAGCGCGTCGGTCGTGGAGACGTCCACGAGCGCGACCGGCACCGGGGCGTGGTCGCGGAGGTACGCGCCGTTCGAGCCGGCGGCGACGAACGCGTCGACGCGCTCGTCCGCCTCGGTGAGGGAGCGCGCCGTCTCGAGCGCGTCCTCGAAGCTCCGGTCGAACACGCGCACCTCGGCGCGCTCGGCGAACACCGGGGCGGCGCTCTCGACGACCTTGCGCAGGCGGCTCGCGCTGAACGCCCAGATGACCGGCTTGTGCTCGCTGCGGAAGGGCACGTGCGTCTCCTCTGCGTGGCCGGCGCGCCGCCCGCCGCCGCGAGGCGACGCAGAGCCAGATCCGGGACACGGTGTCCCAAGAATGGTGCTCCATCGCCGAATCGAACGCCAGCCGCCGCCGGCGCTCGCGGCACGAGAACAAGGATTCCCGCGGGTTGGCGCTCGCGGGCCCGGCTGCGGCGGAGTGGCGCGGTGCTTGCTCTACAGGGGGCTGCGGCTGACGAGAACATCGAGAGGAGCTTCGACCGTGAGGATCCACGAGTACCAGGCGAAGGAGCTGCTGCGGGGCTTCGGGGTGACGGTCCTGCGAGGAAAGCTCGCGACGTCGCCGGCCGAGGCCGAGGAGGCCGCGAGCGCGCTCGCGACGCCCATCTGCGCGATCAAGGCGCAGATCCACGCCGGCGGGCGAGGGAAGGCGGGCGGCGTGAAGCTCGCGCGCTCACCCGAGGAGGCTCGCGATCACGCGGAGGCGATGCTCGGGATGGTGCTGCGCACCGCCCAGACCGGCCCGGCCGGCCAGCTCGTCCGGAGGATCTACGTCGAGGAGGGTTGCCGCATCGAGCGCGAGCTCTACCTCGGCATGACGGTCGACCGCGAGACCGGGCGCGTGACCGTCATGGCGTCCACCGAGGGTGGCGTCGAGATCGAGGAGGTCGCGAGGCAGCACCCGGAGAAGATCCTCAGGGCGGTGGTCGATCCGCTCACCGGGCTCCAGGCGAACCAGGCGCGCAGCCTCGCCTTCGGGCTGGGGCTCCGGGGCGAGCGCGCCGGGCGGTTCGTTCACCTCGCCGATGGGCTGTACCGCGCGTACCTCGCGACGGACGCGTCGCTCGTGGAGGTGAACCCGCTCGTGGTCACCGCCAGCGGCGAGCTCGTCGCGCTCGACGCGAAGCTCGAGCTCGATGACAACGCGCTCCATCGTCACCCGGATCTCGCGGCGCTCCGCGATCCGGACGAGGAGCAGGCGCGCGAGATCGAGGCGAAGGAGCACGACCTGTCGTACGTCGCGCTCGACGGCGACATCGCCTGCATGGTGAACGGCGCCGGGCTGGCCATGGGCACGATGGACATGATCCAGCTCGCCGGCGGCCGCCCGGCCAACTTCCTCGACGTGGGCGGCGGCGCGACCGAGGCGAAGGTCGCCGCGGCGTTCAAGATCCTCCTCGCCGATCCCGGCGTCCGGGCGGTGCTCGTCAACATCTTCGGCGGGATCATGAAGTGCGACGTCATCGCGAAGGGCATCCTCGCGGCGGCGGAGCAGGTCGGCCTCTCGGTGCCGCTGGTGGTGCGGCTCGAGGGCACGAACGTCGAGCTCGGCAAGGAGCTCCTCGCGCAGAGCGAGCTCGAGATCGTCCCCGCGGACGACCTCGCCGACGCGGCACACAAGGCAGTCGCGGCGGCACGAGAGACGGCCAGGGCGGCGTGACCTCACGCCTCGCGCATCTCGCACTCGGTATTCGGGAGGAACCGTGAGCATCTTCGTCGACAGGAACACGAGGGTTCTGGTCCAGGGCATCACCGGCTCGGCGGGCGGCTTTCACGCCGAGCAGATGATCGCGTACGGGACGCAGGTGGTGGGCGGGGTCACTCCCGGCCGCGGCGGTACCCGGTTTCAGCAGTCCGTCCCGATCTTCGACACGGTGGCGGACGCGGTCCGGGAGACGGGCGCGAACGCGAGCGTCGTGTTCGTCCCGCCGCCGCTCGCGGCCGACGCGATCCTCGAGGCCGCCGGCGCGGGCATCCCCCTCGTCGTCGCCATCACCGAGGGGATTCCCATCCTCGACATGGTGAAGGTGAAGCGGTTCCTGCAAGACAGGCCGGGGGTCCGGCTCCTCGGGCCGAACTGTCCGGGCGTGATCACCCCGGGACAGTGCAAGATCGGGATCATGCCCGGCCACATCCACCAGCCCGGCACGATCGGCATCGTGTCGCGATCCGGGACGCTCACCTACGAGGCGGTGAAGCAGCTCACGAGCCTCGGGCTCGGCCAGTCGACCGCGGTCGGGATCGGCGGAGACCCCGTGAACGGGACGGACTTCGTGGACTGCCTGTCGCGATTCGAGGCCGACCCGCAGACCGAAGCCATCGTCCTCATCGGCGAGATCGGGGGCTCGGGTGAGGAGTGGGCGGCCCGATACATCGGGAAGAACGTGACGAAGCCCGTCGTCGGCTTCATCGCCGGGCGGAGCGCGCCTCCGGGACGAAGGATGGGCCACGCCGGCGCGGTGATCTCGGGCGCGAGCGGCACCGCGGACGCGAAGATCGCCGCCCTCCGCGAGGCGGGCGTCGTCGTGTGCGAGAGCCCGGCTGGAATCGGCGAGGCGATGCAGCACGTCCTCACCCGCAGGAAGGCGCGGAGCGCGCCGAAGCGCGGCGCCCCGTCGTCGCGCGTCGGGCGCGGGCGCGCATCGACTCAGCGGAGTGGCAGGGCCACCGGTCGACGCGCGGCGCGCGCGGAAGAGACCACGTTGTAGCGCGGGTCGGGGGCGACACCCGGCCCGGCCCTCGCGTCGAGCCGAAGCCGGGTGTCGCCGCCGGCGTAGAGCCGCCATCGGCATCAGGGCGGCGTCATGGGCGAGTTCGTGCGGGCTGGCGCCTGACGGATCCACATGCCGCGGAACCGCTTCCGCGTCGGATCCTTCAGCTTCTTGCAGGCGACGCCATCGACGAGGCGACTTCCGTCGTCGCTCAGAACGAGGAATGCATCCAGGTCCTCGAAGGTGACGAACGCCTCCGGGTTCAGCCCATGGAAGTCCACCGGCTGGGCGCGGGGCCGGTCGGTCGGCGCGCCGCTCCAGGTGAACAGGCGCGACGAGCCGCCGCCCCCCTGCGCTCCGGCGAGGAACAGGTACGCGCCACGCCACCAGGAGATCGCGCGCACGCCGAGGCCGGCCAGATCAAGGTCGAGGGGCTCGCCGAGACGCGGCGCGGCCCCGGCGAGCACGTCGAGCGGGTTCTGCAGCGTGATCGCGAGCGCGCGCCCGCCCGGCACCGGGTTCCGGAAGCCGATCAGCACGGACCGGCCGTCTGCGAGCGCCGTCATCCCCTCGATGTTCAAGCCGCCGGGCTCCTTCGGGGCACGCTTTGCCGCCGCCGCGAGCCCCAGCCGCGCCAGCGCCGGATTCGCGATCAGATCGTCGACGAGGCGTCGGTAGGGCCGGCCGACCAGCACGAGGGATCCGTCCTCGGAGGCACGCGTGCCGATCAGCATCAGCCGGCTCGGCTGCAATCGACCCTTGCTGTCGCGACCGTGAGACGCGAGCCAGAGCGACACGCCGCCGATCTCGGTCGCAGCCTCGATGTCGATCTCGGGCGCCTTCTTCTTGCCGACGAGAGCGAGCGCGTCCGAGAGGTCCCACGTGGCGAGCGGCACGCCGCCGTTGCGGGCGTCATACATCCGCAGGACGTTGTCCTCGTCGTCACCGACGATGAAGCGGCCGCCGTCGCGCACCACCGCCGCCGATGCATCGCAGGTCCCGATGAACTCCACGATCGTTCCCGCCGGAGCGAGAGGCTCGCCTGCCGGAGAAGCGAAGGCGGAGATGCCCAGGGCGGTTGCCGCGACGTGCGCCAGGAAC
>DATIDF010000169.1:0-19554 GCA_035456445.1 Anaeromyxobacter sp.
AGGCGCGCGCGCCGGCCCCGGCGCGCGGTGTCCCAGGCGCGCGTCACGAGACCCTCCGCGCGCGGGCGCGCCGCCGCGGCTTCCCGGCCGCCGCGGGTCCGGCGGCGTCCAGCACCGCGAGCGCCGCCCGCTGCGCCATGAGGTGCGCGCGCATCACCCGCTCCGCTTCCTCGGCGTCGCCGCGCCGCAGCGCCCGCATGAACCGGCGGTGCTCCGCGAGCGACGCCCGGAGCCGCCCGGGCACCCGGAGCTGGCGGCCGCGCAAGAGCCGCAGGAAGCGGCGCAGCTCGGAGACCATCCGCGAGAGCCAGGGGTTCGCCGCGAGGTCCTGCACCGCCTGATGGAAGGCGTAGTTCAGCTCGTAGTACCGGTCCAGGTCGCCCGCGGCCGCGCAGCGCTCGAGCCGCTCGTGCAGCGCGTCGAGGCGCCGTACGTCGTCGGGCGCCGCCTTGCCGACCGCCTCCCGGGCGCACAGGCCCTCGAGCAGCGCCATGAGCGGGAAGATCTCGTCGAGGTCCTGCGGCGTGAGCTCGCCGGGGACGAACGAGCCGCGGCGCGGCGTGAGCCGCACGAGCCCCTCGGCGTGGAGCACCTTCAGCGCCTCGCGCAGCGGGGTGCGGCTCGTGCCGAAGCGCTCGACGAGCGCGCGCTCGTCGATCCAGGTCCCGGGCGCGAGCTCCCCGCTGTAGATGAGCTGCCGCAGCCGCTCGGCGACCTCCTCGTACATCGCGCGGTGGGGGATCGGGCGCGTCATTCCGGTCGCGCTCCTTCAGATGCCGAGGTACGCGGCGCGGATCTCGGGGTTCGCCGCGAGCTCCGCGCTCGTGCCCTCGAGCCGCACGCGCCCTGTCTCGATCACCGTCCCGCGCTGCGCGATCTCGAGCGCCTTGCGGAGGTTCTGCTCGACGAGCAGCACGGTGATGCCGGCGGCGTGCAGCTCGGAGACCGTCCGCATCACCTGATCCACGAGCAGGGGAGAGAGCCCGAGGCTCGGCTCGTCGAGCATGAGGAGCTTCGGCTCGGTCATGAGCGCCCGCCCGATGGCGCACATCTGCTGCTCGCCGCCGGAGAGGCTGCCCGCGAGCTGGCCGCTCCGCTCGCGCAGGCGAGGAAACATCGCGAACACCTTCTCGAGGTTGCGCGCAGCGGACGCGCGGGCGCGCGGGTGGTAGGCGCCGAGGTCGAGGTTCTCGCGGACGGTGAGCTGGCTCCAGAGGTCGCGGCCCTCGGGCACGAGCGCGATCCCGAGCTCCGCGCGCGCCGCGGCAGGCAGGCGCACGAGCGACTCGCCGCGGAAGCGGATGTCGCCCGCGCGCGGACGGCGGAGCCCCGAGATCGCCCGCAGGGTGGTGGTCTTCCCGGCGCCGTTCGAGCCGAGGAGCGTCACGATCTCGCCTTCGCGGACCTCGAGGCTGAGGCCGTAGAGGACCTGGACGTCGCCGTAGGAGACGTCGATCCCGTCGACGCGCAGCAGCGGCTCGCTCACGCGGTGGTCTCCTGGTGGCCCTTGCCGAGGTAGGCCTCGATGACGAGCGGATCGCGGACCACCTCGCCCGGAAGGCCCTCCGCGATCTTCTTGCCGTGATCGAGCACCACCACGCGATCGGAGAGCGACATCACGGCCGGCATCACGTGCTCGATCATGATCACCGAGACCTTCCGCTCGTCCCGGATGCGCCGGATGAGCGCGGCGAGCCTCATCGCCTCGGCGGGGTTCACGCCGGCGACGACCTCGTCGAGCATGAGCACGCGCGGCGCCGTGGCGAGGGCGCGCGCGAGCTCGAGCCGCTTGCGGGCCGCGAGCGTGAGCGCCCCGGGGAGCTGACCCGCGCGCTCGGCGAGCCCCACGAACTCGACGATCTCGGCGGCGCGCTCCCGCGGCGAGCCCGGCGCACGCCCGCTGCCGTGGATGGCCCCGACCACGACGTTCTCGGCGACCGTGAGGTTCGGGAATGGCCGCACGATCTGGTGCGTGCGGACGATCCCCGCGCGCACCACCTGGTGGGCGGCGTGGCCGCTGACGCGCCACTCCTCCAGCCGGACCTCTCCCGAGGTGGGCCTGACCGAGCCGGCGATGAGGCTGAAGAGCGTGGTCTTGCCCGCGCCGTTCGGGCCGATGACGCCGAGGATCTCGCCCTCGCGGAGCTCGAGCGTCACCCCGTCCACGGCCTTGAGGCCGCCGAAGGTCTTGGAGATCGCGTGCGTGGTGAGGAGCGCGGGCATGGCCGGAGGGTCAGGCGAGCGACTCGCGGGGCTCCCCTCGCCGGCGCCGCCGCACGAATCGCGTCAGGCGGAGAGCGAGGCCGGTGAGGCCGAGGGGCTCGAAGAGGATGATGAAGATGAGCAGCACGCCGTAGAGGCCGAGGTAGAGCTGAGGGTACGAGGCGAGCAGGAACTGGCGCAGCAGCACGAACACGATCGCGCCGAGCACGGGGCCGAGGACCGTCCCGACGCCGCCGATCACCGACATGAGGACGAAGCCGATCGAGCGGTCGAAGCCGAACATGTCGCCCGGCTCGATGAAGCTGAAGTACGCGGCGTAGAGTCCGCCGGTGACGCCGACGACCGTGGCCGACAGCGCGAACACGAGGTCCTGGTAGAACGTCGCGTTCACTCCGACGTCCGCCGCGGCGTCCACGTCGGCCTTGATCGCGAGGAGCTGCAGCCCGAGCGTCGAGCGCCGGATGAGGTACGAGGCGGCGACGACGAGCGCAGCGAGCCCGAGCCCCCACCAGTAGAGCCGGTCCTTCATGTCGGCGTCGATGGGGAGGGAGAGGCCGGAGGACCCGCCGGTGAAGTCCTCCCAGTAGGTGAAGATCAGCCGGGAAGCCTCGCCCACCCCGATGGTCGCGATCGAGAAGTAGGGACCGCGCAGGCGCAGCATCGGGTGCGCGCCGAGCGAGAAGACCCCCGCGGCGAGCCCGCCCGCGAGCCACGCCAGCGGCGCCGGGGCGGGCGGCTCCATGAGCATGAGCCGCGCCGCGACGAACCCGCCCACGCCGAACAAGGCGGCGTGGCCGAAGCTCACCTGCCCGACGAAGCCCCCCATCCAGTTCCAGGCGAGCGCGCCCGAGATCATCAGGAACGCGAGCGTGACGAGGTTCTTGGTGTAGATCGAGAAGCCGAGCGCGACGGGCGCGACCGCGAGCGCGGCGACGCAGACGACGAACGCCAGGGCCGCCGAGCGCGGCACGATGGGAGGCCACCGGAACGTCATCCGAGCACCCGCTGGCCGAAGAGCCCGCCGGGGCGGAGCACGAGCACGAGCACGAGCATGACGAAGCCGACCGCCGCGGTGAGGTAGGACGGGAGCACGAGGATCGCGAACACCTCCACGACGGCCAGGATGAGCGCGGCGAGGCCGGTCCCGAACACGCTCCCGAGCCCGCCGAGGACCACGACGACGAACGACTTCAGGAGCTCGCCGGAACCGAACCCCGGGTTGAACGAGAAGATGGTCGCGGAGAGGAGCCCCGCGAGCCCGGCGAGCGCCGTGCCGATGCCGAACGTGATCGTGTAGATCCGCTCGACGTCGATCCCGACGAGCGTGCAGCTGTCCGCGTTCTGCGCCACCGCGCGGATGGCGCGGCCGAGGTACGTGCGCCGGAGCAGGAGGTGGAGGAGCACCGGGGTGACGACCGCGATGCCCAGCACCGCGAGCCGGTTCACCGAGACGAAGGAGCCGAACAGCGGGAGCGCCCGGGTCGAGTAGGCGGTCCGGATGGTCTGGTCGTTGCCGGTGAACAGGAGGTAGGCGGCGTTGCGGAGGACGAGCCACACCCCGAACAGCAGCAGCAGCGACGCGGGCCCGCCGGCGGCGCCGCGCTGCAGGTGCCGCACGAGCAGCCGGTACATGAGGACGCCCAGCACGAACGTCGCGCCCACGACGATCGGGATAGAGAGGTACGGATCGAGCCCCAGCCAGCCGTGCAGGACCCAGCCCAGGTAGGCGCCCGCCATGATGACGCCGCCGTGGGCCAGGTTCACGACGCGCAGCACGCCGTAGATGAGGCCGAGGCCGTACGCCATCGTGGCGTAGAGCCCCGCGAGCAGCATCGCCGAGATGGCGAGGTCGACGAACCGGGCCACGGGTCACTTGGCGCAGCGCGGGTTCGCGCCGACGCCGGACGCGCTCGCGACGTCCTTCGGATAGATGATGGGCGAGGTGCCATCGGGCTGGTTCTGCTGCACGACGAACGTGTTCTGCGCCTGCTGCCCGAACTCGGCCTTGAGCTCGAGCGTCCCGCCCGGGAGGAGCGACGGCATCTTCATCACCGCGAGCTTCTCCCGGACCGCCTCGCGATCGACCTTCCCTGCCTGCTGGATGGCGTTGAACAGGGCGCGCGCGCTCTCGTAGCCGAGCGCCTGGAACCACTCCGGCTCGCGGCCGCCGTACTTCGCCTTGAACGCCTTCACGAAGTCCTGCGACAGACCGGGCTTGCTCGCGAGCTGAGCGCTCCACCACACGCCGGAGAGGACGTAGTTCACGTTCTCCTGGCCGAGCGCCTTGACCGCGTCCTTCTCGCTGCCGCGCGCGCCGTAGCTCACCACCTTGTGGCACATGCCGTTCGCCACGTACTGCCGGTGCATCGTGATGTAGTCCGGGAGGTGCGCGTCGACGAGGAACAGATCGACGCTCGCGGCCTTCACCTTCCCGAGGAGCGCGCCGAAGTCCCGCGCGTTCAGCTCGAACGACTCGTCCACCGCGATCTGGTACCCGCCGCCGCTCTTCTGGGCGAAGTCGGAGATGCCCTTGCGGAAGTCCTTGCCGTGCGCGGTGTTCTCCCAGACGAGCGCGATCTTGGCGGGCCTCGGCAGCTTCCCCGCCTTCTGCTGCTCGTCCACCCACTGCATGAGCGTCGTGCCGAGCAGCTCGACCGGCGAGAGGAGGCCGAAGAGGTACTTGAACTTGCGCTTGTAGATCTTCGTGGCGCCCCCGCCGCCGTTCACGTACGGGATGCGGTTCTGCTCCGCGACCGTGCTCTGCGCCTCGACGAGGTGGCTCGCGTACGTGCCGAGGAGGAAGTCGACCTTGTCGCTGTTGACGAGCCGGTCGGCGAGGCTCACCGCCGTCGCCTGCGTGCTCGTGTCGTCGAGCAGCATGAGCTGCACCGGGAGCTTCTTCCCGCCGACCTCGAGACCGCCGTTCTCGTTCACCTGCGCGAACGCGAGCTCGTAGCCCTCCTTGAAGAAGCCGCCGATCCGCGCCTCCGAGCCGGTGAGCGGCAGCGTCGCGCCGACGAGGATCTTCTCCTTGTCGGCGGCGTGCGCCACCCCGGCCGGCGCGGCGGCGGCGGCGAGCGCTGCGAGCGCGAGGAGCAGCGGAGCGAGCGGGATGCGGGGGATCGACCGGTTCATGTGCGCCTCCAGGGGCGAGCGGCGGCGAGCCGTAATTATGAATTACGGGCTCGTGACGCCGGCGCGCGCCCGCAAGGTGCAGATCGGTCCTCGACCCAACGTGGTCGGCGTCGTGCACGCCGGGTCTCCATACATGCCCCCGATGCACCCACTGCTCCCCGACCTCGCCGCCCGCGGCAGCCGCGTTGCGCTCCGCGTCATCGGCGGAGGTCGCGCAGCCGTCTCGGGCGCGGAGCTGGACCACGCCGCGCGCGCTCACGCGGCGTGCATGCGAGCGGGCGGGATCCGTGCCGGCGACCGCGTCGCCGTGTGGGCGACGCCGGAGCTCGCGACGATCGCGGCCGTCGTGGGCAACGCGCTCGCCGGGATCGCGACGGTTCCGCTCAACCCGTCCCTGGGAGAGGGCGAGCTCGCTCATGTGCTCGGCGACGCCGCACCGCGTCTCGTCCTCGCGGCCGACCCGGCCGCGTTCCACGCGCGAGCGCCGCAGACACGCTCGATCGCGCTCGACGGACCGACCGCCTCGCCGGACCCACCCGCGCCCGGCGATCCGTTGCTCGTGCTCTACACCTCCGGCACGACCGGCAGGCCGAAGGGCGCCGTCATCACCCACCGCAACGCCGCCTTCGACCTCGACGCGCTCGCCGACGCATGGGGCTGGACGGAGCGGGACGCGCTCGTGCACGCGCTGCCGCTCTTCCACGTCCACGGCCTCGTCCTCGGTGTCCTCGGCTCGCTGAGGGTCGGCGCCACGCTGGCGCTGCTCCCGCGCTTCACTCCCGAGGGCGTCTGCGCCGCGATGGACGGGGGCGGCACGATGCTGTTCGGCGTGCCGACCATGTACCACCGCCTCGCGGAGCACTGCGAGGCGGCCCCGCAGGACGCGCGCAGGCTCGGGCGCGCGCGGCTCCTAGTCTCCGGCTCGGCCGCACTGCCCGTCCGCGAGAACGAGCGGCTGTTCCGGCTCTTCGGGCAGCGCGTCGTCGAGCGGTACGGGCTCACCGAGACACTCATCGTCACCGCCGCGCGGCACGACGGGCCGCGCACGCCGGGCGTCGTCGGCCCCCCGCTCCCCGGGCTCGCGCTCCGGCTCGTGGACGAGGCACGGCGCCCGATCGCGCCGGGGCCGGACGTGCTCGGGGAGGTGGCGGTGAAGGGGCCGACGGTGTTCGCGGGGTACCTGAACCGGCCCGACGCGACGTCGGAGGCGATGGACGCGGAGGGCTTCTTCTACACGGGCGACATCGCGGCGGTCGACCCGACGGGCGACGTTCGAATCGTCGGGCGGCGCGCCACGGACCTCATCAAGACCTGCGGCTACAAGGTGGGCGCGGGAGAGGTGGAGGCGGCACTGCTCGAGCACGCCGCCGTGCGCGAGGCGGCCGTGATCGGGGTGGCGGACGAGGATCTCGGCGAGCGGATCGTCGCGTTCGTGGTCGCGGCCCCGGGCGCAACGCCGCACCCCGACGAGCTCGTCGAGCACGTCGCCCGCCTGCTCGCGCCGCACAAGCGTCCGCGAGTGGTCCGGCTCGTCGCGACCCTGCCCCGCAACGCGATGGGCAAGGTGCTGAAGAAGGAGCTCGCCGCGCTCGCGTGAGCGGCCGGCTCGCGCGCGCGGGTCAGTCCCAGATCAGGTAGAGCGTCCGGTGCTTGCCGATGAGGTCCGTGAGTCCGGCGATCGGGTTCGAGTGCCCGGCGACGAGGTCCGGCGCGATCTTCGCCGCGCGGCGGGCGATCGCCTCGGGATCCTTCGGCGCGCGCTCGAAGCGGCCGGACAGGTAGTCCGGGCCGATCTCGTAGAGCTCGAACGCCTCCTCTCGCTCGAGCTTGCGCAGCCACGCCACGATCTGCTCGTTCGTCACGCCGCGCTTCGGCCCGGAGGTGCCGATCCGGCGGATCACCGCCAGCGGATCGGCGGTCGCGAGCAGGCCGACGAGGTCCTTCTCGCCGCCGAGGCCGAAGCTCCGCTCGTAGCGGAACAGGAAGATCCCGGCCTTGCGGAACGTCCGGTGGCTCCCTGCGAGGAGCCGCTCGGCGGTGTGCGTGTCGATCGCGAAGGCGCGGCCCTCGGAGAGCGGGATCGGCGCCGCCTCGCAGTCGATCTGGCCGCCCTTCACCCCCACGGCGTCCTCGACCAGCTTCACCGCCGCCGCGAAGCTCTTCGGCGCGGGAAGGGCGATGGGGGTCGCGTCGCCCGCTGGAGGAGCCACGTCGCCCGCGGGCTGCTCGGCGAGCGCGGCGAGCGGGAAGAGCGCGAGGCACAGCGCGACGGCGATGGTGATCGAGCGAGCGCGGTGCGCACGGCAGCAGGTCGGTAGCGTCATTATGGCTCCCTCCCCCGAGGAGACCCCGATGGTATGCGGCCGCTTGCCGCGCGGCAAATTCGCGCCTGGCACACATCGGCCGACAGTCACCGCTCGCGAAGGCCGCCGCGCGCCCGGCGGAGACCGGGGCGAAGTCTGGGGCTCGAGGCGATGGTCAGTGGAGCGACGGCTGGGACGCGAGCTCCTCGCGCATCTCCGCCCACGCGCGCCGCGCCTCGTCCACCGAGCCCTCGTCCTCGATGGTGGTGATGTCCCCGGGATCGCGATCGAGGATCACCGCCTTGAACACGCGGCGCATGATCTTGCCGCTGCGCGTCTTCGGGAGGTTGTGGACGAAGTTCACGTCGGCGATCACGGCGATCGGCCCCATCTCGCGGCGGACCGCCTCGACGAGCTCCCGCCGGAGCTCGCCGGAAGGCGCGTGGCCCTGCTTCAGCGACACGAACGCCGAGATCACCTCCCCGCGCAGCTCGTCGGGCCGCCCGGTCACGCCGGCCTCGGCCACCGCCGGGTGCGTGAGCAGCGCCGTCTCGACCTCGATCGTCCCGAGACGGTGGCCGGAGCACTTGATGATCTCGTCCGCGCGCCCGGCGAAGAACACGTACCCGTCCTCGTCCACCTCCGCCGAGTCGCCGGTGGTGTAGACGTCGGGGATGCGCTGCCAGTAGTCGGCCGCGTAGCGTTCCGGCTCGCCCCAGAGCGCGGGCGTGAGGCCGGGGAACGGACGCCGCAGCACCATGATCCCCTTCTCGCCTGGCGCGCACCGCCGTCCGTCCTGGGCGTTCACCACCGCCGCGTCGATGCCGGGCAGCGGCACGGTCGCGGAGCCCGGCTTGATGGGCAGCATCGCCAGGCCGTAGGGGTTGCCGAACACCGGCCCGCCGGTCTCCGTCTGCCACATGTGATCGATGACCGGCACGCGATCGTCGAGCACGTCGCGCTGCAGCCACTCCCAGGCCGGCGCGTTCAGCACCTCGCCCGCGCAGAACACGCGCTCGAGCGAGCGGTGGTCGAACCCGCGGGCCGGCGCCTCGCCGTAGCGCATGAGGAGCCGCACCGCGGTGGGCGAGGTGAACACGCCGGTGACGCCGAACTCCTCGACGACGCGCCAGAGCGTCTCCGGACCGGGGTGATCGAGCGCACCCTCGAACGCGAGCGTGGTGCAGCCCACGAGCAGCGGCGCGTAGACGATGTAGCTGTGGCCGACCACCCAGCCGATGTCCGAGGTGGACCACCAGACGTCCGAGGGCCGGAGCCCGAAGCACCAGCGCGCCATGGCGTGGACGTGTACCTGATACCCACCGTGAACGTGGACGGCGAGCTTGGGCTTCGCGGTCGTGCCGGACGTCGCCAGGATGAACGCCGGCTCGTTCGCCTCCATCGCGACCGCGTCGCGACGCTGACTCGCGCCCAGCGCGAGGAACTCCGGCCACCACACGTCGCGTCCCCCCTGGAACGGCACGGGGTCGCGCCCGCGCTTCAGGACCACCACCTGCTCGACGGGCGCGCCGGAGAGCGCGAGCGCGTCGTCGACGATCTCCTTCAGCCGCGTCTCCTTCCCCTTCCGATAGGTGACGTCCGCCGTGAACACGGCCTTCGAGCCGCTCGCGGCGATCCGGTCGCCGAGCGCCTTCGCGCCGAACCCGGCGAAGACCACGCAGTGGATCGCGCCGATGCGGACGGTCGCGAGCATGAGGGCGATCGCCTCCGGGGAGGTGGGCATGTAGACCGTGACCCGGTCGCCCTTCGCCACCCCGATGCCACGCAGCGCCGCGGCGATTCGCTCCACGTCGTGCAGGAGCTGCGCGTAGGTGAAGACCCGTCGCTCGCCGCGCTCGTTCAGGTAGACGAGCGCTGCGTGCCCACCTCGCCCGCTCGCCACGTGCCGGTCGAGCGCGTTGTGGGCGAGGTTCGTCTCGCCGCCCACGAACCAGCGGAAGCTCGGCCGCTCCCAGACGAACGTCCGATCCCACTTCCGGAACCAGGGCAGTTGCTCCGCGGCCCGCGCCCACAAGCCGTCGGGGTCCTCCTCACCTTCCTTCAGCCAGCGCCGGACGATCGGATTGACGAGATCCATTTCCGCACCTCCCCCACCGGAAGCATTGGAGTGGCCGTGGTGAGGTGCCGCAGCTTCGAGCGGGGCACGTAGGGGGCGCGCCCGAGTAGTGAGCGCGCCCCGCTCGCCGACCGCTAATGCCGCCGCCATCCGGGCGGAGGCTCGGCGAAGCCCCGGCTCCCGCGGAACGGATCGGCCGTCTCGCGCAGCCAGCGCTCGTCCTGCTGCGCCGCCCAGCGCCCGTCGACGTCGATGCCGAGCGCGGCGAGGCCCTCGCGGTCGTCGTACCGGAGCGCGAGCACTGCGGCGGGGCGGGCGCTCGCGCGCTCGAAGCGGACGGTCCGGACGTGCGACGCGTGCTCCTCGCCGAACTCGGTGCCGAGCCCCGGGCGTTTCGCGGCGCGCGCGTCTGCGGGCGCCTGCTGCGCGCGGCCCGCGTCGGCGCGCGCTTCACCGGCCGGCGCCGGGGCCGACTCGGCTCGCGGCGCGTTGGTGCGCGAGCGGGCGTCCTCCTCGTACTCGTACGGCGCGACAGGGCGCGGCGGCGGCACGTAGCGGGGCTCGCGCTCGGGGAAGATCGCCACCCCGATGACACCCACGTCACGGGCGTCCCCCTTCAGCGCCGCGTATGAGCGCGGCACGCTCGAGAACCGGAATGCCGCGACCGACTCGAGGCTCGTCCGGAATCCGTCGATCGCCACCTCGGAGCCCGCATCGACGAGGTAGCCGCGCTTCGTCCAGGAGGCCGGACGCCCATCGAGCACGTCGCGGCCGTCCACCGACACCACGATCTCCGCGCGCCGGCCGGAGTGGTTCCGCACGCGCACGAAGTAGCGCTGCCCCAGGGAACCGAGGACGTAGGTGCGACCTTGGTGCGACCAGGTCGGCAGCACGTTTCCGAGCTCGTCGGTGAGCTCGACGGAGTAGGCCCCCGGACGCGCTGGCTCCACGGGGCGGGCGGCGGCGTCGGTCAGGGGGGCGGCGCAGGACACCAGGGCGGCAAGGACGGCGATCGCATGGACGCGCATGGGCATCTCCTCTGCGAGCTGGAACGGACGAGCGGGCGAAAGGATCTACGGCTGCACGTGCCGGGTTGACGCATTGCGTCCGACGGCCGATGTGCGGACATTCCACCCATGCCCAACCCCATCGACGCAGTCGCGGTCCTCGAGCGCGATCACCTCGAGCTCGAGGAGCTCTTCCAGGCCTTCGAGCGCTCGGGAAACGCCGCGCGGCGGAAGGACCTCGCCATGCGCATCGCCCGCGAGCTCTCGATCCACGCCTCCATCGAGGAGCAGCTCGTGTACCCGCGCGTGCGGCGCGTCATCGACGGCGCGTCGAAGGAGCCGCAGGTCCTCGTGGCGCTCGAGGAACACCACCTCGCGAAGGTCGCGCTCGCGGAGATCGAGGCGCTCCCGGCGACCGCCCCGCGCCTCGACGCGAAGGTCCGGGTGCTCATCGCGAACGTGAGGCACCACGTCGAGGAGGAGGAGCGGGAGCTGCTGCCCGCGATGGCGCGCGCCTACACGCGGGAAGAGCTCCTCGAGCTGGGGACGGCGCTCGAGCGCGCTAGGCGGATCGCGCCCACCCGTCCGCACCCGGGCGCGCCGGACGAGCCGCCCGGGGCGATGTTCGCGGGGCTCGCGGCGGGAGCGTACGACCGGAGCCGCGACGGGATCGCCCAGCTCTTCGAGATGGCGGTCGACGTTGGCCGGCAGCTCGGCGACGCGGCGCTCCGGCGCGGCGAGGACGCCGTGCACCGGGCGCGCTTGCGTTTCGCGCGCCGTCTCGAGGAGGTGCGCGCCGAGGTGGAGCCCGCCGCGATCGAGCGGCGGGTCCGTCGCGGCACGCGTGCCGCGCGCCGGGCGCAGCAGCGGGCCCAGCAACGGATCGGCGAGGCCGTCGAGGAGGCCGGGCGCGAGCTGCAGCCGGCAATGCACTGAACCGCCGAGCGCCATTTCAGCAAGTGCCCCGTTCGACGTGGGGTTCCTGAGGCCCGAGGTCCGAGGCTTGAGGCCCGATCGCGTGCTGCGAGCGGCCGTTGGACGGTGTGCCCCGGCGCGCCCCCGGCGCTATACGCGGGGAGACGAAGCTCGGCTTCGTCAGTCGCCATGGGCCGAGTCCGCTCCTTCGCCCGCCGCGCCACGCTCCGCGTCGCCGCCGCGGTGCGCGCAGTCCGCGGCCGTGCCACCCTCGCGCTCGGCGGTCCAGGGTCCATGGAGATCGTCGCGTACAGGGGGTACGGCAGCCCGGATCGCCTGCACGTGAAGGGCCGCGTCCTGGCGGACAAGGGGCTCCGCCCCGCCCGTGCAGACGATCGCCTCTGGCGCAACCTGCGCAACATGCGCAAGCGCGTCCTCTCCAGTCCCATCCCTGGCGCCCGCCTGACGGCGACGTTCCAGGGACGCACGCTCCACGTGACCGCGGACGACCTCGGCTATTTCGACGTCTGGATCCGGCCCACCGAGCCGCTCGCACCCGGCCGGAGCTGGGAGGAGGTGCCGCTCGAGCTCCTCGCGCCTCTCGACCGCCGGCAGGGCGCGGTGAAGGCGACGGCCCAGGTGCGGGTCCCGGGGCCGCGGACACGCTACGTCGTGGTGAGCGACATGGACGATACGGTCGTGCGCACCGGCGCGACGAGCGTGCTGTCGCTCCTGCGCGAGTCCTTCACCGGGAACGCGTACACCCGAGCGCCGTTTCCAGGCGTGGCCGCGCTCTACCGGGCGCTGCGCGCCGGCGCCACGGGAGACGAGGAGAACCCCCTCCTGTTCGTCTCACGCAGCCCGTGGAACCTGTACGACCTCTTCGACCAGTTCCTGCAGCTCCACGACATCGACGAGCGGCCGGTGATCTTCCTGCGCCGGTGGGGCTTCACCGAGGAGGGCCTGTCGCTCGCCGACGTGAAGGGGCACAAGTACGCGCTCATCTCGCAGATGCTGGACCTCCACGCCGGGCTGCCGTTCATCCTCGTCGGAGACAGCGGCCAGAAGGATCCGGAGGTCTATCGCGAGGTCATCCGCACGTACCCGGGGCGCGTCCTCGCGGTGTACATCCGGAGCGTGAGCCGCGAGCCGGCCCGCGCCCGGGCCGTGCGCGCGCTCGCCCGCGACGTCGCCGCCCAGGGCTCGACGCTGGTCCTCGCCGCCGACTCGGTGGAGATGGCGCGTCACGCCGCGAGGAGCGGCTGGATCGATCCCGCCGCCGTCTCCGCGGTCGCCGGTGAGCGCGCCATCGAGCGCGATGCCGGGGTCCGCGTGGACGAGCGACCCGCACGCAGGGTGGGCGGGGCGGACGCGGCCGAGACCGTCGCAGCGGTGAGCCGCGGCGCCCTCGACCGCGCGCTCGACGCCGCCGAGGAGGAGCGCGCCCCGGTGGTCGTCGAGAGCGAACGACCGGACCGGCGAGGGCGCTGACCGGAACCCCGGACTCTCAGGCCGGCGCGCGCCGCCAGCGCGGCGTCCGCCTGCGGCTCTCCCGCCACCGCGCCATGAGCGACAAGAGGAGACCCGCGGCGAGCAGCACCAGCATCACCCGGTGATAGGCGTCGTTCGTCGCCGTGCGCGGTCCGAGGCCCAGCGCGAGCGCGCCGACGCCGAGCAGGACGCCTGCGAGCGCGAGCACGTGAGCACGGAGCGCGGTACGCCAGCGCAAGAAGTTTCCTGCGAGCAGCGAATACGCGGCGCCGAGCAGAGCGAGCCCGCAGACGCCCTCGATCACGGCCGCCGGCGGGATGCTCGGTTCCTCGAGCCGCAGCGGCCCGAGCGCGAGGGGGCGGCCGAGGTGGGACGCGCCGAAGAGGAAGAACGTGACCGCCTCGACGGCGACGAGGAGACCGAAGATCGCGGAGCCGAACGGCGTCCGGTGAAGTCCCATGCTGTCCGGCCCCCCTTTCTCGAGCGCCTCCTGGCGAGGCGGGTGCGCGGCAACGCGGAGCGCCCGCCGTCCGTTTCGAGCGCCGCGCCGCGCGGGCACCCGCGGCGCGATTCGCGGGGCGGCGGGCGTCCCGTCGAGCGTCGGCTGGACCGCGTCCGCGCGGGCCGTCCGTGAGACGGTGTGTACGGGCGAGCCGAGTTGCCCGCTCGTGGGTCACCGTCGGCGGGCGGGCGACCGCCATGAGGCGGCCGCCCGGGGCCCCGTCAACCACGCGAGTGCACTGTGCTACCGTCCGGGCGTGCCCTCCCGCCCCCCGCGCAGCGTCGTCCTCGCGATCGTCGCGGCCGGGCTCGTCGACCTCGAGCTCGTCTTCATCGCGGTGGTCTGCATGCCCTTCCTCGCGAGCAACGAGGCTTGGCTCCGCGCCGCGGTGACGTGCATCATGTCCCTTGTCGCGGCGGTCGCCGTCTTCGGGTTCATCAGCGGCGCGCTCCGGCAGAAGCCCGACGTCCGCGCGACCGCCGTCGGCTGGTCGGTGCCAGTGGCGGCGGCGCTCGGCGCGTTCGCGCTGCTCCTCGGGCTGCTTGCGCTCCTGCTCGACGCTCGATCCGCGGCGATTCCGTTGCTCGCGTTCGTGCTCGCGGTCGTGATGCCGACCGCGACGATCGGGGCGGCGCTCCTGCGGCCCTCGGCGCGCGAGTGGTTCGAGGCCGGCAGCGCGCGGGGGGGGCGGCCCCGCCGGCGCTGACGCGCCCTCGCCACCGCGGCGGCCGCGCGTCACCCGCGGGAGCGCTGCGCGCCTCGCCGTGCGTGCGAGGGCATTTCGCAATATCCTGCGCGCGCCATGGCGACCGAGCCCATCCGACTGTTCGTGACCGGCGGTACCTTCGACAAGGAGTACGACGAGCTGTCGGGCCGCCTGTATTTCAAGGACACGCACGTCCACGAGATGCTCCGGCTCGCGCGCTGCCGCGTCGAGACGCACGTGCAGACGCTCATGATGATCGACAGCCTCGACATGACGGACGCGGATCGGGGCGCGATCGTCGAGTTCTGCCGGAACGCGGCGGAGCGGCGCATCGTGATCACGCACGGGACGGACACCATGGCCGAGACGGCCCGCGCGCTGCTCGCGGCGTCGACCGGGAAGACGGTGGTCCTCACCGGCGCGATGGTCCCTTACGCATTCGGCTCGTCCGACGGGCTCTTCAACCTCGGCAGCGCGCTGTCGTTCGCCCAGGTGCTCCCCCCCGGCGTCTACGTCGCGATGAACGGGCGCGTGTTCGCGGGCGACCGCGTGCGGAAGAACCGGGAGGGCGGCATCTTCGAGGAGACGTAAGGGGTCGTGAATCAATCCCCGGACCGAGCCAGGCGGGCGAGACGCGAGCAGCGCGAGGCGCGACGACCGAGCATACCGGTAGGTATGTGAGGGAGGAGCAACGAAGCGATGCGACGCGGATCGGCCGCCGCGGCGACGGGAGGGGGTTGTTTCACGGCCCCTCAGGCTGAACCCGCCCGGGCGCTCGCGCCGGAGCGGCGCGTGAGGGAACGTCCGGCGCATGGCTCCAGCGGAACCGAGGTACGAGCTCCTCTACTGGCCGGGGATCCAGGGTCGCGGCGAGTTCATCCGGCTAGCGCTCGAGGACGCCGGGGTGCCGTACGACGACGTGGGGCGCCTGCCGGGGCCGGAGGGCGGCGTCGCCGCGATCGAGCGGCTGCTCGAGGAGCCCGGCCCCTGGCTCACGCCGCTCGGCCCCCCGGCGCTCAGGCACGGCGACGTTCTCGTCGCCCAGACCGCCGCGATCTTGCAGTACCTCGCGCCGCGCATCGGCCTCGTCCCCGACGACGAGGCGAGCCGGCTCCGCGCCCACCAGATCCAGCTCACCATCGCCGACCTCGTCGCGGAGACGCACCAGACGCACCATCCGGTCGCCGTGTCGCTCTATTACGACGACCAGCGCCGCGAGGCGGCGCGCTGCGCGGACGCGTTCGTGCGCGAGCGCATCCTGCTCTTCCTGCGTTACTTCGATCGCGCCCTCGACTCGAACCCCGCCGGCGGCGGGCGCTGGCTCGTCGGCGCCGGCTGCAGCTACGTGGACCTGTCGCTTTTCCAGGTCATCGCCGGGCTGCGCTACGCGTTCCCGAACGCGATGCGCCGGCACGAGCGGCACTATCCCCGGCTCGTCGCGCTGCACGACGCCGTCGCCGCGCGGCCGCGGATCGCCGCGTACCTCGCGTCTGAGCGGCGCATTCCGTTCAACGAGTGGGGCATCTTCCGGCACTATCCGGAGCTCGATCTCGGCGCGCCGGCGCGCGCGACGACGACTCGCCGCGGGAAGGCGATCCGGAAGGCCGCTGCGACCTCGAAGCGCTCGAGCGCGAGGCCCGCGCCCGCCGGAAAGCGCACCGCGACGTCCCGGCGCCGGAAGCCGGGTCGAAGACCGCGAGAAGCGTGACCGCGCCGAGCGGGTACGCACCTCGCGGGAGGGGCCCCTTCGGGCCAGTTTCGCCCGCAGGAGCCTACGCGAGTTGCCCGGTGGGGCTGGCGCGGAAGCCCGGTTCACGCTCCGTGGAAAACCGCACGGAGAGGTGTTCGTGGGCGGGAACGTTCACGTCGCCTCCTCGCGCAGCTCCGCGAGCGTCCGGGTGAGCCGGTTCCAGCAGGTGAGCAGCGCGAGCGCCGCGAGCGCATCGAAGAGCCAGGGGGCGGCGTCCGCCGCCGGCGCGTGGAAGGCCAGGGCGAGGGCGTACGCGCCGAGGACGAGGGCGCGATCGCTCTTGCCCATCGGCCCGTCGTAGCGGCGACTCCCGCCGAGCGCCTGACCCAGCACGCCGCAGAATTCGGTGAGCACCGCCGCCGCGGTGAAGAGGACGACCGGCAGCGCGGCCTCCGGAGCGCGCAGCGCGAACGGCAGGTACAGCGCCAGCTCGGAGACGACGTCCCCGACCTCGTTCAGCACGGCGCCGAGCTGCGTCGCCTGCCCGCGCTCGCGCGCCATCATCCCGTCGAGCGCGTTCAGCGCCATCCGGACGAACAGCCAGGCGGGGAGCACGGCCAGGAGCCAGCGCGCTCCGGCGGCGATCGCGCCTCCCACCGCGACCGAGCCGACGAGGGCGGCGGTCGAGATGGCGTTCGGCGTCACGCCGGCGCGGGCGAGCGCGCGCATCGCGGGCCGCAAGAACGCCTGGAACCGAGGTTTCAGGTCGTGAACCGAGGTCACGCGCGGAGGAGAGCACGCCCGTGTGTTGGTTGTCGATTCGACGGTGTGTGCACTCCCCCCACCGCTCGCGCTCGCGCCAGCAAGCGTGGACACCCGCCGTGACATCGGTGGCGATCGTCATCACCTTTTCGAGCGGGAGGGAGACCATGCGACACACATTGCTCCTGTCTGCCCTGCTCGCAGTACGCTGGCAGCTTGCTCGACCACGTCCCAGCCGGTCGACCGGACGGCGAGCGCGCCCACGTCCCGCGACTCGCCCGTGGCGACGGAGCATCCGTTCGAGGTGAAGGGCAAGGTGAAGTCGGTCGGGGAGGGGCTGCTGGGAATGGGCGAGAGCCTCACGGTCGCGCGCGATCGCGCCCCGTCGGCGCAGCTCCACGTCGCAGACCGGACCCGGATCACTCTCGACGATCGCCCGGCGAAGCTCTCGGACCTCCGCGAGGGCGACGAGGTGCGCGCCCTGTTCGACTTCGACGGCGGGACCCCGGTCGCGATCGAGATCGAGGCGAAGCCGGCGAAGCGGTAGCGGTGGGCACGGCGGGAAGGACCTGCGCGGTAGCGCGACGCGCAAACGCGCCGCCATGCCTACTTCCCGCCGTGCGCCTCGTGGAACTTCCGGATCTGCGCCTCGGTGAGCTTCGTCAGCTTCACCGCGCTCGCGTCCTTCCTCTCGGGCTCCGGGACCATTCGGAGCGCGTCGTCGGGGCTCTTCGCCTCGGTGGTGAGATACATCGTGTGGTCGCCCGACATGCAGCCCCACTCGGCCTTGTTGAGCAGCTTCTTGTTCTTCGCGACCTCGTCCATCCTCGCGAGACATTCCTCGGGCGTGTGCTTCACCGTCACGAGGTACTTGCCCTTCCCCTCTCCGGCCGTCGTCGGGTCGCCCGCCAAGGCCGGGCCCGCCGTCGCGACGAAGAGCGCCGCGACCGTCGTCCATAACGCGAGCTTCATGGTCTTCTCCTTTCGGCGGCTCGCTTACGCAGCGCGCTCGCGCCGCGCACGCCCACGACCGCGACGCCCGAAAGGCGCGACACGTTCGAACCGCGGTGGCACCTGTACTCCGCGCCGCACGGAACCCGGACGTGAATACGAGCGCGCCCCCGGGCGCGGGCTGCACGGAACGGCGATGGACCGCCCCGTACCAGGCTCGAGTACGATGCTCGCGTGCCGAAGCCCCTCGCCGACGGCGTGTACGATCACCTGCTCGACGAGGCGCTCCGCGCACTCGTCCGCGACGCGGAGGGTCGGCGCGCCGTCCACGTCGGCGACCTCGACCCCGAGCGCACGCCGAGCTTCCTCGCCGCGCACTTCCGGCCATTGCTGGAGCGCGTCCTGGAGGAGGTACCGGGCGAGGACGACGAGCGTCAGACGCGACGCGTCGACATCCTGAACCAGCTCCTCCGCACGCTCGCCGACGCCGCGCGCAAGCACTGCGGGGAGCTGCCGTTCGATCCGGACGCGACCGTCGTCACCGCCGCGCGCCACCTCCGCTCGGTCCTGCCGCGCGGCCCGCTCGGCGCCGCGCCCGAGGTCCGGCTCCCGGAGACGCCGCTCTCCGAGAGCGCGCTCCTCGTGAACGCCTCCGGCGAGCCGTCGCTCGGGCACGAGCTCGCGCGCGAGCTGGCGAGCGCCGATCGCGTGGACCTCCTCTGCGCGTTCGTGAAGTGGAGCGGGCTCCGCTTCGTGCTCGACGAGCTCAGGGAGCTGCTCGCCCGCGGCCGCCGCCGCGGCGAGGCCCGCCCGCTGCGGGTCTTGACCACGACGTACGTCGGCGCGAGCGACGCGCGAGCGATCGAGGAGCTCGCCAGGCTCGGCGCCGAGGTCCGCATCTCCTACGACGCGCAGCGCACTCGGCTCCACGCGAAGGCGTGGCTCTTCCAACGCGACTCCGGCACGCACACCGCTTACATCGGCTCGTCGAACCTCTCGCGCGCGGCGCTGCACGAGGGGCTCGAGTGGAACGTGCGCCTCTCGCAGCGCGACGCCGCGCCCATGCTCGAGAAGTTCCGGCACGCGTTCGACTCGTACTGGGAGTCGGACGAGTTCGTGCCGGTGAACCCGGACCGCGACATGGCGCGGATCCGGGCGGCGCTGGCGGCGCAGCGCGCGCCTGCCCGCGGCGACGGAGACGGCACGGCTGCCGGCGCCGCCTGTCTTCCCGCGATCCACTTCGACCTCCGGGCCCTACCAGGAGCCCATTCTGGAGGCGCTCCGCGTCGAGCGCGGGCGAGGCCACCGCCGGAACCTCGTCGTCGCGCCCACCGGCACCGGCAAGACGCTCGTCGCGGCGTTCGACTACGCACGCCTTCGGAGGGAGCTCCCGCGCGACCGGCTCCTCTTCGTCGCGCACCGCGAGCGGATCCTGACGCAGAGCCGCGCCGCGTTCGCGGCGGTCGCGCGCGACGCGTCTTTCGGCGAGCTCCTCACCGGCGACGTGAAGCCCACGCAGGGGACGCACGTCTTCGCGACCATCCAGTCGCTCGCGCGCGCTAACCTCGCGCGCGATTTACCGCCCGACCACTTCGACGTGGTCATCGTGGACGAGTTCCACCACGCCGAGGCGCCGACCTACGATCGGCTGCTCGCGCACGTCCGCCCCAAGGTGCTCCTCGGCCTCACCGCCACGCCCGAGCGCCATGACGGCAAGGACGTGCGCCGCTGGTTCGACGGGCGAACCGCGTTCGAGATGCGGCTGTGGGACGCGCTCGAGCAGGGGCTCCTC
>DATIDF010000170.1:0-16664 GCA_035456445.1 Anaeromyxobacter sp.
GCCGCGAGGTGTACGACGCGCTCTTCCATGCGATCGCGGGGACGCTCCGAACCGCGCCCTGGCTCGCCCACGGGCGCGCGGGCGCGGCCGGGAACGGGGCTCCGGCGCTCGCGCTCGCCTCGCCCGCCGGGGATGCCGCCGGCCGCGAGGAGACGGCCGCGGTGCTCGCCTGGGCGCGCGAGGCCTACGCCCCGGAGGGCAGCGGCGTGCTCGTCCCGCCGCCGCGGCTCGGCGGGGGCGCCACCGGCACGTTCGCGTTCCCGATCTCCGACGACGCGGGGACCGCGCGCCCTGTCGGCTACTTCGCCTCACTGCGCTACGTCGGCCAGCACGCCCGTACGTACCTCGTCTGCGAGGCGCCGGGCGGGACCCTCGTCGTCATCGACCAGCACGCGAGCCACGAGCGGCTCCTGTTCCAGCGATTGCGCGCCGCGTTCCAGGCCCGGCAGCTGCCGGTCCAGCCGTTCCTGCTCCCGCAGATCGTGACGCTCCCATCCGCGGTGGCGCGCGCGCTCGAGGGCGGGCTCGCGGAGCTCGCCCGGCTGGGCTTCGACGTCGAGCCGTTCGGCGGCGACAGCTTCGCCGTGAAGGGCGCGCCGGCCGCGCTGGCCGGCGTCGATCTCGAGGCGCTGCTCCTCGATCTCGCCGGTCAGCTCGAGCTCGTGGGGAGCGGCACCGCGGTGGACGAGGCGCTGCACGACGTCCTGGCGACGATGGCTTGCCACGCGGCAGTGCGGGCAAATCAGGACGTCGCGCCGGAGGAGGCACGCGCGCTGCTCGACGGGCTGGACGCCATCGACTTCAAGGCTCGCTGCCCGCACGGACGGCCGGTCGTGTTCGAGCTTCCGCTCACGGAGCTCGAGCGGCGCGTCGGACGGCGCTGAAGGGAGTGGAAAGCGGCGGCTTTCGCGCCGTCTTTTCGGCGACGAGCGAGCGTCGACGACGAGAAAGCGTCGACGACGAGAAAGCGTCGGCGACGAGCGAAGCGTCGGCGACGAGCGAGCGAGGATGCGGGCGACTGCGCCAGGAGCTCCCAAGGGGGGAGGATCACCAGGTCCGAAGCGGGGGAATGACCGGGCGGTGGACCCTTGCTGGTGCCGTGATGCTCAATCGACGTGCCGTCCGCTCACGTGCAAAAAGTGACCGAATATCGATGGCTTCTCGTTCGAGACATCTTCCGGTCGCTCGAGGATCCTCGTCGCTTGTTTCAGTCGACCTTTCAGAGTTGAACGGGCCCGCGCCTTCGGATCCGAAGGCTGTAACTCCGACACCACGCAGGCAGCAAAGTTCACGGTGGGCGCCGCGCGCACGTTGGCCCGTGTCGTCGGAACCCTCGCAGATTCGGAACGTTCTTCCTCCTCGGGCGTTTCGCGTTCCGGCACCGGTGATGCAAGCAGGGTCTGGCGTGCGGGGCGCGATCACAAGCAGGGACGTCCTGGTTCACTCGGTGGCGATCGTCCGGCTGTTCGGACCCGCCGTCTTCGTCCGCTGCCTGCGCGCGATCTGGAGCGGTCGGTCGTGCACGTTCCTCGAGGTGCTCGCCGAGCGGCGTTGACCAGGGAGCGCGGTCTTCACTCGACGCGGCGTCGTCCCTTTGGCACAGTCCGGCGGTGTCGCGGGACCCTCGCTACAGGCCTTACCGGACGGCCCTCTGGCTGCTGTACCTCGGGATCATCGCCATCGCGCTCGCGGTGGTGGTGACGAGCGTCGTGCGAAACCTCCGCGGGCCGCACCGCCCGCCCGCGACGGGCGCGCTCCCGACACGCGCCGCCCTTCGGGTCTGCGTGACGGAGCTCGAGTCGCTCCACGCCGAGCAGAACGAGCGGGCCTGGCGGCTCGCCGACGACATCGGCGAGAAGGACGCGATCCAGCGCTGGGAGGTCTGGGCGCGCGAGTGGGAGCAGCGCGTCGACGATCTCGCCGATCGCTGCCGGCTCGACGCGGCGGATCCGGATCCGCAGGGCTTCGGCGGGCGCAAGGAGCTCGCGCGCGCCCGCGAGGCGGTGCTGGGACTCCACCGGGCTTATCGGGCGCAGGTGAACCGGTTCGCGCAGGAGGAGGCGAACCTCGCCAGGCAGGCCGCGGAGGCGCTGCGCGAGGCGCGAGAGGCGCTCGCCCGCCCGCCGGAGCGGAGATGACGGGCTCGGGCGCGGGCCCGGGCGCGGGCGCGGGCCTCATCAAGCGACCGCCGGCCCTCAACCGGCGGGGACCACCGGCGGCTCCGGGCAGGTGACGCACCCCACTCCCGTGCAGCCCCCCGGCGATGGCGCCACCGTCAGGAACACCCAGCGGTAGATCTGCACCTCGAATCCGAGCTTCGGCTTCCGGTACGGGAGCTCGGCGGTCGGCGTGTCGGCGTTCGGATCGAAGCCGTTCGACACCACGAGCTCGACGACGTGCAGCGCGCCGGGGCTGCCTCTCTCGCCGCTGCCCGCGACGGAAGCGTACTGATACGCGGGGAACTCGAACGGGCGTGTCGCGCGGAGGGTCTGATCACCCCCGTCAGGCGGGGGGATCTCCTCGGGGAACTGCGGCGTCACCGAGGGGCGGTTCGTCGGGTCGTAGTTCACGAACCAGCGCGCGACGACGTTCTCGTTCGTGATCGCGTCGCGCAGGCTCGCGGAGAGCTGGTAGACCGGCTCCTGCGCGCAGCCCGCGGGCACTCGCACGACGCTCTCCGGGTACGTGACGGAGCGGATGGTGTCGTCGACGACGATGCGCGGCGGCGTGATGGGCTCGCCCTCGGGGTAATCCGGCAAGGGCTGCGGCAGCGGACAGCCGGCGAGGAGCACCGCGGCGACGGCCGCTGCGCGGGCGGGATGGATCACGCGTCGTCCTCCTCGTCGGGTGGTAGCTTCTGGCCGCGCCGCTCGGCCTCGAGCTTCTCGAGGTGCCGGAAGATCGTCCGCGGGTCGACGCCGAGATCCTTCGCGGTCTTTGTCCGGTTGCCCTGGTTCCGCTCGAGCACCTCGTTGATGTAGCGCTTCTGGAACTCCTCCTTCGCGTGAACGAGCGGGAGGATCGGCTCCAGGATCTCCGGGCGGAGGTCGAGGTCCTCGGCCGAGACCAGCGCCTTCTCGGCGAGCACGACCGCCTTCTTCACGCGGTTCTCGAGCTCCCGGATGTTCCCGGGCCAGGCGTACTTGCGCATCGCGACGACGGCGCTCGGGGTGAACCCGCGCACCCTCGCCCCGAAGTCCTTCGAGTACTTCTGCAGGAAGTACTTCGCGAGCACGACGAGGTCCTCCCCGCGCTCGCGGAGCGGCGGGAGCTGGATCGAGACGACGTTCAGCCGGTAGTAGAGGTCCTCGCGGAAGGCGCCCTTCCTGATCTCGTCCTCGAGGACCTTGTTCGTGGCGGCGACCACCCGGAGATCGACCGGCTCGGCGCGCGTGTCGCCCACCTTCGTGACCGACCGCTCCTGCAGCGCGCGCAGGAGCTTCACCTGCAGGGCGGCCGGCATCTCTCCTACCTCGTCGAGGAACAGCGTGCCGCCGTGGGCGGCCTGGAACTTCCCGGGCCTCGTCGCGATCGCCCCGGTGAACGCGCCCCGCACGTGCCCGAAGAGCTCCGACTCGAGGAGCGCCTCCGGGATCGCGCCGCAGTTCACCGCGATGAACGGGCCGCTCGCCCGTCCGCTCCGGCGGTGGACCTCTCGCGCGACGACCTCCTTGCCGGTGCCGGTCTCGCCCGAGACCAGCACGCTGATGTCCGTGCCGGCGACCTTCTCGATGCGCCGGTAGACCTCGCGCATGGAGCCGCCCGACCCGATGAGCTCGCCGTAATGCTTCGAGCTCACCGCCTCCTTCAGGGCGACGTTCTCGCGGCGCAGCGAGTCGAGCAGCATGCCGTTCTGCACGAGCAGGGACGCCTGCGCGGCGAAGACGGTGAGCGCTTCGAGCGCGCGGTCGTCGAAGAGCGACACCACGCTGTCGTTGCCGAGGTAGATGACGCCGCAGACGTCGCCCTTCTGCATGAGCGGGGCGCACATGACCGAGCAGAGCTTCAGGTTCACGACCGAGGTCGAGCCGGACCACTCCGCGTCGTGCAGCGCGTCGGCGACCACGATCGGCCGGCGCGTGTCGATGACGCGCTGGATGATCGAGTCCGACACCCGCGCGACGGCGCCCTCGATCGTCTCGCGCGCCACGTTCCGCGCCGCGCGGACGGTCATGTCGCCGTCCTCGAACAGGATGAGGAACCCCTTGTCCGCGTGGGTCACCTCGAGGAGCGCGTCGATGAGCTCGTCGAGGAGCCGCGCGAGGTCGTTCGCGCCGAGGAGCCGCTCGGAGAACCGGACGAGCGTCTCGAGGGCCAGGAGCCGCTGGCCGGCGCTCGCCCGGACCGGCGCGGCCGCGCGCGGGGCGGGATCGAAGGCGAGCTCCGTGCCGGCCACGCGGATGCGATCGCCCGCCCCGAGGCGCCACGCCGAGCGGCGCTTGCCGTTCACGGTCATGTCCGTCCCGTCGTGCGCGGCGGCGTTGTAGTCCCGGCCGTCCCAGTGGATGTGCAGGGCCGTTCGCGGCATGGCCGGATCCGGCACGGCGACGTCGTTCTCCGCGTCGCGACCGACGCTGGTGATCCGCTTCACGAGCGCGATCTCGCGCTCCACGCCGTCCGGGCTCTTCACGATGAGGGTCGCCACGATTCGCCTGCCCGCCTGCCTAGAAGGCCCACTCGAGCGAGACCGAGCCGCCGCCCCCGCCGGGCGCGACCTCCGTCTCGACGATGGGCACGAAGTGCTTGTGCGCGTCCCACACGCCGTACGCGTACAGCGCCCAGAACACGCCCGCCGACACGTACTTCACCGCGTCGACGCGTCCGAGGAGCTCGCGGTCCGAGTCGGAGTACGGCGGCCGCGAGCAGCCCGGCTGGCCGGAGATGCAGGTGCGGGTCCGGTCCTCCGCGAGCTGGTTGTGGAAGAGGATCGCCCCGAGGTTCACGAGGCCGGCCACGACCTGCCCGGCGGCGATCGCCGTGCCCTTCGCGCGATCGCCGTTCTGGAACTGCCCCGCGCCGAGCGGCATCCAGTTGAACAGGTAGAGCCGCTCCTGGACCCGCACCACCTTCGTCGGCGGTCCGGTGCGCGCCTGCTCCTCGGCGAGCAGTCGCCGCTTCGCATCGTCGGCGAGCCGCTCCTGCTCGCGCAGCGCCCGCCGGCGCTCCCTGAGCGGCGCGAGCGCGGGCTCGTGCTCGCGCTTCACGCGGTCGAAGAACTCCACGATGGGCGGCGGGACCAGGAACGGGTCGAGCGCGTAGTCCGGGTCGTGCGACAGGAGGTTCACGAACGCCGCCCGCGCCTGGCCCTGGTCGCCGAGGTGGTACTCGGAGATCCCGAGGATGCGGTACGCGTCGATCGCCTCGTCCTCGGAGAGCGACGGGTTCGTCGCGAGGTAGCGGCGGAGCGTGCCGGCCGCGTCGGCGTAGGCGCCGAACTCGAAGCGGTCCTTCGCGCGCTTGAGCTCGGGCGGCGCCGTGAGCGCGAGCGCGATGAGGAGGGGAATCACGGTCGGACGACCTCGCGGGAGGCGGGGGCGGCCGCGGCGGGCGGCGCCACGGCGGCGGGCTGGGGCGCGGCGGCGGGCTGCGGCGCGGCGGGGGACTGCGGCGCCGGCGCGGCGACGATCACCTCACCGCCGGCGCGGAGCTTCACCTGCATGTCGCGGATAGCCGCGCCTGCGGTCTCGAGGCCGATCCGGGCGGGGGCCTCGTACGGGCTCTCGGCGCCGGACGGCACCGGGATCGCGATCGCGGCCCGCTGCGAATCGCCTGCCGTGCCGACGAGCTTGCCGTCCACGTACACGCGCGTCGCCGGATCGCCCTCGACCCGCAGCCGTGCGGGGCGCGGCACGAGCGGCACGCGCAGCTCGCCGAGCCGCTGGGCCTCCTCGGCGGTGATCTCCCGCACGAACGGGGCGCAGCACGCGTGATCGATCTGGATGACGTGTGCCCGGCCGGGCGCGAGCGAGAAGCGGACGAGCTGCTCGCCGCGCGCCACCTCGACGCCGTCGAGGAGCGCGCGCTGCGCGTAGGGACGGACGTGCACGACGAGCGACGCTGGCGGGCCGGCCGGGATCTCGCGCGGCCGGAGGGGGCCCTCGCCGCGCGGGGCGCGCGGGCTCGGGGCCGCGCCCGCGCCTGGGCGAGCGAGCTCTCCTGCGGGGGAGGGGTCGCGCTCCGCCGTCGGCGCCGGAGCCTCTCCGGCCGTCGCGGCCGGCGGCGGTGCGAGAGGGAGCGCGGGCGCCGTGGCGCTCGCTGCCCGCGTGTCGGCACCGGGGGCCGCACGCGCGGGCGTCGGCGCCGGGGGGCGCGGCGCGAGCGACACCACGGTCGCGATCAGCGCCGCGAGCGCGACGGCCGCTCCGGACCAGGCCGCGATTCGCCTGAGGCGGCGCCGGCGCGAGAGGCGCGCGAGCTTAGCGGGGATCTCCGTGTTCCCGGGATCGATCGCGAGGGCGCGCGAGTAGAACGCGAGCGCGCGCGCAGAGGCCCCCTCGGCGAGCGCCGCGTCGCCGCGTGCGGTGAGCGCGGTGGTCGCGCGCGCCGGGAACTCCGCCTTGAATCCTGCCGGATCGCGCAGGAACGCGACGAGCTCGTCCGCGGGCCGCTCGAGGCCGCTCTCGACGAGGAGCCGGTCGAGATGATCACGCACCTCGGCGGCGCTCGCGGGCCGCTTCTCCGGCTCCAGGGAGAGGCAGCGGACGACGAGGTCGGCGAGCGCGTCGGGCACGCGGGGATCCGCGGCGCGCGGGTCCTCGAAGTCCGCCTCGAGCACGCGCCGGAGGATCGCGGTCGGGTTCGGCGCCGCGAACGGCAGCTTCCCGGTCGCGAGCCAGTAGAGGATGGTGCCGAGCGAGAACAGATCGCTCCTCGCGTCCGCCTCGCGCCCTTCGACGATCTCGGGCGCCATGTGGTGCGGCGATCCCACGAGCGCGCCGGTCAGCGTCATCCGCTCGTCGGAGGCGAGGATGCGCGCGATCCCGAAGTCGGCGAGCTTCACCGCGGGCCGATCGCCCTCGTGGATGAGGACGTTCTCCGGCTTGAGATCGCGGTGGATCACTCCGGCCGAGTGCGCGTGCACGAGCGCGTCCACGAGCGCGCGCCCGACGAGCGCGCCGAGCTCGGGGAAGCCGAACCCGACCTCGGCGGCGAACACGCGCAGGGTCCGGCCGCGGACGAACTCGGTGACGAGGTAGCTGTCGGCCGCCCCATCGCCCGCGTAGTCGTAGATCTCGACGATGCCGGGGTGCGACAGGCGAGCGACCGCGCGCGCCTCGCGCGAGAAGCGGGCGCGGGAGTCCGGCGCGGAGGCGAGGTGCGGGTGGAGCAGCTTCACCGCGACCTCGCGGTCGAGGGCGGTGTCGCGGCCGCGGTACACGACGGCCATGCCGCCGCTCCCGACCTGCTCGAGCAGCTCGTATCGACCGAGCCTGCGGATCACCGCGCCCCCGACCTCGAACGGCCTCGCGCTCGCGTGGGAATCCCCGTCCTGCATGCGTCACCGCGCACCCGCGGCGCCCCGCCGCGGTCCCGTTCCGGATCGCGACAGCGGTGACCGGAACGGGCGCTGCACTATGACACGGATGCCGTGCCGCGGCCATCGCGCGGCTCTGGAGGCCGGGTATGCTGGGTCGTCGCTCCTCGCGCTGCTCGCGTCTCGACCGCCTGGCTCGGTCCGGGGATTGATTCACGACCTCTTGGACGACGGGCGCCCGCCGAGCCGCCCGTCGCGACCGCTACCAGGCGGGGAGGGCCCGAGCGCCGGATCCCGGCAGGAACCGGCGCGCCGCGAGCGCCTGGATGGTGGCGGGAATCGCCTCGGTCGAGACCGGGTAGAGCGGTTGGAACCCGAGCGCCGCGAGCCGCGACGTGTCGTAATAGTGGTCCGCGCTCATCCAGTGGATCGCCTCGCGATCGACGCGTGGCGCGAGCGCCTCCGTCGCGCCCGTCCGCCCCGCGAGCCTCCGCCACGCCTGCTCCAGGCGCCGGTTCACCGGCCCGAGCAGCGCCCGGTCGGGGACGTGCCGCACGAGCCAGAGGAGCGACGCCATGAGGCGCGGCAACGTCGGCAAGACGCGCCCGGGCACGAACCCGAGCGCGGCGAGCGCGCAGGCGAGGTGCTCCGCGAGCGGCAGCGGGGCCTCGTCTCCCACGTTGAACGCACGGCCGATCACGTCGCGGCCGTCGGGGTGCTGGACGACGTGCACGACGGCGCGGGCGAGATCCTCGAGGTGCACGAGGTGGGCGACAGGACCGCGGCGAATGATGGGAACCCGCCGGTGACCCTGGACGAGGAGCGCGAAGAACGTGAGCGCGCGGACCGCGCCGCCAGTGAGGGTGGGGCCGTACAGGATCGTGGGGCGGAGCACGGTGAGCGGCGCGCCGCGCCGGAACTCCGCCCAGCTCGCCTGCTCCGCCCGCCAGCGGATGCGCTCCAGCGCCGTGCGCGGGGCCTTGAGCTCGCCCTCGCGGCACGGGAGGTTGCGCGGCGTCCCGTACACCGCGGCGGTCGAGACGTGCACGAGGCGCGGCGCACCCGCCTCGCGCGCGAGCGCCGCGGCGGCGCCGGCCGCGGCCGCCTCGGCCTCGGCGCGCGACCGCTCGTCGAGGTCGCGCGGCGTTCGCACGCCGAGGTGGATCACCGCGGCGGCGCCGCGCGCATCGACCTCGAGCCGCGGGCGCCCGTCCGCGCCGATCGGCGCGTGCCGAACCGAGAAACCGGCACGTCCGAGCGCCGCCGCGACGGCGTCCGGGATCGCGCCGGGCGAGCCGGTGAGGATCGCGAGCCGCTCCACCCCGCCACTCTAACAGCGGGGCGGGGGGCTACGCCCTCACCTCCTCGGGCTTCTTCGCGCCGCCGGGCTTCTTCTCGCCCTCGGGCTCCGGGGTCCCCGGCGCCTGCCGGCCGACCGGATCCTCCTCCAGCGCGGCCTTGAGTACCTCGTCCATGTGGCCCGCGAAGACGAACTCGAGCTCCTTGCGCGCCTGCTCGGGAACGTCCACGAGGTCGCGCTCGTTCCGGGCGGGGATGATGATGCGCTTGATGCCGGCCCGGTGCGCCGCGAGGACCTTCTCCTTGATGCCGCCGACGGGCAGGACGAGGCCGCGGAGGGTCACCTCACCGGTCATCGCGACGTCCGAGCGGACGCGGTTGCCTGTGAGCAGCGACACGAGCGCGGTGAGGATGGTCACGCCCGCGCTGGGCCCGTCCTTCGGGATCGACCCGGCAGGGAAGTGGATGTGGATGTCCGTCTTCTCGAGGAAGTTCGCCGGGATGCCCAGGGTGTCGGACTTCGAGCGGAGGTACGAGAGCGCCGCCTGGGCGGACTCCTTCATCACGTCGCCGAGCTGGCCGGTGAGGGTGAGCGACCCCTTGCCGGTCATCTTGGTCGCCTCGATGAAGAGGATGTCGCCGCCGGCCGCCGTCCACGCGAGGCCCGTCGCGACGCCCGGGATCTCCGTGCGCTCGGCGGTCTCGTTGTAGAACTTCTCGGGCCCGAGCATCGTCTCGACGTCGGCCTCGTCGACGCTGCGCTTCGCCGTGGCCTGGACCTTGCCGCTCGCGACCTCCACCGCCACCGCACGGCACACCTCGGCGATCCGGCGCTCGAGGTTACGGACTCCCGCCTCGCGCGTGTACGCCATGATGATCTTGATGAGCGCCTTCTCGGTGATGTCGATCGCGTCCGCGGAGAGCCCGTGCTCCCGGAGCTGCTTCGGGATGAGGTGGTTCTGCGCGATGTGGACCTTCTCCTCGAACGTGTAGCCGGGGAGCTCGAGGATCTCCATGCGGTCCTTCAGCGGGCCCGGGATCGGGTCGAGCAGGTTCGCCGTCGCGATGAACATCACCTTCGAGAGGTCGTAGGCGAGGTCGAGGTAGTGATCGGAGAACGCGTGGTTCTGCTCGGGGTCGAGCACCTCGAGCAGCGCCGCCGAGGGATCGCCCCGGAAGTCGGCGCCGAGCTTGTCGATCTCGTCGAGCATCATCACGGGGTTCACCGTCCCCGCCTTCTTCATCGACTGGATGATCCGGCCGGGGAGGGCGCCCACGTACGTGCGGCGGTGCCCGCGGATCTCCGCCTCGTCGCGCACGCCGCCGAGGCTGAGCCTCACGAACTTGCGGCCGATGGCCCGCGCGATGGACTGGCCGAGCGAGGTCTTGCCGACGCCGGGGGGGCCCACGAAGCAGAGGATCGGCCCGCGCATGTCGTTCTTCAGCTTGCGGACCGCGAGATACTCGAGGATGCGCTTCTTGATCTTGTCGAGCGCGTAGTGGTCCGCGTCGAGGATCTGGCGTGCGTTCTCGATGTCGAGGTTGTCGTCGCTCTTCTTCGACCAGGGGAGGTCTGCGATCCAGTCGAGGTAGGTGCGGGCGACGGTGTACTCCGAGCTCGCCGTCGGGATCGACTTGAGGCGGTTCAGCTCCTTCTGCGCGACCTTGTCGACCTCCGGGGGCAGGCCCGCCTTCTTGAGACGCTCCTGCAGCTCGTCGAGCTCCTCCTCCTCCTCGCCGAGCTCGCCGAGCTCCTCCTTGATCGCCTTGAGCTGCTGGCGGAGGTAGTACTCGCGCTGCGTCTTCGACATCTCGCCCTTCACGGCGGAGTCGATCTTGTTCGAGAGCTTCAGGATCTCGCGCTTGCGGTTGAGGAGCTCGAGGACGAGCTTCATGCGCGACTTGAGATCGGTCGTCTCGAGGACCTGCTGCTTCTCCTCGATGGGCACGTCCACGTTCGCCGCGATGAGATCGGCGAGGTGTCCGGGATGGGTGATCGACTCGACGAGCTCGGTCGCCGCGGCCGGGAGCTCGGGCATGAGCTCGATCACCTCACGGGCGAGCTTCTTCAGGTTGATCGCGAGCGCCTCGACCTCGACGTCGTCCGTCGTGCTCTTGTCCTCGACGGGATCCACGCGCGCCTTGAGGTACGGGCTCTCCTGGACGAGCTCGAGGACCCTGAATCGCGCCAGGCCCTGCACGACGAGCGAGTAGTTGTCCTCGCCCATCTTGAGCAGCTTCACGACGCGGGCGACGGTCCCGACCGTGTAGAGGTCGGCCGCGCCGGGGTCCTCCTCCTCGGCGCGCCGCTGCGTCACGACGCCGATCACCTGCTCGTCGCGGACGGCGTCCTTGATGAGCGCGATGGTCTTCTGCCGGCCGACCGCGAGCGGCAGTACTCCGCCCGGGAAGAACACCGAGTTCCGCAGCGGCAGGATCGGGAGAACCTGCGGGATGTCCTCCTTGGCGATGAGCCCGGGGGGTGCCATCGCTGGGGCGACCTGCGCACCGGCTGCGCCCTTCTTTTCCTTCTCAGACATCGCCGTCTCCTTCACCGATTCGGAGGGAATGGGATACCCGCGCGAGGAACGGGAATCAACAAAAGCGGTTGACCTGCCGGGCGTTAGGGGTGCGGCGCAGGGCGGTTCCCCGCCGCTGCAGCCTCCGGAAGCATGCCCCTCGCGGTGCGGAGCTGCGGAGGTGAGGCGTCGGGGCGCTCCGCCGGGGGCCATGCGTGCGTGCGGGTCATGCCCCTCTGCATAAGACCTGCTTCCGCCGGGGCAAGCGGGTGGACACCTTGGGCGCCGTGTTGCCCGGTTCGCATGCGCTCGCGCTCCTGGCCGGCGCCGCGCTCGCGGTCGCTGCGCTGGCGGTGCTGCGCGCGATCCTTGCCCGGCGCCGGGCGGGGCTGCCGGAGCCGGTGGAGCGCATCCTCACGGGTGCGCTCGACCCATTCGGTGACGGCGTGCTCGTCCTCGGCAAGGAGGGGCGCATCGCGAGCGCGAACGCGGCGGCGGTGCGGCTCGCCGGGTCGGACGCGGCGCCGCTCGAGGGGAAGCAGCTCTCGGCCGTGGCCGAGGTGCTCGCGGTGCTCTGGCACGGGCTCGCGCGCGCCCACTCCACGGGTGGAGCCGTGTCGCTCCGCACCGGGGTCCGCGCGCGCGCCGCGCTCGTGCGCGTGGCAGGGTCACCGCCGGTCGACGTGGTGGTGCTGCGTGCGGAGCCGGCGCGCGCGGCGCCCCCACCGCTGCCCCCGCCGCGGCCGCCAACGGTCGAGCCGGCGCGCCTCGGCGAGGTCCTCGCCGGCGCGGCTGCGTGCGTGAAGGCGCCCGTCGCGCGCGCCGCGACCGCCGCCTCGTACCTGCGCCTGCTCGCGCCGCCGCTGTCGCCGCGCGCAGCGGAGCAGCTCGCCTTGCTCGATGCCGCGCTCGAGGAGGCCACACGCCGCGTCGCCGAGCTGCACGACGCCTCGGAGAAGGCCGCCGGCGTACCGCGCGCGCTCGAGCTCGTGCCGCTCGTCTCCGACCTGCTCGCTGCGTGGGCGCCGCCTACGGGCGTGCGCGTGCGCAGCGCGCTCGAGCCCGCCGCGGCGCTGGCGGACGAGCGGCCGCTGCGGGCGGCGATCCGCGAGGCGCTCCGCGCCGCGGGGGCGGGCGCGAGCCGCGGCGGCGAGATCGCGGTGCACGTCGGGAGCCGCGGGCCCGCCGCCGTCGTGGAGATCGCCGGCGGCGCGTCGGGCGACGACGGGGGGGCGGCGGCCGTCGCGCGCGCGCTCGTTGCGCCGCACGGCGGCCGAGTGGAGGACGAGGCGGTGCCGGGGCGCGGGCGGACCTTGCGCATCGTGCTGCCGCGCGCGGCGGAGCGCGTGCGTGAGGAGGTGTCGCAGGTTTGACCTCGGCCGGGGCTGCGATAGCATCGCCGCGCGCCCAGGGGAGGCCGCATCGTCCGACTCGGCCACATCAGCGATCTCCACGTCTCCGACCGGAGCCGGTATCCGCGCAACGGCTTCTCGGCGCGCGACTGCGAGAAGTACTCCCCGCGGCTCGCGAAGGGGCTCGTCGACGCGCTGGGCGAGGTCGGCGTCGACCACCTCGTCGTCACGGGCGACGTGACGTTCTCTTCCGAGCCGCGCGAGTTCGAGCGGGTCGCCGACCTGCTCCGCCCGTTCGCGGAGGCGCGCAAGCTCACGATCGTCCCGGGCAACCACGACCTGTGGACCGAGGACGCCGTGGAGACGGCCCGGTTCCTGCGCGCCCTCGGTCCGGACGGGCTCGGGATGAAGAAGGCCGCCCCGAGCTATCCGCACGTCGTGCCGCTCGGAGACGAGGCGGTGCTCGTGGCGCTCGACAGCGCGCGCTGGGGCGAGGATCCGTGGACGACCCCGGGGCGACTCGGCAGCGAGCAGCTCCGGGCTGCCCGCGAGATCGTGCGGGAGCACGCGAAGCTCGGGCGCGCGGTCGTGATCGCCTTCCACCATCACGTCGTCCTCCCGCCCGAGCGTGTCCCGTCCGACGCGCAGGTGGCGAAGATGCCGCTCGCCGACGCCGACCAGATCGTCCGGCTCGTCGCCGAGCTCCCGGTGGCGGCCGTGCTGCACGGCCACCGCCACACCGCGTTCCGGGTAGACCTGCCCGGCGCCGCCGGCGCGACGCCGGTCCTGTGCGCGGGCTCCGCCTCGCGCGTCGCGGACGAGCCGGTCCGCCGCGCGCGCGCGTACGTGTACGAGATCGATCGCACCGGCGTCCGCAGCGTCGAGGCGCTCGTCTCCGGCTCGGAGTGAACCCATGAAGAAGCTCCTCTTCGTCGCGGTGCCGGCAGGGCTCGCCGTGCTCGCCATCGCCTTTCTCCTCTCCGGCTCGCGCGGGCGGGCCGACGCCTACGAGGCGCGGCTCGAGCGCGCCCGGCTGAAGCGCGACTTCTCGGAGCGTGCCGGCGCTGCGCGCACGCTCCCCGCCGACCGGCTCCCGGAGTGGCGCGACGAGATCGCGGCGCTCTCGCGCTGGTACTTCGACGAGCTGCAGGCGATCAGAAACCGCCACCCGGCGGAGCCGCCGCGTCCGAGCGGGGTCGAGGCCGCCGCCGCGGATCGCAAGGGGAAGCTCGACGAGAAGGCGCGCGCCCAGCTGGAGGACTTCCAGCGGTACGCCGACGGCCGCCTCGCGCTCCTGCGCGAGGCCCACTATGCGCCGGTGCAGTCGATGATCGCCGAGGGGCTGAGGCTCGATCTCGTCGCCGTCGAGGCGGGGTCGCCGCCCGAAGGCGGCGCGCCGGGGCTCAGGATCGACTTCGCGCTCTGGGGCGCGCCGCGCTTCGTCGAGCGCGAGAAGGGTGGCGAGCGGACGACGGTCGTGCGCAACGTCGTGCCGGTCACGTTCAGGCGGATCGCCTTCCACTTCCTCGACGGCCAAGGCAAGCCCTACGGCGAGATGAGCGGCGGTGGCGAGCCGTACCAGAAGCTGTCCGATCCGGAGCGCTTCCAGGACGATTTCCCCCCGGGCGTGCTCTTCGGCACCTGGTTCGTCGAGCTCTTCCCGCGCGAGGCCACGACCGTGAATCTCGAGATCCAGGCCGACGTCCGCGGCGCGAGCGGCGCGATCCGGCCGGTGACGTTCCTCTCGCAGATCCCGGTCCCGGACGCGTGGAAGCTCCCCCCCGGCGCCGTCTTCCAGGCCGAGGTGCGCGAGGCGGCGGCGTCCGCGCCCTGAGGCGCCTTTGGCGACGAAGAAGTCGAGCGCGAAGAAGAAGGGCTCCGCCCCGGCGCGACGGCGCGCGGCGCCCCGCGAGAAGGCGCCCGCGCTGCCGGATCCCGGGGGCGACGCGCCGCTAGAGGAGCTCTCGCGGGACGCCTTGTCGGTGTTCCTGTACGCCGCGCTCCTCCCCGAGGAGACGCGCGCCCTCGTGAAGGAGCTCGGGCTGTCGGTGCCCGGGTTCCGCACCGAGGGACTCTCGGACGTGGAGCGGAGCGACGTCCTCGCGGACGAGATCCGCACCCGCCCCGCCACGCGCACGCGCGCGCTCGACGCCCTCCGCAAGGCGTTCGGGGCGCCGCCGCTCACGCTGACGCCGCTCGACGCGCGCGCGGCGGACGACCTCCTCACCACCGGCGCGTCGGACCACGGCCTCACCCTCGCGCTCTGGCGCGTCCTAGCCGATCCGGGCGCCGACGTGCGGGCGCGGGCGGTGCCCCTCCTCGACGAGCTCGTGAAGGAGTACTACGGGCCGGTGCCCGACGCCGACGGACGCGGGGCGGCGAAGGCCGCGCCGCGCGAGGAGGGGCCGGACCTCGCCGCGCGGATCGCCGTCCTGGAGAAGGAGCTCGCCGAGTCCCGCGCCCGGATCGAGTCGGGACGTAAGAAGGCAGAGGAGCAGCGGGACAAGCTCCAGGAGTGGCTCAAGGAGGCGCGCGCCCGCGCGGCGCAGGCGGTGGACGACGCGGCCCGCGCGCGGGAGGCGATGGAGGCGGCGCAGCGCGCGAGAGAGCGGGCCGAGCACGATCTCGCGGCGGCGCGCGCCACGGACGTGGCGGCGGAGGCGCAGCGGGCCCGGGCCGCGGCGCGGGAGCTCGAGGCGCGGGCGGCTGGCCTCGAGGCAAAGCTCGCGCGGCAGGAGGAGCGGGAGCGGGAGCTCGAGTCCGCGCTGCGAGAGGCGCGCGCGCGCGCCGGTGCGGAGCGTTCCCCGCCGGCGCAGGCGGCCAATCCGGCGGAGGCGGCGGACGAGCCGGAGGAGGCGCCGGCGTCGTGGCTCATGCCGGTCTATACGCGCGAGTTCTACGACTCTCTCGAGGGCTGGGACCGCCGCGTCCAGCGCGCTGCGTTCAAGCAGGCCAACCTGCTCGCGCAGGACCACCGGCACCCGAGCCTGCGCGCGCTCCCGCTCGAGGGGCTCCCGGGCTACTACCGGGTGCGCGTCGCGACCGACGTGCGGCTCCTGTACCGCCGTGGGGAGAGACAGAACGCGATCGAGGTGCTCTCGCTCATCGACCGCGAGGACCTCGATCGGTACGTGCGGCAGGCGAAGACGCGCTCCTGACGCGCCTACTCCGCGCCTTCCAGGTTCGGGACGTCGACGATGGGTTCCCCCTGCGCCGCGGCGGGCTTGCGACCCCGCCGGCTGCGCGGCGGTGGCTCGGTCGCCTTCGAGAGCTCCTTGCCTGCTGCGAGCAGGCGAGTCCACGCCTCTGCCGAAGGGCTCTCTCGGGCCGCCACGAGGGCTTCGCGATAGGCCTGCCGCGCAGCCTCGAGCCTGGGGTTCGACTTCACCATCCTCGCCTCCTCCCTTCGCGTTCCGACCGGGTTCCGGTCGTCTCAGGCAAGATAGGCGCAGGTGTGGGACGAAGTAAGTCGAGCCGCGCAAGACCTCGTGGGCCGCGGTGGCGCCGGTAGACGGCGGCCTCGCTGACCGAGCGTGAAGCCGTCCCCAGCGGGCGCACGGCGGACGAGCGCTCAGCCGAGCTTGCGGTAGACGCCGACCACGACGCCCAGGATCATCGTCGTGCGGAAGTCGGAGGCGCGGACGTAGATGGGCGCCATGCGCGGGTTCGAGGGCTGGAAGCGGACGCGATCGCCCTCGAAGTAGACGCGCTTCACCGTCGCCTCCTCGTCGATCATCGCGACGACGATCTCGCCGTCCTCCGCGTGCAGCTGCTTCTTCACGAAGATGTAGTCGCCGGGGAGGATCCCGTCGCCGATCATCGAGTCGCCCTGCACGCGCAGGCCGTACACCTTCTTGTTCGTGCCGAGCAGGAAGGAGTCCACCTGCACGGTGTCCTCGACGCGCTCCTGCGCCAGGATCGGCTGGCCGGCGGCGACCTTGCCGACGATCGGGATCTCGACGAGGCGGCTGCTCGGCTTCGGGCCCCCCTTCGCGAACGGGATCACGTTCGACGCGCGCG
>DATIDF010000171.1:0-2721 GCA_035456445.1 Anaeromyxobacter sp.
AGCGCGAACCCGAGCACCGGGAGCACGCGGACGATCTCGCCCGCCTCGGCAGGCACCCGGGGCGGGACCTTCCACGCGACGAGCGCGGCGAACGGCGGCAGGATGAGCGCGAGCAGCGTCGCGATGGGGTGACGGAGGAGGTACTTCGCCTCCTTCTCGACGAGCGCCCCGACCCGGCCCGGCAGCGGCCAGCCGCCCTCGCCCGTCGCCGCCGCGCGCGGCGCGCCAGCGCTCCCCGCGCGGGCGGCTGCGAGCGCGAGCCGGTATGCGGCCCACGCGGTCAGGATCACCGCCGCTGCGAGCGCGAGGACCCACGGCAGCGCCGCGAGCGCGCGTCCCGCGTAGAGCTCGCGGACGGCGCCCTCGGCGAGCGCGGCGGGATACGCGAGCCAGCGCAGCGCGCCGGCGCCGCGCAGGAGCCGCACGGCCGAGCCGGGATGACCCGCGGTCCAGACGAGGAGCAGGGCGACGCCGACGTAGACCGCGGCGATGAGGAGCTCCCGCGCGCGCCGGCCGCGCAGGAGGCGCGCGAGGAGCTCCTGGAGGAGCGCCACGAGCGCCACGGTCGCCGCCACGAAGGCGACGAGCACGAGCGCGAGGAGGACGAGCCAGGCGCCGGGGCGCGCGGCGGCGGCACCGGCGAACGTGCCGGCGAGGAGCAGGCACCAGAACGCGGCGAACGGATCGGCGGCCACCGAGGCGGCGAGGCCGTACCCGAACACGCGCCGCGGAGGGATCGGATAGACGAGGAAGCGGCGCAGCTCGAGCGCGTCGCGCTCCGAGATCGAGAGCGCGACGAGGGTCCAGGTCTGCCAGACGCCGAAGAAGAGCGCGGCGATCGGGACGGACGCCTGCAGCCCGCGGCCGGCGCGCACCGCCTCGAACGAGCCGAGCGCGGCGAGCGCGGCGAAGGCGAGCCCCGCCGGGATCGCGATGACGTAGAGCGCGACCCGCGCGACCATCTCCGGGACGCCGCCCGGACGGCGGAGGCGCCTGAGGAGCAGGAGCCACCGGAGCTCCGCGAGCGCGCGCAGGGTCGCCCAGCCGTCGGCCCGCTCCGGCGACACGGGGGCGCCGCCCCCTGCGGCCTCGCCCTCCAGCGCCGGCCTCACGCGCCCTCGCCGAGCCAGGACAGCCCGCGCACCTCGCCGCGCTCCTCGCCGACCGTGCGGATGAACACCTCCTCGAGCGAGAGCGCGCCGCGGACCTCCGCGAGCGTGCCCTGCGCAGCGAGCCGGCCTTCGCGGATGATGCCGACGTGCGATACGAGCCGCTCGACGACCTCGAGCACGTGGCTGGTGAGGAAGATCGTGATCGCGCCGCGGGCGACGAGGTCCTGCAGGAGCCGCCGGATCCCGCTCACCGCCACCGCGTCGATGCCCTCGAACGGCTCGTCGAGGAACAGGAGCTGCGGACCGTGGATGAGCGCGCAGCCGAGGGCGAGCTTCTTCTTCATGCCGTGGCTGTACTCGCCCACGAGCTTGCCGGCCTCGTTCGCGAGCTCGAGCACCCCGAGCAGCTCGTCGGCGCGCCGTCCCGCCTCGCGGCGGTCGAGCCCGTAGAGCTGGCCGTGGATCCGGAGCTGCTCCGCGCCGGAGAGCCGCTCGAACAGGGCGAGGCCGTCCGGCACCACGCCCACGCGCCGCTTCACCGTGAGCGGATCACGATCGAGATCGATCCCGAGCACGCGCGCGCGCCCCGAGGACGGGGCGAGCAGGCCCGTCAGCATCTTGATGGTCGTGCTCTTCCCGGCGCCGTTCGGGCCGAGGAACCCGTAGAACGCGCCAGCCGGCACGGAGAGCGCGAGCCCCTCCACGGCGGCGCGCCCGTCGAACAGCCGCGTGAGCCCCTCCGTCTCGATCGCGAGCGTCACGTCCCCTCTTCTACCGCGGGAACCCTGCGTGGGCGCGACCGGATCCTGTGAGCGAGTCACTGCAGCTCGGCGTGGACCGCATCATCCTCGAAGTAGAGGAACTTCACGCCCATGCCGCGTGACGCGAGCGGCCCGTGCTCGACGGCGGGCGCGCGACCCATGAGGTGACAGACGTAGCGGACCTCCGCGACGGCGGTCATCTCGCCCGAGTCGGACGGGAATGTGATCCTGACCTGCGATCCGATCGGGTGCGGGACGCGGGTCTCGACGAACATGCCCCCCTCGGAGATGTTGCGGGCGACGCCGAGGCCCATGCCGTGCTCGCCCTCCAGGTAGACGCGGAAGACCTTATCCAGGCGCGGCGCCGCGCGGCGCTCCACCGGCGCCGTCCTGCGCCCTTCCCTCCGGCCGTTGAGCATGTCGTCCGCCTCCGCCATCGAGGAGCTCAGGCTAGGGCGGTGTGTCGATGTAGTCAAAAAAGCGACCTTCGCCTTCATGTGGTCTTCCGTCGCACGCCGAAGGCCTATCTTTCAATCGGGCAGAGCGGCGCCGCGCTACACTCGCGGTACCCGTCCGGGCGAGCCGCCCGCATCGAGAGGGAATCCAGCACATGCGCGTTCTGTGGGTCGTGCTCCTGCTCCTCGCCTCCCCCTCCACCCTGGCGAGCGACCGCTTCGACACGGTCGCCATCAGCGCCGAGCGCATCGATTCACTCGAGCCCTTCCTCAGCCGCTACGTCGGTCACTGCACGGACGTCTACACGCGCGCGACCTGCGAGGCGAACGTGGCCGCCGCCCGCCGCGCCGTGTCGGGCAAGACGTTCACCGTCCGCGTCACCGACGCGGCGA